>CAIKZX010000045.1 GCA_903832015.1 uncultured Actinomycetes bacterium
GCAACTTGGCGAGGGCTTCTTTTCGCTTGACGAGGGCGATTCCGACCACGGTAATCCCCAGCACCACCGCAACATCGGCCAAGAGCTCAATGGAGACACCTATTTCAAAGACCAGCGCAACGGCGAGAATCGCCGCGAGCTTTTTCTTGCTCCACTGTTGACGGTTAAAGAGTTCGTCAAAGCACAGAAGGAGGATTGGAAAGGCGACCCCGGTGGTGAGAAAAATGTGCCCCATGTTCTGTCCCACCACGTAGGGAGAAAAACCGAAGATAAGACCAGCCAAGTACCGAGCGGGCTTCCACACGACCCAACGCTTGGCTACAAAATAAGCCGAAGTGGCCGAGCCAAAAATGGCTAGAGCCGCAAGGACGTTGTAGCTCAACGCCGGACCCAAGGTGAGGGTGACGGGGGCCATCAATAGCCCCAACAACGGCATTGAGGTCAAGCTGGCGAGAGTTACTCCATGAGTCATGTTCAAGTACATGCTCTGATTCGGGTTTAGGCCGTGAACAATGGCGTAGGGGATCCACTTCAGGAACCAAATGGACTGGACCCAGTCGCCACCCATGCCACTGGGCAGGTAGGTCGTTGGGCCATGAATCCAAGTACCCCAGGCGGCGAAGAGTGAAAAGAATAGATAGGTTCCGAGAACTAACCACGTCGAGCGAGAAACGCGAGAGAGACGTGACATCAGCGTGGGCATCAAAAAAGGCTACCAGTCACCCCTGATTTCTAGGGGTTTAAAGCTATTCCTTATCGCGAATAGTGACTGATCGACGCTTGCCATTAGTAACCGACGCGAGTTGTCCACACGCCGCCGCGATAGAGCGCCCACGGGTGGAGCGCACAGTTGCGTTTACCCCTTGACCTTCGAGACCATCGCGAAACTCCATTACTCGTTGCAAGCTTGAGCCCATGACGAGAAAACCAGGGGTTGGATTCAGGGGAATCAAATTCACGTGTGCGTTTAAGGGCAACGCAAAGTCTGCGAGTTCATCCATTGCTTGATCGGTGTCATTCACCCCATCGATGAGCGCCCACTCGAAACTGAGGCGGCGACCAGTGGTGTCAATCCACTTTTCGCACGCGGCATTTAAACGCTCGAGCGGGTATCGCTTATTGAGAGGAACGAGCTCATCGCGGGTTTTATTATTCGCCGCGTGCAAAGACACCGCCAGGGTGAGCGGCAAACCTTCAGCGGCGAGTCGCTCAATGGCCGGCGCCACTCCAACCGTCGACACGGTGAGGTGTCGGGCGGACATGCCTTTAAATTCATGTAATCGACGCAAAACCTCAACGGTGACGTTGTAATTCGCCAAGGGCTCGCCCATGCCCATAAACACAACATTCGAAAGTCGACGTGGTGCGGCCGTGCGCGCAGCGAACATGACCTGTTCCACCACTTCACTCACCGTGAGGTGGCGAGAGAACCCCGCCTGTCCGGTTGCACAAAAAGTGCACCCCATCGCGCAACCCGCCTGCGAAGAGACGCAGACCGTAACGCGATCGTCGTAATTCATCAAGACTGTTTCGATGGTGGCCCCGTCATGGAGGCGGAAGACCCACTTACGAGTGGCTCCGCGGTCAGTCTCGACATCGTTGGCAATTTCCAGCGTCGGTGGAAATTCCATGTGGAGTTTTTCTCGAAGGGACTTTGGGAGTGTTGTGATTTCACTCGCCGGCAACGATTCGCTCCAGAGCCCCTGCCACAATTGGTCGACTCGATACTTGGGTTCGCCCGAAAGCTGGCTGCCGAGTTCTTCGCGGGAGAGTTCATAGAGCGAAGTCA
>CAIKZX010000046.1 GCA_903832015.1 uncultured Actinomycetes bacterium
ACCCATGGGCCGGAGCACTTTCTCGGGGCCGAAGAAACACGAGATGAGCTCGCCCAAGGTTTAGCTGAGCGAGGTATGGGCTTGGAAGCGGTGGCCTGTTATCGAACGGTATTTCGCGCGCTAACGACGCCGGAGCGAGAGATTCTCGCGCACGCGCAGGTCCTCTTCGTCGGAGCGCCATCGGCGTGGGTGGCCGTTCAGGGTCTGGTGGCGCCGGAGACGGTGGTGGTGACCAGCGGAGAAACAACTGGCTCGCTCGTGCGGGGTACTCACCCCAAGGTATTTGTGGGGTGGGGCGAGGAAACAAGGATCCTCCTCGCAGAATTGGCCAAAACCTTTAGCCAATAGGCTGTAGGGGTGTTTCCCCTCGAACGACCACGACGTCTCCGTTACACGCCCGCCTTCAGGAATTTGGTGGCCGAAACGGTTCTCACCAGCGCGGACCTTGTGGCGCCACTTTTTGTGGCCGAAGGTCTAAGCGCCCCCCACCCGATCAGTTCACTACCCGGCCAATTCCAACACACGGTTGATTCGCTTTTAAACGAGGTAGGGCTCCATCTCACTAATGGCGTGAACGCCTTCATGCTGTTTGGGGTTCCGCTCACCAAGGACGATCAAGGATCGGGAGCCTGGGATCCCAATGGCATCACCCAAGTGGCGCTGCGTGAATTGAAGGCGCACTTTGGTCACGACGTGGTATTGATGGCGGACCTGTGTCTCGATGAATACACCAGTCACGGTCACTGCGGCGTGCTCACCGCTCAGGGTACCGTCGACAATGACGCCACCATCGCTCTCTACGCCCAGGTCGCCATCGCCCAAGCCCAAGCGGGGGCCAATGTGGTGGCGCCGAGCGGGATGATGGATGGACAAGTGTTGGCCATTCGTCAAGGACTCGACAGTGCCGGTTTTGATGACACGGCCATTCTCGCGTACTCGGCGAAATACGCCAGCGCCTTTTATGGACCATTCCGCGAAGCGGTGCAGGTAAAAATCGCCGACGGTGGCGATCGCCGCGCCTACCAACAGGATTATCGCAATCGTCGCGAGGGTTTGCGCGAAGCGCTGGCGGACATCGAACAGGGCGCGGACATGGTGATGGTAAAGCCCGCCATGAGTTATCTCGATGTCCTCAGTGATATCGCCGCCAACGTTGACGTCCCGGTTAGCGCCTATCACGTCAGTGGTGAGTACGCCATGATTAAAGCCGCGGGAGAGCGTGGTTGGATTGACGCGCCACGGGTGGCGCTCGAGCAGTTGACCTCGGTTAAGCGCGCCGGAGCTAATTTTATTTTGACTTATTTCGCTAACGAGATTGCGGAAGGATTGAAGCGGTGAGTTCTTTCACTAGCTCGGGCTGGAAGGTCAGCCGCAGCTTCGTCCCCAACGGGCCGACGAGCCCGGTGACATTGCTCTTCGACGAGGATAATTTCACGCAATTAGCGGGTGAACCCGCCGTAGCGTGGCAAACGCCGTGGACTCAGATCACGGGCCTGCAGTTGACCCGAATCGGGAAAAGGGCCGCCCTCTTCGCCACTATTGGTGGCGTACGGTACGTGTGGCGCAACGATAGGCCCGAGTCCTTTAGCCAACTTCGGGCCGAAGTTTCAGGACGAGGCGGCGATATTAAACGACAACCCCGGCGGCTCGGTGCGGTTGCGGTGGCGCTGGTGGTCTTGATGGCCTCATTTGCCGGCGGCATGCTTTTGGGATCAAACCAACCAACGGTGCCCACGGAGTTATCGAACGCGAGGTCAGTGCTCTTGACCACCAAAGATCTTGGTTCTAATTTCATCGTGTCGACTCGAGGTGTTCTCTCGGGCATTATCCCCTCGTCGAGCAGGGTGTTGACACCAACTCCGATCACTAAGCCGAAGCCAAAATCTGCGTGGGCAAAAATTGTTTCTTCCTACGAATCCTGCTTGGGAATCACCTACGCCTCTGACCGCATGTACGGTGGGGCCGGACAATCACCAGACTTTCAAGTATCGGCACCAATTTTTAGTTCAACCCAATTTGGTGGTATTGAAATCGGCGTGACCTCGCAGTACTACAAAACCACTGAAATGGTTCGCAAGGACACGCGTTCCATGCAGACCAAGAACTTTGGTTCATGCTTTGCCACGAGCAACGTGACGTCGATGAATATCTATGATTCGCTCCCGACACCCACGAGCAATATTGGCTTCGATTGGCAACCGACTGTTTTTTCAAAAAACGGTTGGTCGCACGGTGGCTACGCGCCAATCACGGTGCCGGGCATTAACGGGCCGCTGTACTTAGGAATCGTAGAAATAACCAGCGGGCACTACGAAACGACACTGGCCGTTTTGGTCGCTGATTGGAAAAAAGCCCAAGGACTCGTTAGCAACTTGACTTCGACGGTGTTGGCGCGCATGAGCCCAACGGGAGCGACTGCCGTTTAAGCAGTTTTGGTGGCGTTGCGGCTCGACCCGAACCACCAGAATGAAAAGACTCCGATGGCCAGGTACGAGGTCCACATCGCAACTTGCATGACCGTGGGCTGTTCGGCGTATCCGACGAGTTGGTGCAACACGTCGCCAATGTTCGACTGTTCACTGATCAGCCCCGAGGAATTCCACAGAATGTGCCTGCCAATTGGCACCCAGCCAAGTCGTTGAAGGTTTTCGACCGCGTCGGCAATAAGGCCCGCGGCGCAGACCATTAAGAAGCTGCCGAGGACCTTAAAGAACAACCCGAGATTGATTTTGGTCCCCAATTTGAACATGGCGTAGGCCACACCAAGGGCGACCACGAGACCGAGCAAGGCGCCGAGTAGCAGAAATCGATTCTGCAGTGGAGCGGCACTCTGGCGAGAGTTGGTGAAGAGGATGGCCAAGGTGAAGACCATGGTTTCAATTCCCTCGCGACCTACCGCCTGCGCGGAGAGCAGGCCCATGGAGAAGCGGCCACCCTTAGAGAGAGCCCGCTCAGACTGTTGGGCGAGCTCGCCCCGCATCGCCCTCGAGTGTCGCTGCATCCAGAGGGTCATCAAAGTAAGGAAGACGGCGGCCACAATAAATGTGCAGGTCTCAAAGATTTGTTGAAAACGTGATCCGGCGTAGGTGTTGACGGTGAAGTACAAAACTGTTCCCGCAACCACGGTGAGACCTAGGGCCGACGCCACTCCCCAAAACACGTCGCGCTTGTGACGCTCCTGTCCCGTCTTGTTTAAGTAGGTCAGCAGGATTGAAACAATGAGCGAGGCTTCAATGCCCTCTCGCAGAAAGATGATGAAAGTAGCGAGCATGAATTAGGCCAACGAGGTCTGGCGCGAGGCGCGCAATGAGTGCAAAGTCACCTCGCCAGCCTAGGCGCAGCAGAGCCAAGTTGACTTAGCCCGAGACCGACTAGTTAGGCGTAGTTTCAGTGGCCTGGGCAGCGGCGAGTACTTCGGGCGGAACTACGGTACCCGGGCGATTCGAGGGGTCATTCGCCAAGAGGCGACCAAAGACCGGAAGCTCAGTAATGGACTCGGCCCGTAGGATTGCCGCTACGACGGGGACGAAACTTTCGGCCGCCGGGTACACCAGGTGTCGCGGTAGCCACGTCGGGTAGTACTTCGCGTTGAAGGTCCAGAGTGATTCGATGGGGAAAACCCCACTGAGTCGTTTGAGGGCCCACCGCTCAACCCGGGTGAAGGCCCCATCATTGTCACCCTCCTCTAGAACTGAGCGGAAGGCGGCAAAGTTCAAACTCAAGCCCTGTCCACCTTCGGCTCGCAGGTGAGCGATTGTTTGACACAGGGCAAAGTCCATTAGTCCATTGGGGTGATCGCCCGGATCCCTACGCATCAGGTCCAACGAGTAGCCGTTGATCGCCGGCGAGGGAACAAATTGACAGACCGCCACGGGGTGGTTGTCGGGGTCGTAGACAATCGTGAGGAGGAGCCCCTTGTCCTTGGGGTTGAAGAGGCGACCCAGCATCATGGAGAAACCACGCTCCGCGTCCCCACGACGCAGCATCACGATGAGTTCCAATAGTCCGCCCACCTTGGCGGGCTCAATCGTGGCGGGGTCTAGAAATTCGACTCGATACCCGTGCCGCTCCAGACGGGTATTGGCTTGGCGAAGGCCCTTCATGCGACCACCTTCGAGAGAGAAGGTTTGGCAGTCCACGATTGCTTCGTCGCCCAAGTAAATATTGTGCAGGCCCGCTTGCGAGTACACCGGTAGCCAACTCTCTCCGGCGGCCATAACCCCAATGGTCCAACCACGACTCTCGGCGTAATTACGAAAGGCCGAGAAGATTTCGGCTCGTTCGGCTTCGGGACCAATAGGGTCGGGCGAAATGAGTGCCACCCCGCCGTACACGGCGTAGGCCACGAGGGAGTCGCGGAAGAAGAAGAACTGTTTATCATCACGCAGGGCGAAGTAATCCAACGTGCCTCGACCGTGGCGTCGAACAATTTCACGGGCTCGCAACTCCGCCAGTCTTCGCTCGGTCGAGCGGCTCGCGGTGGAGAGCCGGCGGTCCACTACCGGGCGAGTGAAGAGATAGAGCGCCGAGACCAACAAAGTGATACCAACGGTGAGGAGGGCGGGGTTGACAAAGTCTGCGGCTCGGTCGGGTAACTGGATATTGGACTGACCAACCAGTCGCTCCACCGAACCCATAAACACGACGCCAATGTTGGGCAATTGGTGTCGAGAGGTGGCCTCGGCGCCCAGGGTTGCGGCAGAAACGGCGACGAAGGCCGCCCCAAAAAGTCTGGGTAGCGCAGCCTTTACCGAGGAACGGTCGGCCGAAGCTTGGAAGTGTTGACGGCGAACAATGAGAAAAGTCATAATGACCAGCGCGAAACCACTCGCGGCCACCGAACCGCCCCGTGCGAAATGGGTCCCGATGGTAACGGCGAGCAAAGTCACCGCTAAGTACCAGGCCCGACGTTGACCGCGTCGTATACCTCGAGCAATCATGATCATCACAAAACCGGCCACCGCCGTGAAGGCGGCCGCCGATTGGGCGGCCCCCAATGGCAGCACGTTTAACACCAAGTGCAAGCGAGAGCGCAACGGCGGAGCCACGGAGATGGCGACGTTGATTACTCCTTGAAAGAGGATCAGACCCGCGGCAATGCGTCGGGCGCGACGACGAGAACGCTGTTCTTTCAGTCGATCAAAGGCGAGGGGGAAGGGGGCACCGGTCGGCCACGATCCAATGGTGGCCTGGGTCGTGGGGGGCGAGGGTTGCAAGACGGGGCCGCGCAGCAGCCATTCAATAAAATTAGGAGCCGCTTCGGGCGTATCGCGACCAATAAGACGCAGGTGGATTTCGGCGGTGGCCTCCACCTCAACCATCGAAAATCGTTCGGTGTTGGAGAAGAGTCGGGGAAGGCCAAAGCGTCCCCACCGTTCGACAATGACTCTGCGTGTTGGTCCCGGAGCGACGCACACTCCGTGGTCCAAGTACGCGAGGGCGGGACGAGCCGTGCCACCGATAATGGCACCCATCCCACCGGCTTCAACGAGGCCGCGGGCAAACTCCACGGCATCGACGCCGTTCACTTCAGTAATGGATAACGGTTCGCACAACTCTGGAACTCGGCGAAGGCGAAGATCTCGATCGAAACGCTGTCGAACTAGCCAGGAGGCCACGCCAGCGAGGATGGCCTCACTGCCAATCAGCAGCGAAAGATTCAAAATCATGTTGGCTACGAAAGTTCTTGGGTGGAGGTGGCGGACCTTGAAGTGGTGGTGGGTGAAGTGCGCAATAACTGCCGTGATGGTGCTGTAAAAGTCGATCAATAAAAGAAGAATGAGGGGAATCCAAATCCAGGCTCGCAGCCGATGATAAAGGACCTGCGAGGTGGCAAAGCGAGAATTAGCCAACGGGTCTTCGAGGAGATGGGCCTCAGCGACGGCTGGCTCAACTTGGCGAACGGTACCTCGGCCAGCGACGACGACGAGGTCACGCACCCCGTTGGCTGAAGCAACCTGGAAGGTGACTTCACCAATAATTTCGATTCCCAGTGACTCCAGCGAGGACTGGGCGAGTTCGCTGGTGGCGATTGCTGAGTCGCGAGCGCCGGGGATAAGGAGAAAGCGACGACCCGGAATTTGAGTGAAGGCGCGAATAGCGGACGAAAACTCAAGGAGTTGGGCCAATCGCTGCTCCACGTACTGACCGACCTCCAGGGTTGGCTCGGGGGCGAAGAGGTTGCCCGCGATAACAACGAAGGCGGGGTCGTCAATCTCACCCATCACCCGAATTAAATCAGCGAGGTTGGCCGAGGAGTCCGTAGTTTGCGGGCTGATGTCGAGGTCGGAGAGGACAAAGATACGATGTCCGTAGGGAACAGGAATTGATTGTCGTTCCAGAACCGCCATAGCCCCATTCTCGCAGAGAAATTAGAATTACTAGACGGAATAGTTGGAAGAGATTGAAAAGCAACCCTACGCGTGAACATTGGACCTATCGACACCCGGAGATCGAGCCCGGGGAGGCGGTAATACTCGACATTGACGGAGTTTTGGCCGACGCCACCGGTCGCCAGCACCACCTCGAGCGAGACGATTGGCGCAGCTTCTTTGAGGGCGTGGGGGAAGATCCGGTCATTGCCGAGATTGGCGTAATGGCTCAGCTCCTTGATCGCTCGCTCCAAATAATTTTGGTGACCGGACGTCCCCACCGCGTTTCAGACAAGACCGTCTCGTGGCTAAACGAACACAACTTACGCTGGGATGTTTTGGTGATGCGCGACCAGGGCAACAACATTGGTGTTGATACCTTCAAGCTCGAGGTGCTCGACCAACTACGTAGCGACGGCTACCAAGTTCGCCTAGCGGTGGACGATGATCCGAAAAATCACGCGATGTACGTCAAGGCGGGAGTGCCCTGTATCTACATTCATTCGGGTTACTACCTCTAAGCGAGCGCGCGAAGAACTTGGAGTGCAGTGAGCCGACCAGAACCGATGCTGGCGGGAATGCCCACCCCGTCGTAGGAATTGCCCGCGAGGAACATGTTGAGTGGTTCACTGAGTGCCCGGGCCGCAGTGACCAGTCGTTCGTGACCCACGGCGTATTGGGGCAGGCCACCATCAGAGCGCCACGTGACTGTTTGCAGTGGGGTGGGGGACTCACCGAGAATAAATGCGAGTTCTTTAAGGATTCGCTCACTTAATTCTTCGTCGTCATATTTTGTGTAACGCTGATCATCGCTGCGACCAACGTGCACGCGAAGCAGCGAGGTATCGGGGCGCTGCAGGTTGGGCCATTTGCGATCGAGGAAGGTAATGGCGGTCGTGAGCAGTGAATCTCGCCCAGTCCATTTTGAATGGAGGGGAACGAGAATTCCCGTTCCGTGTTCGGGCAAGTGCAGGGACTCGGTCGCGAATTCAAAGGTAATCATTGCGGTGGGGGCGAGCCGGACGGACTGCAGTTTCGATAGGGCCTCTCCGAGCGTTGCGGTTAACCGTCCCGTCACTGAGGCGGGGGTGGCCATGATTACCGCGTTCGCGGAGGTGGTGGTGTTTTCGGTGTCGACCTCCCACTGGTAAATCCCACTACCCACGGCGCGAATCCGCGTCACGGGCGTGTTGGTTCGAATAATGACACCACGTTCGCGCAAGAGAGCTTCCAAAACGTGGGGAAATGAGCCCACACCCTGGCGAAGCGACATAAAGACCGGCGCGGCAGATGGGTTCGCCGGCATCAGGCCGGCGAGATTCTTCATCAATGATCCACCCTGCTTGGCGGCGTTGTAGAGAGCGGGAAAGACCGACCGAGCCGAGAGATCATTAATTCGACCCGCCTGAATTCCGCCAATCATCGGCTCAATAAGTTGGTAGGCGAGTTCGTCGCCCAACTTGTTAGCGAGAATCGACCCAATCGAAATATCATCACCGACGCGTAGTTTGCGAGGACTCTTCCAATCTCGCTTGGCCGCTTTGCGAGCTTTTTTGCTGAGTCCGGAGATCCCCTCCACCTGCTTGCGGTCGGTGGGTACACCGAGCATGAGGCCCTTGGGCAATTCGTGCAGCGCACCATGTAAAAAGATGCTGGCTCCACTTGAAGCAATCGGCACTAGGTCCTCTTCAATGCCGATGTCCCGAGCGAGCTGCACGCCCTCGGCGCGAGTCGCGAGAAAACCGTCGGGCCCCAAATCGATGAGTCGATCGCCGAAGGTG
>CAIKZX010000047.1 GCA_903832015.1 uncultured Actinomycetes bacterium
AGGACGAACGCCCAGAGTCGTGTGCTCGAAGAGGAGATGATTCGCGCCAACATTCCCTACAAAGTGATCTCTGGTCAGCGGTTCTACGACCGCAAAGAGATCAAGAATGCGCTGGCCTACGCCCGTCTAATCGTGAATCCACGTGATGAGGCCTCGGCCCGTCGCGTGATTAACGAACCACGACGGGGCATTGGCGATGTGGCCCAGGTCAAGCTCGGTACCTACGCCGCGGAACACGCGCTCTCCTTCGCCGAGGCGATTTCGTGGGCGAAAGAGGCCGGCCTGACCGGTAAGGCTCTCACGGGGTGCCAAGCCTTTGCACTCATGATTCAAGATCTTCGGCAACTTTCCCAAGAGGCGAGTCCGCGAGAGATGATTGACCATATTGTGCGCCAGTCCGGAATGGGTGACGCCCTGCGGGCTGAAAATTCAGATGAGGCGACCTCGCGGTTGGAAAACTTGGGTGAATTAGCCTCGGCGGCCGCTCAATACGAAACTCTGATGGATTTTGTCGAGCGAATGGCGCTGGTAGCGGAGTCCGATCACCTTGATTCAGAAATGGGCGCGGTGTCTTTGATGACCATGCACGTGGCCAAGGGATTGGAATTTCCGGCGGTCATCATTACCGGACTCGAAGAATCTATTTTTCCCCATCAGCGCGCCCTCGCCGATGACGCTGAATTGGAAGAGGAACGTCGCCTTTGTTACGTGGGCATCACGCGAGCGATGGAGCACCTGGCACTCACCCACGCTTGGAGTCGCACTCGATGGGGCCAGCACGTGGATGGTATTCCGAGTCGTTTTCTTCAAGAGATCCCAGCGGAACTAGTCCATGACATATCCGCGACTGCGCCCATGCGTCGTTCGAGTTTTGACTTCGATGAGGGCTTTACCGGAAGAGGAAGTGATTTCACCTCTGGACGTGCTTTTGGTGCAGGGTCTGCGCCCCCCGCTCGATCAACTGGTGCGGAGAAACTAGACCTTTCGGTGGGCGAAGAGGTCATTCATGACCGGTATGGCCGGGGAACGGTGGTGTCGGTTGATGGTCAGGGCACACATGCTCGAGCCACCGTCGACTTCATCGAGCATGGCCGCAAGCAATTGGTTTTGGCGATGACGCCACTGCGCCGCTCATAAGAATTTGTGTAGCCCCTTAATTACTAGGGGAAGTGGCGCTCCCACCAAACGGGTGAAGTGGCAGAATGTGTACTCATGGATTCGCGTCGCCCTATCTATCGTCCGCCAGCTCCGCCGCCGGCACGGCGCCACCCGCGTTCCGTTTACCTACGTCGGCGCCTGATAGTTGGTTTCGTGGCGGCCTTCCTTCTCACCCTTCTCTACCTAGGGGTCTCGTTGGGTTTTGCCATGACAAATCAAGGCCTAGGCGCGTCCTACAGTGCGCGCGCCGCTGAGTGGGGTCGCACGAATGGAATGGGCTGGGCGGTTACCTGGGTCGAGACGGAATGGTACAAACTAAATCCTGCGCCTAAGGGTGGCAAGCCGGGTTCCAACGCCTTCAGCACGAACCCTGACCGAATCAAGGTCCCCAAGGGTGTGGCCCACACTCCATGGCCCAAACGTATGGTTTCGCCCGTAGGAACCTGGTTACCCGGAGAGGGCATTTGGCATCCCGTTGGGCGGCTGACGGCGAAAGGTGTTCCGGCCATATTTGTAACGCACGTTCGGGTGGATAAGGTGCACACCAGCCAAGTGGCGGGCGTGGCGTGGATGGACTCAACCTTGCTCCGTGCGCAGTTGTACTCCGGTTCATTCATCCCTGGCCCGCTTCCGGGCGGCAAGGCCTACCAATACTCGGCCCCAATTTCATCTTTTAATTCTCGAACTCTGGTTGCGGCATTCAACTCGGGCTTTCGTATCCAAGACGCCAATGGTGGTTACTACACCCAGGGAATAACGGTGAAGCCACTGCGCAAGGGCGCCGCCTCCATCGTTGTGTATAAAGACGGTGCCCTAACCATTGGTAAGTGGGGGCGTGACGTAAAAATGACCAACCAGGTGGTCTCAGTGCGTCAGAACCTGGACTTGATTGTCGATCACTCAAAAGTGGTGGCGGGTCTTAACACCTCCAACTCATTGAAGTGGGGCAAAGTACTCGGTGGCTCGTTCAACGTGTGGCGCTCGGGGCTCGGCGTCACCAAGAATGGCGCCTACGTATACGTTGGGGGACCCGCACTCTCGATTAGTTCGCTCGCCCATCTGCTCGTACTTGCGGGTGCGGTGCGCGGGATGGAATTGGATATAAATACTGACTGGGTTCAGTACGCCAGCTACTCGGGAACTTTAGGTAAGGCCGTCAACGGTGGAAATGGCACCAACTTGTTGCGCCAGATGTCGTACTCGCCTTCACGGTTCTTCGCGAAGTGGATGAATCGCGACTTTTACGTGATGCAGCTAACTAAGTAGTTATTGGCGATCCATTACAGCGCGCCACAAGACTGTTGGTAATTGGCGCAGGACGAAGAAGACGTATCGCAGGATGGGCGGGGACCAAATAATCGCCGAGTCATTGGCAATACCGCGCATGACGTATCCCGCAACTTCGTTGGGTCCGGTGGTGAAGGGAGCCTCCTTCAAGCCGGTAGTCATCTTGGTACGAACTACACCCGGACGCAGAATTTGAATCTTGACCCCAGTGCCTTCTAGCCCCTGAGCGAAACCAATGGCGAAACTATCCAGACCGGCCTTGGCTGCACCGTAGTTGTAGAGGGACCGGCGAACCCGCACGGCCGCTACGGAGCTAATGAGAACAATACGACCGTGTCCTTGCGCCACCATGAGCTTTCGCAGTTGAGCGAGGGCCGTTACGGGCCAGGTGTAATTGACGGTGGCCATGCGCAAGCTCGCCACGGCATCATTCTCGTCCTCCGTCTGATTACCGAGCAGACCCACCGCGATGACAACGAGGTCAATTGGTTCGCCGGCGGCCGCGAATGCGGCATCGACTGTTTTGGCAGCGTTTTCGGGCTCTTCGGCATCAAAGAGCACGGTCGAAACGGTTGTGGCACCGTAGTCCTTCGCTTCGTCGCTCGCTACGTTCAGGGCCTTCTGGTTTCGGCCAGCGAGGACCACGTTGGAGGTTCGAGCGGCGCACAATTTGCGAGTGATAGCGCGGGCGATGTCGGAACTACCACCGAAGACGACAACGTTTTGAGGCTGTCCGAATGCGTTTTCCATAATTATTCTCCTACTAGGCGAAGTCGGCGAGCGAGGTCGCTCGTGAGTTTGTGCTCTGGATCAATACGGTTCTTGATTTTCCGGAATTCATCCAGGCGGGGATACATCAGCTGGGCCTTTTCGGGGCTGAGCCGAGAATCTTTCGCAAAATAGAGACGCCCCCCGGCAGCCAGAACCATATCGTCGAGTTCGTCGAGAACCTTTGGTAGGCGAGGAGATCCGATGGGTAGATCGAGAGCCAGGGTCCAGCCCGCAATAGGAAAGGAGAGGGGAGAAGCATTACCTTCGCCAAATCGCTTTAGCACTGCGAGAAAACTCGCGACTCCCGATTCGGAGAGTCGCTTGATGACATTGACAACGGTGTCGGAATGAGCGTCACTGACCGCAAACTGATACTGGAGAAAACCGCGCTTGCCGTACATGCGGTTCCAATTACTCACCCCATCGAGCGGGTGGAAGAAGGTCGAGAGCGACTGCTTTTCCTGTTCGCGGTGCTGGGGGGCTACCCGGAACCACGCTTCATTAAAAAGACGAACGGTGGCCCGGTTCAGCAACCCACTCGGTGGCATGAAGGGAACATTGAGTTTGGGGGGTTGAGGTCCAATCAAGGTGGGCTTTTCGATTTGATCAGCCTCAACGTGGTCTCCCCGAGTGAGGATGGCCCTTCCCATATTTTTTCCCTTGGTCATGCAGTCAACCCAGGCTACGGAGTAGCGGTAATTCACATCGCCCTCGAACATTGCGGTCATCACCGCTTCGAGGTTGGCGTATCGATTGGTATCGACGAAGACCGAATCAGTGGTAATTGGAATCATTTGGATTGTGGCTTCGGTGATCACGCCGGTCAAGCCCATTGCCCCCACGGTGGCCCAAAATAATTCGGGCTTGACGGTGGGCGAGATGGTGTGAGCGCCCGTCGGGGTCACAAGCCGCATAGAGAGGACGTGGTCCGAAAAGGAACCGTCCACGTGGTGATTTTTGCCGTGAACGTCGGCGGCGATAGCTCCGCCAATGGTGACTTGGCGAGTACCGGGGGTGACCGGAACAAACCAGCCCAGGGGCGTAGAGAGCTGGAGCAACTCGTGGATGGAGGCGCCAGCGCCAACGGTCACGACGCCCTCGTCACTAATTCGTCCAATGTCACCGAGGCCACGATTATTTAAGACCACGCCACCACTCACCTGAGCGGGATCACCGTAGCTACGACCGAGGCCCCGAGCAATGGTGTGAGGGGCCTTGTTCATCCGGTCGACAACCTGAGCCTCGTCAAAGACTGTTTGGACCTCACAATTGCCTGGTGCGGTTAGGCCCCAACCATAGAGAAGCTCTCGACTCATGCGTAAATTCCAATAGCGAGGAGCGCGGCCCACAAGACGAGCAACACCTGTACCGTCCGGTCGTGCAAGATCAAATCTTCTGGTGCGGCGCCATCACCCGCATCCGCCGACCTCATGATGAAGAGCATCGCAAGTACCACCATGACCACCGAGAGCCGAATCGGCACCTGGTGGTGCAGCTTGCTTGAAAGTCCAGTGTGCGAGGTATCAAAGGCCCAGAGGCAGTACCCAGTGATAACCACGGTGGCGCTCATGGTCAGCGCCGAGTTCAAGAATCCAGGGGTGTATTCGCGCAGGACAGCTCGAGTAGCGCCCGCACCAATTTTTTTGAGTTCACTCGAACGCTTTCCGACAACGAGGAAGAGGGCGCCAAAGGAGATGACCACGAGGAACCAAGTGGAGACGAATATGTGCGAGGCCACCGCACCGGCGTAGGCCCGTAAGAAGAAACCGGCTGCGACGAGAGCGAGCTCGATGACGGGGACTGATTTTAAGAAGTAGACGTACGCCAAAGTCTCTAGAACGTAGATTCCCAAGACAATGTAGAAGGCCCCGGCATGAGGGATTAGAGCCGGAAGGGCAAATCCACAGGTCCCGAGTACCAGCGCCGCAAAACGGGCCATTGCGGGGGATAGGTCGCCGTTGGCAATAGCGCGGAATTTCTTCGTAGGGTGCTGGCGATCACTCGAAACATCCTTGAGGTCGTTAAGCAGGTAGAGGGCCGAGGCCACCAGGGAAAAGGAAACGATGGCGAGGAGGGTATGAACAAATACCCCATGATGGAAGAAGGTTCCGGCGGCAATGGGGGCTACGACCAAAAGTCCATTTTTGACCCACTGGTGCACACGCATGCCCGAAATCAGGGCGCGCAGTGGCGTGCGGTGGTGGGGAGCGGTACTAGTCACCTAACCACGGTACTAGGCGAGCCCCAATCGTGGGCCCATCCAAACTGGGCCAACCCCCTTACGCGGAGGCACTCGTGGGGTCATTACGCTAGGAGTAGGTAAAGTACGCCAACCTAAACGGAAAGTTTTGTCATGGATTTATTTGAGCATCAGGGCAAGCAGTATTTCTCGAGGTTTGGCATTGCGGTTTCTCCTGGGGACATCGCCGACACCGTCGAACAGGCGGTCGAAGTGGCGGAGCGAGTGGGGTACCCGGTAGTCATTAAGGCCCAAGTCAAAGTTGGCGGCCGTGGCAAGGCGGGCGGAGTCAAACTGGCCAACACGATCGACGAAGTCAGAACCCACGCCGGCGCGATTCTCGGACTCGACATCAAGGGTCACGTTGTGCACCGCGTCTGGGTCGAACGCTCTAGCGACATCGCCAAAGAGTATTACGCCTCCTTCACTCTGGATCGCCCCAACAAGGTCCACCTCGGGATGCTGAGCGCTCAGGGCGGCGTCGAGATTGAGGTGGTAGCTGAGGAGAACCCGGAGGCTATTTCCTTCCTATCTATTGATCCCCTGCGTGGTCTCGACCTCGCCGCCGCACGAAAGTGGGTCGACGAGGCGCAACTCGACGAAGTTGCTCGGGAGCAGGCCGCTGAACTCTTGGTAAAACTCTACGAGTGCTACACCAAGGGAGATTGTGACCTCGCGGAAATCAATCCACTTATTTTGACCCCCGATAACAAAGTGCACGCGCTCGACGCCAAGGTGACTTTGGACGAGAACGCCTCCTTCCGGCACCCCGAATGGGAAGAGTTTCGCGCAACGGAGACGGAAGATCCGCGTGAAAAGATGGCAAAGGAACGGGGGCTCAATTACATCGGGCTCGACGGAACGGTAGGGATCATTGCCAATGGAGCGGGACTGGCGATGTCCACACTCGATGTGGTCAATCAGGTCGGCGGCACAGCGGCGAACTTTCTCGATATCGGTGGTGGCGCCAACGCCGACGTTATGGCCTCGGCGCTAGAGGTTATTAACGCCGATCCCAAAGTAAAGGCAATCTTTGTAAACATCTTTGGGGGCATCACTCGAGTTGACGAGGTCGCCAATGGCGTCCTCGAGGCGCTTAAGCGAGTCTCAATCTCTTCGCCGATAATTCTCCGCCTTGATGGGACTAACGCCGTCGAAGGACGCACCATCATCGCTCCCCACGTGAGTGCCACCCTCATAACCGAACCCACCATGCTCGACGCCGCTCGCCGCGCCGTCGAACTCGCGAACGCTTAAGGAACCGACATGGCAATTTTTGTAGATGAGAACACGAAAGTCATTGTTCAAGGTTTGACCGGGGGACAAGGCCGCTTTCACGGCCTTCGTAATCGTGAGTACGGAACAAAGATCGTCGGTGGGGTGACCCCCGGTAAGGGCGGCGAAAATGTCGAAGGAATCCCAGTCTTTAACTCCGTAAAGGAGGCGGTGGCCGCTACGGGCGCTACCGCTTCATTCATCGTGGTGCCACCCAAGTTCGCCCCCGCGGCAATTATTGAAGCGGCGGAAGGTGGCATCACCTTTATTGTCTGCATCACCGAGGGCATTCCCGCTCACGACGAAGCGGTTACGTACAACCGGTTGGTCGAAGAGTTCCCCGGTGTGCGACTTCTGGGCCCAAACTGCCCGGGCATCATCAGCCCCGGTAAGTGCAACATTGGAATCACCTCGGGCGACATCGCCCTGCCCGGCGGCCCAGTAGGTATCGTTTCTCGTTCGGGGACCTTGACCTATCAGGCCCTGCACGAGCTCTCACAACAGGGAATTGGACAAACCACCTGTGTGGGTATTGGTGGCGACCCGGTACCCGGAACGAACTTTATTGATTGCCTTGCGGCCTTTGAGGCGGACCCCGAGACGAAGGCGGTCATGATGATCGGTGAAATCGGAGGCTCCGAAGAAGAGCGCGCGGCGGAGTGGATCAAAACGAACATGACCAAACCCATTGTTTCGTACATCGCGGGGGTGACCGCTCCAGCGGGACGCAAGATGGGTCACGCGGGTGCGATTATTTCGGGCACGAAGGGCACCGCCCAAGCGAAGATGGACGCCCTCGCAGCAGCGGGAGTGCACGTCTGCCTGAACCCGACTGAAGCGGGCGAGAAGATGGTTGAGATTGTCAAGGGGCTGTAAGAACTTGATGACGGGCACACAAGATGTGAATCGATGGGTGAGATGAGCGCGGAACTACTAGACGGCACCAAGGTCGCTGGTCGAATGAATATGAAAACGGCCGACCGTGTTGGTCAACTACTCGCCGCTGGGCGCACCGTGGGGCTTGGCACAATTCTGGTGGGTGACGATGCCCCGAGTGCAAACTACGTTGCGATGAAGCACGCGGACTGCGCCATCATGGGAATTACTTCGGTGCACGAACACCTCAGTGGTGCAGCAACCCAGGCGGAGGTCGAATCAATTATTGATCGGATGAACGCCGACTTAAATATTGACGGAATTCTCGTTCAACTCCCCCTTCCAGAAGGTATGAATCAAGAAGAGGTTTTGCGCCGGATTAACCCCGAAAAGGATGTAGACGGACTGCACCCATTTAACTTGGGGCGCTTAGCCATGGGACAACCGGGACCCTTGCCCTGCACCCCAGCGGGAATAGTGGACCTTCTGTTGGCCCACCGTGTCCCGGTGGCGGGCCAACACGTGGTCATTATTGGCCGAGGCCTCACCGTGGGTCGTCCATTGGCACTCCTCATGGCATTACCTCGAGTTGGTTGCAATGCCGCGGTCAGCGTGGTTCACCGAGGGGTGGAAAATATTTCGGAAATAGTTAGGAGCGGCGACGTCGTTGTGAGCGCCGCGGGATCGCCCGGTTTGGTAACCCCCGAGATGGTTAAACCCGGGGCGGCGGTAGTTGGCGCCGGCACTAGCTTTGCCAATGGCCGATTGCTCAGCGATATCGCTGACGGTGTGGAAAACTTGGCAGGATGGATTACCCCCCGCATAGGTGGGGTGGGCCCCATGACCCGTGCGATGCTGATGCGTAACACGGTCCTAGCTGCAGAAAAGGTTCGATGAGTACTACAGATAACCAAGGTCGTGAATACGACGAACGCCCATGGGGCAGCTTCACCGTTCTCGACGATGAACTTTCCGACCACAAGGTCAAGCGCATTGTGGTGGCCCCGGGTAAGCGTCTTAGTTACCAGAAGCACGCCAAGCGCGCGGAGCACTGGTTCATCGTGTCTGGTACCGCCACCGTCACCCTTGATGGGGAGGAGTTGAATCGACTTCCTGGTGAAGGAGTGGATATCGGTATTGGGGTGGCGCACCGCTGTGAAAACCGCGGTACCGAACCCGTGGTGTTCATTGAGGTACAAACCGGAACGTACTTCGGTGAAGATGACATCGTGCGCCTCGAAGACGACTTCGGCCGAGCCAACTAAGTATCTGTGCGAATTGATGCGCTGCTCCAAGCGGGGCCAACTCGATCTTTTGAATTCTTCCCACCCAAAAGTGAGGGAGAGGCGGCAACTCTCAATTCAACAATTTCTGACCTAAAGCCGCTCGATCCATCCTTCGTGTCGGTTACCTATCGCGGTGGTGAAGAATCACGGCAACGCACCTACGATCTCGTCTCGCACATTGAAAGCGACCATAACATTCCAGCGATGGCGCACATGATCTGCGTGGGACACAAGCAGGATGAAGTGACGCGCATTTTGCAAAACTATTCTGAGGCTGGCGTGGAAAACATCATGGCGCTGGGCGGTGATATTTCACCGGGGGAAGATTCCAACTCAGACTATTCTTACGCGATTGACTTGGTCGCCGAAATTCGACACACCGGTTCATTCGCGGTTGGCGTCGCGGCGCACCCCTTGGGTCACCCAAAAAGCCCGACCCTTGATTCGGATCGAGAATTCCTTGCTTTGAAATTGGAGTTGGCCGATTTTGCGGTTACCCAATTCTTTTTTCAGGCGCAAGAATGGACGGCACTCGTAAATGACTTGGCCGACCGTGATTGCTACAAGCCAGTCCTTCCGGGCATCATGCCAGTCACTAGCTTGAGTTCTATTGATTCCATGGCTCGTATGGGTTCGGCGGTACCACCCGAACTGGTGGCGCGACTCGAAGCCGCTCATGAACACGGTGGTTCCGAGGCAGTTCGAGAGGCCGGTATTTCCGCGGCGGTTGAGCTCTGTCGGGACCTTCTGGCCGATCACGCGCCCGGTCTGCACTTCTATACCCTCAACCGGTCCACGGCCACGAGAGAGGTCCACGACGCACTCTTTAATTAGAGCGTGACCTTAAATCCACGGGGTTACTTGGGCGTAGGATGGGGTAGTGGCCCAAAAAATTACAATGAGCGCCGATGGCGTCCTAACCGTACCCGACAACCCAATCATTCCTTTCATTGAGGGGGACGGAATCGGTGTTGACATCTGGCCCGCCGCCAAGCTCGTGCTTGATGCGGCCGCAAAGAAGCACGGCAAGACCATCGAGTGGAAAGAGGTTCTCGCGGGTGAAAAGGCCTTCAACGAAACTGGTGATTGGCTCCCCGAGCAGACCATTGCTGACTTTCGCGAATATTTGATTGGCATTAAGGGTCCACTCACCACGCCTATTGGCGGGGGCTTCCGATCGCTAAACGTAGCCCTTCGTCAAATCCTCGACCTGTACGTCTGCTTGCGTCCCGTCCGTTGGTTTCAGGGCGTGCCCTCACCGGTCAAACACCCCGAGCTAGTGGACATGGTGATCTTCCGTGAGAACACCGAAGACGTCTACGCCGGTTTGGAAGTAGAGGCCGGTACACCCGAGGCCGAGAAGTTGCGTTCATTTTTGAAAGATCAATTCAATTGGGATATTCGTGAGATGAGCGGCATTGGCATAAAGCCCATTTCCAAAGAAGGCTCCGAGCGTTTGATACGCGCATCAATCGAGTACGCCTTGCTTCACAAAAAGGAATCGGTCACGCTTGTTCACAAGGGCAACATTCAGAAGTTCACCGAAGGCGCCTTCATGAAGTGGGGCTACCAGCTCGTCAAGGATGAATACGCCGATCGAGCGGTCAGCTGGGACGACTGTGGCGGTAAGCCCAATGGCAAGCTCTTGGTGAAAGACGCGATCGCAGATATAACCCTGCAGCAGGTGTTGACCCGTCCCGCAGAATTCGATGTCATCGCGACGATGAACCTAAACGGTGACTATCTGTCCGACGCCCTCGCCGCCCAGGTTGGTGGAATCGGCATTGCACCCGGGGCGAACATCAACTACGTCACGGGTCACGGTATTTTTGAAGCGACCCACGGCACCGCGCCAAAGTACGCCGGACAAGACAAGGTGAATCCTGGTTCCGTGCTCTTGAGTGGAGTGCTGATGTTTGAACACCTCGGCTGGACCGAAGCCGCTAACGACATCGTCCGCGCGCTGGAGGCAACCATCGCTGACAAAATTGTGACCTACGATTTCGCTCGCCTCATGGAGGGCGCAACTGAAGTGAAGTGCTCTGAGTTCGCGTCGGCGATTGTCGACCGTCTCTAAAAGGAAAGGAACATTATGACTACCCCTATCAATGTCACCGTGACTGGAGCGGCCGGCCAGATTGGCTACCAACTTCTTTTTCGTATCGCGTCAGGAGCGCTCTTTGGGCCAAATCAGCCCGTAGCGCTCCGGTTATTGGAAATCGAACCGGCGATGAAATCCCTCGAGGGCGTCGTCATGGAACTTGATGACTGCGCGTTCCCACTTCTAAGCTCCATCGAAGCCACGAGTGACCTCGGTACTGCTTTTGACGGCACCAACTGGTCCCTTCTCGTTGGCTCCATCCCCCGCAAGGCGGGAATGGAACGTGGGGATCTCCTTAATGTGAATGGTGGCATCTTCAAGCCACAGGGCCGCGCTATCGCCGAAAACGCCGCGAGCGACGTTCGAGTCTTGGTGGTTGGCAACCCCTGTAATACCAACTGCCTCATTGCTCGCTCTAATGCCCCCGAAGTTCCGGCCGATCGCTGGTTCGCGATGACTCGACTCGACCAAAATCGGGCGGAGACCCAGATCGCCAAAAAGGCCGGTCTCGCAGTGAGCGCAGTAAAGAATTTAGCTATCTGGGGTAATCACTCGGCCACCCAGTTCCCGGACTTCGCTAATGCGACCTTGTCGGGCCAAAGAGTCACCGAAGTAATTGGTGATCAGAGCTGGCTGCAAGGGGAGTTCATCACCACCGTTCAAAAGCGTGGAGCGGCCATTATCGACGCCCGAGGTGCGAGCTCAGCGGCTTCGGCCGCAAATGCAGCGATTGACACCGTGGTGAGTCTGGTCAACCCCACCGCCCCCGACGATTGCGCTTCTATCGCGGTGACTAGTTCTGGTGAATATGGGGTTCCCGAAGGTTTGACCTTTGGGTTCCCAATTAGTTCACTGGGCAATGGTTCGTGGAAGGTCAAAGAAGGTTTCGAGATTGATTCCTTCGCGGCTGAACGAATCAAAATCACCACTGACGAATTGGCTGCCGAGCGTGAAGAGGTTCGCGCCCTAGGACTAATTTAAAAGCTCTCTTCAGCGATCGCCGAGAGATGAAAGCGCCACCGCGCGCACTGGTCCACCATCACTCGCTCCCATATTGAGTGGAAGCAGTGAGATAAATGGTGTGTCGGTGTTCAACGAAGCAAAGTTTGTAAAGTTTTCGCCAATGATTCCGTTGGCCCGGCTCCAGAGGTAGTGATTTTCGAGCGTGGCCTCCGAAGCAGTCTCCGGGGTTCGGTCCAACGATAAAAAATCGAGGGCGATTGTTCGAACACCTTGGTCGAGGAGATATTGGAGACTCTCCAAGTTTGGATAGGGGTGCGCCAGGTACTGATGGGTGCCGAAGTAATTCGACCAGTTCGTGTGTATGAGCACGATGGAATTTTCGGTATAGGTTTCGCGCGTAAAGCGCTCATGGGGAATCGCTTGGCGCGGAGCAAGCCCGGTAGCGTCCACAAGAACCCAAGGGCCAAGAAATCTCTGCAAGGGAATCTGGTCAAGGGTTGCGAGCTCGTTTAGGACGTGAAAAGGGGAATCCACGTGAGTACCGCTCTGAGAGCCCATGTGAACGGACAGAACATTCACCCAATCGGACTCGACGTGCAAAACAGGTTCAATCACGACCTCAGGGTCGCCGGGGTACACCTGCATTCCCGTGTGGAGAGGGTGCGAAAGATCAATGATTTTCATGGGCTTCTCCTTGGAATTCCAATAAATTTCTTGCCACCAAATACTGGTTGATTTCAATTAACTTTAAACGCAGGGCAAGAGCCCAGCGGAACAACTTAATTAGGGGGAAACATGGCAACTCAAAATGGACTCGGGGCGATTGAATCGCGCCATATCGATTATGTTCCAATCAGTGAACGTAAAGGAAAGATTTGGCGTCAGGGACCATTCTGGTTTCTCGGTAACTTTCAGCCCTTCACCGTAGCGATTGGGCTAACCGGACCCCTCGTCGGCGTCAGCATGCTGTGGTCGACAGTGGCGGCGGTGCTTGGCGTGCTCTTCGGCACCATCTTTATGGCCGCCCACGCCGCTCAGGGCCCTCGTTTGGGAATGCCTCAGATGATTCAGTCCCGTGCGCAATTTGGCTACATCGGAGTGATTGTGCCACTGCTGGCATCAACATTCACTTTCGGGGCCTTTTTGGTCGTTGACACCGTTATTTTGAAGGTCGGTATTAACAGTTTGTTCGGTTGGAACATGAACTGGACCGCAGTGGGGCTCATGGTCCTAACGGTGCTAATCGCAATTTACGGTCACGACTGGATTCACCGCGTGTTTATTGTGCTCTTCTGGGCCTCACTACCGTTTTGGATTCTGACGACTCTTGGTATGTTCCTCAATAAGGCTGGTGCAACCCACGCCGTGCCTCACCTGGGCTTTAACTGGGCGGGCTTTTTCGTGATGTTCACTTTGGCTGCGTCGTACAACATCACGTATGCGCCCTACGTCTCGGACTACACCCGCTACTTGCCCAACACCACATCACAGGCCGGCCTTATCTGGTCGGTCTTCCTTGGTGGATCACTTTCACCGATCTGGCTCATTCCAATGGGCGCCTGGTTGGGGACTTACTTGGGTGTGGGTGACTCGCTCAGTGGCCTGCACAACGCTGGCAACCACTTCATTGGTGGCGTGGGCACAACCTTGGTGATTCTTTCCACTTTGGCGCTAGTCGCGACCATGGGGATGGGCGCCTACTCGGGCATGTTGTCAATTGTTACGGCCATTGACTCCTTCCGTCCAGTAGCTACTGGAGCAAAGGCGCGCGTCATTACCATCGTGCTCTTGGGTGCAGTTTCCCTCTGGTTCGGCATTTTGATTCAGACGCCAAGTCAAGCTGTTTACAACGCCCTGACCATCATGTTGTACGTGTTGGCGCCATGGACCGCAATTAACCTCATGGACTTCTACTTTGTTCGCAAAGAGAAGTTTGCGATTACCGACATGTTCACCGCCAACGGGGTGTACGGTCGCTGGGGTGTTAACGGACTGCTGGTTTACTTCATTGGCATCGCGGTGGAGGTCCCCTTCATGTACCTGCCAAATCTGTACACCTCGTGGGGTGCTCAACAGCTGCAACTGGTCGATATCTCGTGGGTTATCGGTTTGATTGTCTCCGGTGTGCTCTACCTGGTCCTCTCACGCAACATTGACCGTGGGGCTGAGTTGAAGGCGATTGCCGCTTCCGAGGCGACCCTGGCAAAGAACGCAGAAGTCCGATAAGTACCGTCGATGATGTGAAGGCGGCTGCCGCCGCGGTGGTAGCCGCCTTCGCACGTCACGATCGTGACGCCTATTTCGACACCTTCGCTCCGGAGTGCACTTTTTTGTTTTATAACGCACCGGCCCTCTTGGCGGACCGTGCCGCTTACGAAACAGAGTGGGATCTTTGGACCAAGGACGGATTTCACGTTCTCGGTTGTGAGTCCAGTAATGGGCAGGTAACGATGGTCAGCGACACGGTGGGAATCTTCACCCACACCGTCCGGACCACCCTGGCCGAGGGGGAGGGCTCCATCGTTACTGGAGAGCTTGAGACGATTGTCTTTGCATTGCGCGACGGGCGCTGGTTAGGGGTGCACGAACACCTCAGTTCGGACCCGACCTACACTTTTGGGTGATGACGTCACCAATTTCCTCTATTGCCGCTGCGGTCCGAAGCAAGAAAGTGAGTGCTTCGGAGGTCGCTGAAGAGGCAATTCGCCGAATCTCGGCCGTGAACCCGAGCCTAAATTTTCTCTCCGACGAATACTTCGAAGACGGGCGCCGTGACGCCAAGCACGTTCCGCTGGGACCTCTGGCGGGGGTGCCGTTACTAGTCAAGGACCTCGAAGATCGACAGGGTTGGGCCACCCGTAAGGGGTCTCTCTTGTACAAGGACGTAGCGACAGCTACGGACAACAGTCCCTCGGTCCAACGGCTGCTCGACGCGGGTTGTGTTGCTCTGGGAAAAAGCACGCTGCCCGAGTTTGCGATTGAGGGTTTCACCGCGAACCGTCAGTCTGGAATTACGCGAAACCCCTGGAACCTTGACTATTCACCAGGGGGCTCATCGGGCGGTTCCGCTGCAGCCGTTAGTGCAGGGGCAATCGGTATTGGTACCGCCACCGATGGTGGGGGCTCGGTTCGAATTCCCGCTTCACTCTGTGGACTAGTTGGGCTTAAGCCAACCAACGGTGTTATTGGGCGGTGGCCCGCGCACGACTGGATTGATTGCTCAACTGATGGCGTCTTCACGACCACCGTCGCGGACCTGGAATTAGTGATCGGCGTCCAAGCTGGCCCAATCGCGGGAGACCCTAACGCTCTTTCTCCGGCCGCTCTTGCCGCAACTCTCGCCGTTCGCACACCACGTTCCCCGAAATTTATAGCCGCGACGAGAACCTCCGATCTCGGTCCCTTGCCTGTCGATGTGGAGCGCGAATTTCGCAAGGCAGTGGCGCAACTAGAAGAGCTCGTAGGAGCCACTTCGGTGTGGAAGAACCCCGGCACCTTTACCCCCGGTGGCGACCCCGACCTCGATTGGTTCTTATTGTGCTCAACCGAACACATGTTCCGGGTTGGGCGAGAGAATCTAATCAACAACTGGAGTCAGTTAGATATCGCTTCACAGGCGTTTATGGAACAAGGTCTCAATACATCGGTGGACGAATACATGGCTGCTCGAGTACGTCGTTTTGAATACATCCGTAACTATGACGAGCTGCTGGGAAGCGACACCTTTCTTTTGACCCCCGCGGTAGCTGCCGCGGGCTGGTTGGCTGATGGTCGGGTAACCCCCGATGCTCCCGTCGGGCAACTACCCCCCGAGGTGTACTCAACGGCCGTACAGAACATGGTTGGACTCCCCGCCATTTCCCTGCCCGCGGGCAAGTTGGATAGTGGGGTGCCCTTTGGCCTACAAATCACTGGCCCCCGTTGGAGTGATGGTGAATTACTCGCTCTGGCCCGGGAATGGGAAGCACGTTTCCCATGGGAACTAACGGCCCCCGGCTACGAGCCTCTCGATTCTTTCTTAGACTAGGAGTCCAATGTCACGTGAAGATACCCCCCGCATCACCGGTAACGGAAAAATTGGTCAGGTTGATGCCACCAAGATTCCTCGTTACGCCGGACTCGGCACCTTTGCTCGACTCCCTCAGATTGATGACGTCAGCGATGTCGACGTTGCAATTATGGGCGTGCCATTTGACTCGGGAGTGAGCTATCGACCAGGTGCTCGCTTTGGTCCAACCCACGTGCGTGAGTCCTCTCGACTACTTCGCCCCTACAACCCTGCGGTTGACGCTCTTCCGTTTGAAAAGTACCAAGTGGCCGATGCGGGTGACATTGGGGTGAACCCCTTTAATCTTGATGAAGCGATTCGTGATATTGAATATGGCTCGCGTGCGCTCCACGAGCGAGCAAAACGAATCTTGACCATTGGTGGAGATCACACCATTGCGTTGCCGCTGCTACGTACGATGCACGCTAAGCACGGGCCAATTTCGGTTGTTCACTTTGACGCGCACCTCGACACCTGGGACACCTACTTTGGCGCCCAGTACACCCACGGAACGCCCTTTCGCCGTGCTTCAGAGGAAGGTCTCATCGACCGAGAGGGCTCCATGCACGTTGGAACTCGTGGACCGCTCTATTCTTCAAAAGACCTGTCGCAAGATGCGGATCTGGGTTTTGATATTTTCTCAACCACAGAGTTTGATTCAATAGGCCTGCAGGGGGCGATTGATCGCATTGCCGCACGGGTGCAAGATCGTCCAATGTATATATCCATTGACATTGACGTGCTGGACCCCAGCCACGCACCAGGAACTGGTACCCCCGAGGCCGGCGGTTTAACGAGCCGTGAGCTTCTGGCGGTAATTCGCTCTTTTTCGAAGTTGAACATTGTGGGAGCAGATGTGGTCGAAGTTGCGCCCGCTTACGATCACGCCGAGTTGACCGGCATAGCCGCGAGTCACGTTCTCTACGAGTTGCTCAGCGCAATGTAATTAGGTGGGAGTTTGCCCCGCGAACGCCTCTTGAAACCACTGCATAAGCGGTATCAACACGTTGACATTTCCACGGATTTTGATGCGTCCCTCGCGCAAGGCTTGGGAGGAGTCAAAGTCGCCCGAGTAGAGCGCTAGGGCGTCGCTGTAGCTAATTCGAATAACTGAATCCGCCAAGAAATCATCAACGGGGCTAACGGCCCCACTCTCTGGCTTCATTGTGATGGTGAAAGCGTGGGGGACGCTCGAGGGCCCGTTCTCAATCTGGAATACCGCACTGAAAGAAGAGACGCCTTCAGGCAACTCCACCGATCCGCCCTGCTTTAGGGTCTCGTTAAGAGAGGCGAACCACTCCTCACTCAAGAAGTCCTTCATTAAGGCGCTGGCTGAACCGCGGCATCCGTTGCGGAGGTTTTGGTCTTACGAAGAATCTTTCGACCTAACCAAGCGACGGGGTCGTAGTGGGCATCAACGACACGCTCCTTCAAAGGAATGATGGCGTTGTCCGTGATCTTGATGTGCTCTGGGCAAACCTCGGTGCAACACTTTGTAATGTTGCACATGCCGAGGCCCGCTTCCTCACGAACGAAGTCACGGCGATCGTTAGTGTCCAACGGATGCATTTCCAATTCGGCGTGACGAATGAAGAATCGCGGTCCCGCGTAATTTTCCTTATTCTCTTCGTGGTCACGGATAACGTGGCAGACGTCTTGGCACATGAAGCATTCAATGCACTTGCGAAACTCTTGACTGCGCTCGACGTCCTCTTGGAACATGCGGTAACCCTCGGCCGGCATCGGCGGTGGCAATAGGGCGGGTACCTTTTTGGCCTGCACGTAGTTAAAGGAGACATCGGTCACGAGGTCACGAATGATAGGGAAGGTCTTCATGGGCGTCAGAGTCACTGGCCCCTCGGGAAGGGTGTCAATTCGGGTCATGCACATGAGCCGGGGCTTGCCATTTACCTCGACGGCACAACTGCCACACTTACCAGCTTTGCAATTCCAGCGGCAAGCGAGGTCGGGGGCTTCAGTTGCTTGAATCCGGTGGATGACGTCTAAAATCACCTCGCCATCACTTCGTTCAGTGGTGTAGCTCTCGAAGTCTCCGCCATTAGCGTCACCTCGCCATACTCGCATCGTGATTTCGGACATTATTTAGCCTCCTCGAGAAGTGCCTTGAGCTCTGGGGTGATGGTGGGGATTGGCCTTGCTTCAATTTTGAAGGCGCCATCCCATTTCCCATCTTTCGAAGTTTCGGTGAAGTTTACGGTGCCCATTTCGGCAACTGGTTCGGGGAAGTCGTTGCGAGTGTGTCCGCCACGCGACTCTTTGCGGTTCAAAGCGCCCATCGCTACGCACTTGGAAACGGTGATCATCGAAGGGAGGTCAGTCGCAAGGTTCCAGCCGGGGTTATATGCGCGGCCACCCTTGACTTTGATCTTTCGTACACGATCACTTAGTTTTTCTAGTTCACCGAGGGCGAATTCAAGCTCATCGCCAGTTCGGATGATGCCAACGTTGGCTTGCATCATGTCTTGGAGATCTCGCTGAATGTCGTAAGGGTTTTCCCCTTCGGCCCGATCAAACGGTTCCAGTGCCTCAGCAATAGCGGTGTCAACATCACTCTGCTTGAATTTGCCCGAGCCTCCACCAGCCGCGATGTAACTTACGGCACCTTCACCGGCCCGCTTGCCAAAGACAATGAGGTCACTGAGGGAGTTTCCACCCAGTCGGTTAGCGCCGTGTAGGCCCGCGGCGACTTCACCCGCGGCGAAGAGTCCGGGAGTTTTGGTCGCGGCAGTTTCGGCGTCGACCTTCACGCCACCCATGATGTAGTGACAGGTCGGTCCGATTTCCATTGGTTCCCGGGTGATGTCAACGCCCGCTAGTTCCATGAATTGGTGATACATCGAAGGCAGGCGGCGACGAATGAATTCAGCACTGCGACGCGAGGCAATGTCTAGGAATACACCTCCGTGAGGGCTGCCTCGTCCGGCTTTAACCTCTGCGTTGATGGCGCGAGAAACTTCGTCACGGGGGAGTAGCTCTGGGGGGCGACGTCCGGCGGAGTGGTCGTCGTACCACTTGTCAGCCTCTTCTTCAGTTTCGGCTGTTTCAGCACGGAACATTGGGGCAACGTAGTTGAACATGAAGCGTTCCCCAAGAGAGTTGCGCAAAACACCACCATCTCCACGGACGCCTTCGGTAACCAAGAGTCCGCGCACGGATAGTGGCCACACCATCCCGGTGGGGTGGAACTGGATGGCTTCCATGTCCATCAACTCACTACCCGCCCACAGGGCCATGGCGTGACCATCGCCAGTACCCTCCCACGAGTTCGAGGTGAACTTCCAGGACTTGCCAGCGCCGCCGGTGGCGAGGATGACACTCTTGGCGCTAAAGGTAACGAACTCGCCATTGTGGCGCCAGTAGGCCACCGCTCCGGCAATGGTCCCTTCGGAGTCCTTGAGAAGTTTTAGAACTTTGCATTCCATGTAGACATCTATGTCCATGGAAACGACCTTTTGCTGCAGGGTGCGGATCAATTCCAGACCGGTACGGTCGCCCACGTGGGCGAGTCGGGCGTAGCGGTGACCACCAAAGTCACGCTGCAGGATCTTGCCGTCCTTAGTTCGGTCAAAGAGGGCGCCCCACTGCTCGAGCTCAAGCACGCGCTCGGGAGCTTCCTTAGCGTGCAACTCGGCCATGCGGAAGTTGTTGAGGTATTTGCCACCACGCATGGTGTCGCGGAAGTGAACCTTCCAGTTGTCCTCGGAGTGAACGTTGCCCATGGCGGCGGCCATGCCACCTTCGGCCATAACGGTGTGGGCCTTGCCCAGGAGGGACTTGGTGATTATGCCGACCCGCAGGCCCTGCTGCTGGGCTTCGCTGGCGGCGCGCCGCCCCGCTCCACCCGCGCCTATGATCAAGATGTCGTAGTCGTGGGTTTCAATAGTGGTCATTGTGAATCCTTGAATTAGAAGAGACGGAAGTCGGTCCAGGCGCCCGAGGCGACGAGGCGGACGTAAACATCGGTGAAGGCCACGAAGAGCAGCGAGGCCCACGCAAAGTTCATGTGCTTGGCGTTGAGGGGAGTCACAATTTTCCAGAAGCGGTACCGAATGGGGTGCGCCTTGAAGGACTTCACCTGCCCACCACAGAGGTGACGACACGCGTGACAAGAAAGTGAGTATCCCCAGAGCAATGTTGCGTTCACGATGAGCACCAAGGTGCCGACCGTGACACCAAATCCAATACCGGGCTGGTTAAAGGCTCGAATCGCGTCGTAGGTCAAGAGGGCATTAAAGACCAAGCCCGCATAAAAAAAGTACCGGTGCATGTTCTGCATGATCAGGGGAAAGCGCGTCTCGCCGGAGTATGAGTTGTGGGCATCGCCAACATCACAAGCTGGTGGTGCCCACCAAAAGGCGCGGTAGTAGCTGCGGCGATAGTAGTAACAGGTGAGTCGAAATCCCAGTGGGAAAATCAAAATCAACAGTGCGGGTGAGAGTGCCCAGTTTCCAAAGGAGAAGGCTCCAAACTTGGCGGCCCCACAACTGTTGGCCAAGCAGGGTGAATAGAAGGGTGAAATCAGATCGCGGTGCATTTGGGCGCCGACGTAGTAGTTCTTATTTTGAAAGGCGGCCCACGTTGAATAAATTATGAAGGCGGTGAGGATCGAAACGGTTACCACGGGCTGAATCCACCACCGGTCTTGGCGCAGAGTGGCTACATCGGGTCCACCGCGAACTCCTCCGAGTTGAACTTTTGATTCATGTACTGCAGTCACCGCGACTCCTTTTAATTGGGGTAAAAGTCTTCCTCGTAAATACTAGGCACCGGCCAAGGGTTTAAAACGGGGGAGCCCGAAACTCATTGAGTTTTCTCAGAATCGCGCAAATGGCGCTGCGCCATAAGGAATTGCTAGAGCTAGTCATCTGATTTTCCACGGTCGCTGCATGGACCCGTGGGCGTCAGGAAATTAGCGGTTACCGCCGCGACGCCCCTCTGAGGTACCCCCGAGGAGGGCCCAGATCGCCAGGGCGAACCCGGGTACCAGGAGCCAGATCCCAAAGACCAGGGCCAGCACGACGAAGAATGCGCCCATACCCAACACGAAGGGGAAAATTGAGCTGCCCGGGAATGTTCCAACGAATCCCGCCCCCGATTCTTGGGTGGCGTTGGGGTTGTCCTCTGGCCGAGCCTTCATTCGACGACTCCACCATAAGTAGTAACTACCGGGCAAGAAGCACAGCAGCATTCCGGAGAACATCATCACGCCACCGGCGTTCTCGAGGCTCCAGGTCCAGTAGACCGCACACATGGCACCAAAGAAGAGGCCCAGGAACAATAGGAGTTTGGCTTCTATTTTCACGGCTAGTTCTCGTGACTCGCGTGAGCAACTGACTTGTGCTCGGGGTGGTTGTAGTCCCAGGTTGGCCGTTCGGAGCGGATCTGAGGAAGTCGGTAGAAATTGTGGTGAGGGGGTGGCGAAGTGGTGAACCACTCAAGAGTCTGCGCGTCCCAAGGGTTATCACCCGCGGGGTATTTCTTCCAACTCACCACAATGTTGAGGGCAAACAACAAGGTTGAAATACCAATGAGCACCGCACCGACCGAACTAATTGCGTTCAGGTTCACCCAATCATGGTGGAGTGGGTACACGGCCATGCGACGCGGCATTCCTTGTAGCCCCAAGATGTACAGCGGGAAGGTAAAGACCTGGGTACCAATGAAGAGAAGCCAGAACTGAGCTTTGCCGATTCGCTCGTTAAGAAGAAAACCAGTGATTTTGGGTCCCCAGAAGTACAGACCGCCCATCGCCGCCAAGACCAGCGCCATAACGACGGAGTGGAAGTGGGCCACCACGAAGTACGTGTCGTGGGTAAAGAAGTCGAGTGGGGGGCTCGCGAGGTAGATGCCAGTCAGTCCACCAATAAGAAAGGTGATAAGGAATCCGATTGACATCAACATGGCGGTCGAGAACCACAGCTCTCCTCGCCACATCGTGCCAATCCAGTTAAAGATTTTGATTCCCGTGGGAACGGCAATCAAGAGACTCATAATTGAAAAGAAGGGTAGGAGAACCACGCCGGTAGTAAACATGTGGTGGGCCCATACGCCTAGGGAGAGTGCCGCAATGGTGATGGTCGCAAAGATCATGCCCTTGTAGCCGAAGACTGGCTTCTTCGAGAAAACGGCAATTATTTCAGTGGCCATACCAAAAAATGGCAGTGCCAAAATATAGACCTCGGGGTGACCCCAGAACCAGAAGATGTGCTGCCAGAGTACGGGCACACCCCCTCCCGCAACGGAGAAGACGTGCGTACCAAAGTGTCGATCCGCGTAGAGCATGATCAGGCCAGCGGTGAGTACGGGAAAGGCCAAAAGAATCAAGATTGCGGTGACGAGAAGGTTCCAAGTAAAAATCGGCATGCGAAACATCGTCATACCCGGGGCGCGTAGGTAGAAGATTGTGGCGATGAGATTCACTCCGGTAAAGATGGCGGAAAACCCCGTGAGTAAGAGCCCACCAATCCAGAGGTCCGCACCGGCACCCGGGGCGTTGAGAGAGCTGGTGAGTGGGGCGTAGCCGACCCAACCAAAGTTGGCAGCGCCGCCAGCGGTGAAGAAGCCGAGGAGCATCGTGATGGAACCAGATAGGTACAGCCAGTACCTCAGCGCGTTATGGCGAGGACAGGCCATGTCCGGCGCACCAATTTGAAGGGGCACGATGATGTTGGCCAGTGCACCGAAGGCGAAGGGGCCAACGAACAGGTAAATCATGATTGACCCGTGCATGGTGAAGAGTTCGTTGTACTGGGCAAAGGAGACTAAGTGTCCGTTGGAGGTAGCGAGCTGGGCCCGAATAAGTTCAGCTAGCGCTCCACCAATAATCAGCATCACTACGGCGGTGATGGTGTAGGAGAGACCAATTATTTTGTGGTCGGTGGTGGTGAGCCACTTGAGCAGACCGCTCGGGCCGTGATGCTCATCGTGGGCGTCGTGACCGGTTGGAGAAGTTATGACATTCTGGCTCATGATTAGTTTGCCGCACTCTGGGTTGATTGTGACGATAGGTAGGGGTTGTTCTGCAGCGCAGTTGCGTTAGCTGCTGCGGTCGCGGCGGAGACATTACGGTTATCGAGCAGCCATTGATCATAGGTAGCGGGGCTAACAACCTTCACCTTAAAAAACATCAATGAATGGTAAAGGCCACACAACTGAGTGCACTGTCCGCTGTACACGCCGGTCTTGACTGCGTTGAAGGTGAATTGGTTGGTAACGCCCGGAAGGGCGTATCGCGAAAAGTTGAATTCCTTCACGTAAAAACCATGAACGACGTCAGTGGAGGTCAAGTTCACGTGAACGTTGGTGTTTGCGGGTACGACCATCGTTGGGCTTTGGGTGGTCTGACCAACCACAACTACGGCGTGGCCAGGGTAAGAAAACTTCCAACCCCACTGGAAGGCGTTGACATTGACAACGACGTCAGTGCGAGGGTTAGAGACCTCGGGATTCTCGACAATTAAGGTGGCGACGAAAAGAACGATAACGATAATGATCGGAACAATTGTGTACAGCAGTTCCAAGGGGATGTGGTACTGACTCTGCTTAGGAATTGCGCTCTCGTCTTTTCGTCGGTAGCGAACTATTGCGTATCCAATAAGCGCCAGCACTAGTGCGCCAATAACTACAGCACCCACTGAGAACCACTGCCAGAGGTGGAAGACCTGAACCGAGCTCTTGGTCACGCCCTTACTTACGCCGAAGCTCGGCAGGGTGCACCCAGAAAGCAATAATCCCGCCGCGGGGATAGTTAGTAGGACACGAAGACGGCGCCCGATACGACCTGAGGTCCGAGTACCCTGGGGGGACAGGGGGGTTTTTTCCACACCATAAACCTTACTAACCAGGAGAACTCTTAGGACGTGGCTACCGGGAGTTAACCGGCGGCGGACTACTTTTCGTCAGAATCTTGAGACTTGGCCTCATCTTTGGCTTGCTTCAGGCCCTTTTCGAATTCGTTTTTCGCTGAGCCGAGGTTCCGCGCAAACTTGGGAATAGCCTTGCCGCCAAAGACGAGTACAACAATGACAACAAGAACAATCACGATGTCAATACTGGCAAACTCACCAAAAATCACTTTTAACTCCTCGCTAGGATGACACCCTTATCGTAGTGGGTGCTCGCGGGCGAAGGGGTCACGGAGTGTTTTCAGTCACCCCGCCAGTTAGCGGAGCGCTTTTCGGCGAAGGCTGTCGCTCCCTCGTGGGCATCATTGCTGTCGGCGACCTTTGCGAAGAGCTCGTCATTAAGTGGCCACGTGGCCTCAACACCGCGCTCGATAACCTCTCGCAAGATTCGCTTCGATGCGCGAACCGCGAGCGGGGCATTTCGCGCAATTCGTTCAGCGATCGCGAGAGCTCGAGGGAGCACCTCCTCTCCCGGGAGAACGTGATTCGCTAAGCCCAACTGAAAGGCACGTTCAGCGGTGATTGGCTCGGCGGTGAGGGCCATCTCGCTCGCAACAGCGGGGGAGAGTCGGTTCGGGAGGCGCAACAGACCACCGGCACCGGCAAAGAGGCCGATTTGTGTTTCGGGAAGGCCAAACTTGGCGTGTTCGGCGGCCACGATGATGTCGCACATCAATAACATCTCAAAACCTCCAGCGAAGGCCGAACCATTGGCGGCGCCGACGAGGGGCTTAGTGAAATTGCGTAGAGTCATCGCCCCAAAGCCATGTTCGTTGAAGGGTCGTTCGCCCTGCGCAAAGGCCTTTAGGTCCATCCCGGCGCTAAAGGCTTTGTCACCGGAGCCGGTCAGCACAAGTACTCGGCAATTGGCATCAGCTTCACAGTCATCCAAGATGGCGCTCAGTCCCTGCATCAGGGCCACGTTGATTGCGTTGCGAGCGTCGGGGCGATTCAAGGTGATCACGCTGACGTGACCGTATTGCTCCAGTAGTACCTCGTCGGACATGGTGACCTTCCTTTGTTACCTGCAGTAAAACGCTAGTGGAGTTATTGCTGCCCAACGTGCGAAACTACGAGTATGACTAATCGGCCTCGCCTGCTTGCCACGGTTGAGGGCTACGCCGTCGAGGGCGGGTACGACGTGGCCTACGGCCCCACTACCTGTTTCGCGCCCGCGCTATCACTGAACCAAATCGAAGCGCCCGGGAATGCCGCCAATCTTTGGAACGATTTTGAAGAGGCGGTCCGCCTACTCCCACCGCTGGGCTTTGATGGGATTCGCCTCACCGTGGAATGGGCGCGGATCGAGCCTCGCCAGGGTCAGGTAAATAACAGTGCGCTTGATCGGTATCTCGAGATGGTTCGTTTCGCCGAATCCCTGGGTCTGCACGTGACGGTCGTGCTGGTTGATCAGGCTTGGCCCGCTTGGCTCGGCCAAGAGGCGTGGCTCTTGCCTTGGGTGGTGCCGCATTTTGTCGACCACGTACATCGTGTCGTGGACGCACTCGGTGGACCGGCTCGAAACTTTATTCTGTTCGCTAATTGGGCGCATCTCCTCGATGGCTTCACTGAAGCGAGTGGTCCTCCCTGGCGCCGTCGAGCTAGTGACGATGCGTATCGCGCTCAAATCCAATTACGCAAAATGACGGATCTGATTCTGCAGGATTCGTCTATCGCCGACCTGCTCGTTCACGAATGGGATGTTGTTGACGCCGACGACTTAAAAGGTATAGGAGCGTTGCGTGACAAGAGTGAGCGTGAGGAGATTCACGTTCGTTCACTACTTCATGGCTTTGGGCCCACTCGATGTAACGCGGGAATACTTATCCGCGACGGAAAAGATTTTCGGCCCCGCTAGTCCGGGTGCTTCGCTTCCCACACTATTTCTTCGCGCTCCTCTCGGCGTTTGCTGCGCACGTGGGAGAGGGTTAAGACGGTTCCGAAGAGTATGAGAAGCACGACACCCACCCAGTTGGCGGCCTTTTCGATTCGGTGCAGAGCGTGACCAGCGAGAAAGCCAATGAGGGCGAAACCGGCTCCCCAGAGAATTCCACCGATGGCGTTGGCAATAAGAAAGCGCCGGTAGTGCATCTTTGAAATTCCGGCGAGTCCAGGCATCACCGCGCGTAAGAAGGCGGTAAAGCGACCGGCAATGACGTACGTTGGACCACGTTTACGCAATCCCTCGAGCGCCCGGTCCAGGGCAGCTCGCCGCCGCCGCAGGATTTTCAGTTCGAGTATCTGTTGGCCGTATCGCTTGCCAATGGCGTATCCGACCGAGTCGCCAACTATGGCGGACAGCACGACCGCGACGCAGAGTCCCACAATATTTACTCGACCCTGAGAGGCGATGACGCCGCCCACAATCACTGAAGTTTCGCCAGGAATGACGAAGCCAATAAACAGGGCTGCTTCACCAAAGACCAAGAAAGCGACGAGTAGGTAGACCCCAACGCTAGGCAGACTATTCAACTGCTGCAAAATCCAATTAATCATTTGGACCTCCAGAACAAATTCCCCTCACATCATTGCCCATAAATGTTGGCTAAGAGAACCAACATTTAAGGCTCCCCAGTGGGGGATCTCTGCGAGAATAGGAGACATGTCTAGATCCTCCACTCCCAAACTTCGCCCCCTACCCTTTAACGCGCCCGTCAGGGCTTGGGCCCTTAGCGAGTGGGCCCTGATTCCCTTGCGACTCTTCTTGAGCGTTACCTTCATTTACGGCGGTCTCATGAAACTGGCCAACCCTAACTTTCTAAATCCTCAGAGTCCCATCTCGATTTACCAGCAACTCGCTGGCTCCATTCGCATCAGCCCAATCCACTCGTTAATTTCCCCCCTCACCCACTACGCGAAGGGGCTGGGTATTTTTATCGCTTTCGCGGAATTGGCGGTAGGTCTAGGGTCACTTTTGGGACTGTGGACCCGCATCGCCGCCATAGGCGGAGCCTTCATTTCACTCTCACTCTTCCTGACAGTTTCTTTTCACTCTTCGCCCTACTTCGTTGGATCGGACATCGTTTTTCTCTTCGCTTGGCTGCCCTTCATCATCGCGGGGTCAGGTTCACGATTCAGCGTCGACTCCTTCGTCGCAAATCGAGTTGCAAAAGAAAAGAACTTGCCCAATCCCGCATTGGTACCGATTGCGTTCTCGACCGTTCAAAATATTTGTGGCAACTTCGAACAGGGTACGTGCAAGGCCCAGCAGGGTGCGGCGTGTAACGCCGACCTCTGTCCCGTCCTTCTAGGTGCGCGCGCTCCGCGTGTCACTCGGGTGAGTGGCGATGCCATCGACCGACGCACTCTCGTAGTAAGTGGTGTGGCAGCCGCGTCTTTGGGTGGGGCGGCACTCGTTCTCGGCGGCTTCACTAGTGACATGGGACGCTTGATTGGTGGGACAAAAAATCCCAAGGCGGGACCTTCACTTGGCGGCACCACTACGACGAACGCCACCGGCTCAACGACTACCACGGCACCCGCCGCCGCCCACGGCACGAAGCTCGGTGCCGCTAGCCAGGTGCCAGAGGGCCACGCCGTACCTTTCACCATCCCTTCGAATAATGATCCGGGCATCGTGTTGCACAAGGGTGGGAAGTTCTTGGCCTACGACGCGGTGTGCCCCCACGCCGGATGCTCCGTGGGCTATTCCAAGTCAGCTAATCAGTTCCAGTGCCCCTGTCACGGCTCGGCCTTTGACGTAGAGACCGGAGCGGTACTCGCCGGTCCAGCTTCGTCCGGACTTACGCCTTTAAAGGTGGTCGAGGGAAGTGACGGTAACCTCTACCTACAGTGAGCACCCATCAGCGTCGAGCCCTCGTTGTCGAAGATGACCAAGCCTTAGCCTTGATCATCGCCGAACTTCTTTCGGACGAAGGTTTCGAGGTTGAGACCAAGCATGACGGTGACTCTGGGTATCAGGCCGCAATTACCAGCGACTTCGATGTCATTATTTTGGACCTTATGTTGCCCAAACGCAATGGCTTTAAGGTCTGCACCGATATTCGGGCGCTGGGAGTTGGCACGCCGCTTCTCATGCTCACCGCAAAAGGCGGAGACTTGGATGAGATTGAAGGACTGGAGGCGGGCGCCGATGATTTTCTTCGCAAACCCTTCGAACGGGCAAAACTTCTGGCCCACGTTCACGCATTAATTCGCCGGTTCGAGCGTAATGTAAACAATCAAATCCGCATTGGCGACCTACAAATTCACGCAGCTCAACGCAGAGCCGAGCTCAATGGCGTTGAGGTAAGTCTTACTCCGCGGGAGTTTTCTCTGCTGGAGTTTTTAATCACTCGACCCGGTGAGACTAAGACCAAGAGTGAAATCCTGCGCGCAGTATGGGGCGAAGACTTTGACGGTGACCCAAACATCATCGAGGTGTACGTGGGTTACCTACGTCGGAAAATCGATCAACCCGGGCAAGAATCGCTCATACATACTGTTCGAGGAATCGGCTACAACATGAGAACCGCATAATGGCTACTAACCAAAAGCTGTCAGTCCGAGCACGACTAACAATTTCTTTCGTGGTAGCGGTAGCGGCGATTCTTATTTCGGCCAGTTTCGGACTTTTCTTTTTGATGCACAAGTCACTTGCCTCCCAGGCGCAAAACCAAGTTGACGCCGCCATCAGTGCGGCGCAGTCCAATCTCGTTCTGAATTCAAGTGCGGGCACTAAAACTCAAATCCTTACGCCTCATGGCTATGTGGTTTTGCAACTCACGAACGCTGCCGGGACCAAGGTGTGGGCGGCGACCTCGACAATCTCGAACGCCCCCGTGCTGGCGCACACCTCGGGCAGCCTCTCGTCGGCTGGGTTGAAGACGGTGATCGACCAGTCACTGTCGAACCAAGAGATCACGAGCCAACTCAGCTTTCCCACGGTGGTCACTATCAGCACCGACAAGGGCCCGGGGCTGCTTTTCGGGTTTGTGTACGGCAATACCATTACCCGCAGTGATCACTTACTCGTAGCGGGAATTCTGGCCTCGGCCCCCTTGCTGTTGTTGTTCATGAGTGCGATGTTCTGGCTCGGTATTGGTCGAGCGCTAGCTCCGGTGGACTCGATTCGGCGTCAGGCGGACGCGATCGCCTCGACTGGTTTGGGTGAACGGATTGAGGTGACTCCTGGACGCGACGAAATCGCCCGCATGGCCGCCACCGTTAATGAGATGCTGGACCGTCTCGAGGCCTCAGCCACTACGCAAAAAGAATTCATCTCGAATGCCTCGCACGAATTGCGCAGCCCGCTCACGACGGTGCTCGCCACGCTCGAACGCGCCCAAGCCAACCCGGAAGATGAAAATTGGCCGGGGACCGCGGAACGACTCTTACTGGAGAGTCGACGGTTAGAGGCAACCATCAACGACCTGTTCTGGCTCGCTAAAAACGACGAACGGCGTCAGATGAATAATCGTACCGATGTTGACCTGGACGACATCTTGTACGACGAAGCGACTCGCGCGAAATCTCTGACCAAACTCCGCGTGGACGTCAGTCACGTGAAGCCAACTCGAGTGCACGCGAATGCGTCAATGATGAATCGTTTAATTCGTAACGTTGTCGACAATGCGATACGCCACTCCAGCGAAGTGCTGACCTTCGCCAGTTTTTACGAAGGGGATGAGGCGGTGCTCCTGGTAAATAATGACGGAGAAGCAATCGACGTCGCCACTAGTAGCCAGTTCTTTCTGCGATTCGTTCGAGCTGACGCCGCGCGATCTCGCGAAAGTGGCGGAACCGGACTTGGCCTTACAATCGTGCAAGAAATTTGTACCCTGCACGGTGGAAGAGCACGCTTCGTCGAAGCACCGGTGGGAACGACAATTGAACTGCGGATCAAGCGACAGAGTTAGTAGCGCGTAATTCCCTCGAGCTCCAACAAGGATCGTTTCAGTTCGAGTCCGCCACCGTATCCCCCTAAACCAGCACTAGCCACCACCCGATGACAGGGGGTAATGATCGGCCAGGGGTTGTGGCCGTTAGCGGTGCCAACGGCCCGAAAGGCGAGGGGGTGTCCAATGTCTCTGGCCACCTCGCCGTAGGTGCGGGTCTGCCCGTAGGCAATGGCGTCGATGGCGCCCCACACCGAGAGTCGAAAGTCGGAGGCGAGTACGGGGCATCGCCGGAGGGAAAACACCGTGCGGCGCCTTTTGAAGTACTCCTCCAGTTGCGTCTTGGCTCGGAGGGCGTGTTGTGCACCGTCGCCCTGGAGGGTGGGAAATTTTCGGCCCGGCATGTGAATCTCGCAGATTCCCTGAGCACAGGCCTCCACCGTCCACGTTCCCATTGGTGAGCGCACCGAGATGAGAGATGAGGCCATGAATACTTTTTAGCCGAAATGGCCCCCGCGGGGGTCTAGCAACGGACGCGAAAAGGTACGCTTACTAAATGAAGATTGCGCTCTATAAAGAGTCACGGCCCGGGGAAACCCGTGTTGCGCTCACGCCAGATGCCGTTAAGGCCTTCGTGGCGGACGGTTGGGAAGTACAAGTACAAAAGGGTGCTGGTACGCTCGCTCACTTTGTTGATGAGGCCTACTTGGCCGTTGGCGCGGTACTAGTTGACACCCCGAGTGGTGAGGTCAATGTTCGGGTGAATGCTCCGACGATTACTGAGGCTCAGGCCTTGCCCGAGGGCTCCTTACACCTCAGTTTTCTTTCGCCCCTTCTTAATCAAGATGTCGTGCGCACACTAAATGATCGAAAAGTAACCGTTCTGAGTTTTGACCTGCTGCCACGTATTTCGCGGGCGCAGTACATGGACGCCCTCTCGTCGCAGGCAACCGTGTCCGGTTACCGCGCCGCCCTGGCGGGAGCGGAGTACTTTGACCGCTTCTTCCCGTTGTTGACCACGGCAGCTGGGACGATTCGTCCCGCCAAAGTTTTGGTCATGGGGGTTGGGGTGGCTGGTCTACAGGCAATCGCCACCGCCAAGCGGTTGGGCGCCAAGGTTCGCGCCTACGACGTACGTTCCGCGGCCAAGGAAGAGGCCGAGTCGGCCGGTGCGGTCTTTGTACAACTGGGCGTTACCGCTGACGCAGCGGGTGGCTACGCGCGTGAATTGACCGAGGCCGAAAAGACGGAGCAACAAGCAGCGCTCGTGAACGAAGTGGCGTCGGCGGACATTGTCATCACCACCGCCGCCGTCCCTGGCCGCAAGGCCCCAATTTTGGTCACCAAGACCATGGTTGAAGCGATGGGTGAGGGCGCAATCATTATCGACATGGCGGCCGATGGCGGTGGAAACTGTGAACTGACCAAGGCTGGCGAAACCGTTATCCACGGTGGTGTGCGCGTCATTGGACTGAGCAACCCACCAGCGCAAATGGGCGCCAGTGCCAGTTTCATGTACGCCAATAATGTGGTGAAACTTCTCGGGCTATTTGGGGCCAAGGGTACCCTGGCCCCGGATTGGAATGACGAAGTAGTTATCGGGGTTACCGTCGCCCGCAATGGTCAAGTGAATCACGCCCCCACGGCAGAGGCCCTTGGAGTGGCCCACGTCGCAATTACCCCACAACCAAAGGAAAACGCCTAATGGGAAATGTCCTGTTGCAGTACTCCACCGTTTTGATGCTCAGCATCTTCATCGGTATCGAAATTGTTGCCAAGGTGCCGTCAATCTTGCACACACCACTCATGAGTGGCTCCAACGCAATTCACGGCGTCATTTTGGTGGGGTCCATGATTGTGCTGGGTAACGCCAACACCAACCTCGAAGAGGTTCTGGGCTTTCTCGCCGTACTTTTGGCGACCTTGAACGTAGTGGGCGGGTTTGTCGTGACCGACCGCATGTTGGAAATGTTTAAACCCAAGAAAAAGGTTGAGAAGAATGAGGAGGCCGCCCAATGAGTCGCGATACCCTCATCAACCTGCTGTATCTCTTCTCGGCGACCACCTTCCTGCTAGCGCTCAAGGGACTGGGTTCACCTAAGCGTGCTCGACGTGGAAATTTCATCGCCGCCGTCGGGATGACCGTAGCAATTGGCGCCACCTTCTTTAAGCACGTGGATGGACATCCCTTGCATCACGTCGGGCTCATAATTTTGGCGATGGTGATTGGCGTAATCGTGGCCGTCCCCACCGCGCGTTTGGTGCAAATGACCGCAATGCCCCAACTCGTGGCCATTTTTAATGGAGTAGGTGGTGGTGCGGCAGCACTCGTATCTATTACCGAGTTCATGCACATTCACTCAACCAGTCCCGCCACCTACGTAACACTCGAAGTGCTACTCGGCGTTCTAATCGGAACGGTTTCCTTCTCGGGTTCTGCGATTGCCTACGCCAAATTGCAGGAGCTGATGACCGGTCGTCCCGTCACCTACCCCGGTCAGCAAATATTCAATGGTCTGATGGGTCTGGCCGCCCTCGGCTTCATCGTGACGATGCTGGTTACTGGATCTATGGTTTTGTTATGGGCGTTGCTCGCCGTTTCCTTCGTCCTGGGAATCGCGTTTGTACTACCTATTGGCGGTGCCGACGTTCCCGTCTTGATTTCGTTGCTGAACTCATTCACTGGACTCGCGGTGGCGGCTTCGGGCTTCACCTTGGGTTCCAACCTACTTATTGTTGCCGGTACTCTCGTCGGCGCATCGGGAATCTTGCTAACGCGCCTGATGTCAAAAGCGATGGGTCGCAGCTTGGCGAATGTTCTCTTCTCGGCCTTTGGCTCAGCGACCACGAGTGGTGCGGCTGCCGCTGGGGAAGAGCGTCCCGTGCGATCAGCGTCACCAGAAGATGTTGCGGTGCTGCTCGGACTCGCTTCGAAAGTCGTAATTATTCCTGGTTATGGTTTGGCCGTTGCGCAGGCTCAGCACGTACTCCGTGAGCTCGCTGAAGTTCTCGAGAGTAAGGGAATTGAAGTGGACTACGCCATTCACCCCGTCGCTGGTCGTATGCCGGGTCACATGAATGTTCTGCTCGCGGAAGCCAACGTGCCTTACGAACAACTAAAGGAAATGGACGAAGCCAACATCGAGCTGCAAACAGCCGACGTAGCAATCGTGGTTGGCGCGAACGACACCGTTAACCCCGCGGCCAAGGATGACCCGAGCTCGCCAATTTACGGCATGCCGATCATCAACGCAGACCTCGCCGAGAACGTCTTGTTCTTGAAGCGCTCGATGCGCCCAGGCTTTGCAGGTATTGAGAACGAGTTGCTCTACAACCCCAAGACCACTTTGGTCTTTGGTGATGCTAAGGACACCCTGACCAAGATGGTGGCGGCGGTCAAGCAGAACTAAGCGGTTAAGCGGTTTAGCTCGGCCACAACTTCAAGGGGCAGGGTAGTCGCCGCCGCTGCGTTGGCCTGAATCTGGGCCCGAGAGGAAGCACCAGCAATCACCGAGGCCACTTGGTGGTGGCTCAGTAACCAGCTGAAAGCGAGCGTGAGTAGTGGGGTGTTGATCTCCTCGGCGTACGCCAAGAGAGAACTCACCTTGTTACGAATGCCCTCAGAATGCCAGTGGGCTTTGCGGTCGTCGGACATGCTGGCGAGTCGAATGTTCTCGGGCATTGGCTCGTTGGGGTCAACCTTGCCGGTCAACCAACCGTTAGCGAGTGGGTAGTAGGGGAGAAAGCCAAGCCCGACCTCATCGCAGGCCTCAAGTACTCCGTCGTTCTCGGGGTCTCGGGCCAATAATGAATATTGGTTTTGCACGGAAACAAAAGACTTTTTGGAACCAGCGGCCACCTTGTACTCGCGAAGTTGTTCCGCGGTCAAGTTAGAGCAACCAATTTCACGAATCTTGCCCGCATCGATTAGGTCATGCAATGCGGCCATCATGTCCTCCGCGGCGGTGACTCCATCGGGGAAGTGCCACTGGTACAGGTCGATGTACTCAACACCCAGACGAGCAAGCGAGGCATCGCAGGCTTTGCGAATGTAGTCGGGCGACGAAGAGAACTGAGTGTCGCCAACGCCACCCATGCCATATTTTGTGGCGATGATTGCTTCGTCCCGGCGGTGCCGCAGCGAGTTGCCCAAAAAGACCTCGGACTGAGTGCCGCCGTAGATGTCGGCGTTATCAAAGAAATTCACGCCCACATCGAGGGCCCCGTGTACTACCTCGTCGGTGCCGGACTGGTCGAGCCGAGCGCCGAAGTTATTACACCCAACACCAACTACCGACACCTGTAATGAACCGAGTGAACGCTTTTGCATAGTATTCCTTTGACCCCTACAGCCTAGGCAAATCAACTGTCTTCTTGAGGTGGTATTCGAGGGGTACGATGGAAGCAAAGGAGTCCGTATGAGAGTAAAAGTGAACTACGACCTCTGCAGTTCGAACGCGGTCTGCATGGGCATTGCCCCCGAGGTCTTTGAAGTCCGAGATGACGGCTACCTCTACCTCCTTACCGAAACGCCTGGCCCTGAACTTGCCGACAAGGTGAAGCTGGCCGCTCAGGCATGTCCCAACGGGGCAATCTCGGTTGAGGAGTAAGAAGTGAGCGGACCTCGGGTCCGATTTGCTCCCTCGCCGACTGGTTTTTTCCACGTCGGCTCGGCGCGATCGGCGCTTTTTAATTGGTTTATCGCGCGACAGAGCTCGACTGGGTTCTTCATACTTCGAATTGAAGACACCGATACGGAACGGAACCGTGAAGAGTGGGTCGACGGAATTGTTTCCGCAATGGCCTGGTTGGGACTCACGCTCGATGCCGGACCCTTCCGACAAAGCGATAACGAGGCTGCCCACCAAGCGGGCGTGGCCTCTCTCATCGCCAGTGGCGATCTCTACTACTGCGACTGCCCGGGAGATCTTGTCGCTGCGCGAAAAGGGGACAACAAAACTCCCGGCTACGATGGTTTTTGTCGTGATCGCGGACTAGCCAAAGGGCCAAGCACCGCACTTCGTTTTCGCACTCCCGATGCGGGCACCATCGTTGTGCACGACCTAATTCGCGGCGAGGTTGAGTTCGCTTATTCGGTGATTGACGACTTTGTTGTCGCGAAGTCTTCCGGTGCAGTGCTCTACGCATTAGCCAACGTTGTTGATGATCGCAATGACCGAATTACCCACGTCATTCGTGGTGAGGAACACCTCCCAAACGCCCCGAAGCAGATGATGCTGTGGTCGGCTCTCAACCAGGCCCTCGGTGAGGAGGTAGCGATTCCGACCTACGCTCACCTGCCGCTCTTGGTGAATAAGGATCGCAAAAAGCTCTCGAAGCGAAAAGACTCGGTCGCTACTGAGTCGTACCGTGATCAAGGGTTCCTTCCGGAAGCATTTGTGAACTACCTCGCGCTTTTGGGCTGGAGCCCGCGAGGCGAAGAGGAGATTGTTCCGCTTGCGCAAATGATTGAACAATTCCGCTTGGAGGACGTTTCGCACTCTCCGGCGTTCTTTGACGTGGCCAAACTCGCTCATATGAACGGTGAATATATTCGCGCCCTTTCGCCCGAGGCGTTCCTTGAGCGCTCAAAGCCGTGGGTTAGCCCGTGGCGGAGTGACTGGAAGCCCACCGACAGGGAAGTGCCCTGGAGTGAGTCGGAATTTAATGAGGAACTCTTTGCCAAGGTTGCACCGTTAGTGCAAGAGAGGATTTCGCTACTCGGTGATATTCCGGCCATGGTGGCGTTCTTTTTCTTGCCCGAAGTTCCGTATATCGATGTGGATTTTGACAAGGCCATTCGCAATGACGGCAAAGGTCGCGAGATGCTGACCAAGGCAATTGAGCACTTCGCCACAGTTGATTGGGACTCGGCGTCTCTCCACGAGGCAACCGTCAAGGTGGGCGAAGGACTCGAGCTCAATCTTCGAAAGGCTCAGGCCCCAATTCGCTGTGCGGTGACTGGATCACTTGTAGGACCACCACTATTTGAGTCGCTGGAAATACTTGGGCGTGATGAGGTGCTCAAGCGTCTACGGGGCGCACTCGAGAGGGCCTCATGATTTTTGGACCATTCAAATTGGTCCTAAAGATCATCAGCTCACTGTTCACGCTGGCACTCCTTTATTACGGATTTACCGTCTTTCAGATCTGGAACACCAGCCATGATCACGCCACCGGTGATGCTCAGGCCATTTTGGTTTTCGGCACCGCTGAGATGAACGGAACGCCCTCGCCGGCTTTGGCAGCGCGACTCGATCAAGCGGCTGCACTGTACCGAGCGCAACGCGCTCCCTGGGTAGTTGTGACGGGTGGCAATCGTCCCGGAGACCTCTACACCGAGTCGGGTGTTTCAAAGGTCTACCTCGAGCACCACGGCGTTCCCGCTACTCGAATCCTTCAGGGATTTGGCGATGACACCTGGCAGAATGTAACAACCTCGCTTGGGGTCATGAATAGTCATCACATTCACACCGTGCTCACGGTCACCGATCCATTTCATGAATATCGGGCAATGGCAATTGCTTCATCCAATGGCCTTTCACCACAACCCTCACCAGTGCCAAACTCCCCAACAATAAAAGGTGGCTTGTGGGGTTATTACGTAAAAGAAGGCCTCGAAGTCAGTGTCGGGCGCATCGTTGGCTACGGCACCCTCAGCTCATGGACCACGGGAGTGGCCAAGGTCTACCCGGCGGTTGGCGGGCAATAAGGCTTTGTCGGTAAGATGGTCCAGCCCTTCGGGGGTGGTGTAATTGGCAACACAAGTGGTTCTGGTCCACTTATTCAGGGTTCGAGTCCTTGCCCCCGAGCGAAGTAG
>CAIKZX010000048.1 GCA_903832015.1 uncultured Actinomycetes bacterium
TATCGGTCACAATTATCCAGCTCGCATCCACCAGTGAATCAGCCAGCTCCTGAGCGAGCGACAGAGTTCGTGTAATGCGGTGGGGCTGAAAGACAACACCAACCCGTTCGTAACCAGCGTCGCGCGCCGCCTCAAGTGTTGCCGCTATCTCGCCAGGCAGGTGCGCGTAGTCTTCGTACAGGTCAACACCTCGGTATGAACCTCGGAATTCAAACCGCCTCGGCGCACCCTCAAACCTTGAAAGACCGCTGGCGATCGCGTTCTCGCTTACCCCTAACGCATGGGCAAGCACCGCAACTACCGCGGCGTTCGAGACGTTGTGCCTACCGGTGACTTGGAGTGAGAGTTTCATCGTGGTCAACTTTGATACCAATTCGAAATGAGCGGCTCGTCGAGACAGTTCGACATTCTCAATGGCCCAATCGCCACCGACTCCGACGCTTATTGCGCCATCCAAGGCGTCACCAACTCTGCGAGCACCCGGGTCAGTGCGCAGGTAGATAACGGGCCCTGTCGTGCGCTGCGTCAACTCCTGAAACGCTGTTTCGAGGGTCTGTAAGTTGCCGTAGTAATCGAGGTGGTCTGATTCAATATTCAATAGGGCGAGCGCCATTGGGGCCACTAGCGAGAAGGTGCCGAAACTTTCGTCCACTTCAACGAGGAGACCATCGGGGCCGAAATGTCCGTTTGGGCCAAGTCCCCGAATGTCGGCGCCGAGTAACCAACCTGTGTCTCGACCCGACTCGTGCATAATCCACGCCAACATTGAAGTGGCAGTAGTTTTGCCGTGTGTTCCGGTAACGCCAATCAACTCGTGATCTTGACCTAATCGAGCGAGCATCGACGCCCGATCAAGAGTCGAAACCCCTACTTCGCTGGCTCGAATTCTTTCTGGGTGCTCAGCCGAAATAGCCGGTGACCACAACAGGAGATCGATGTTCTCAACGTGGCTACTGTCATGTTCGCCGTAGACGGTAATGCCCGCCTCCGCGAGAGCGTCGAGGGTGGAACCGGCGTGGACGTCGCACCCACTCACCACAAAACCTTGGCCCGCTAAAAGTCGCGCCAACCCGCTCATCCCCGCACCAGCGACGCCAATGATGTGTACCCGCGTGGTCATAGGGTCGCCACCTCGAGCACCACGGTGGCAATATCGTGGGCCGCGTGTGGTCGGCCCAACGATTTCATCGCACTCGCCATCTCGGTACGCCGGTCACTTTGCAACAGCGGTTCTAGTGAAGCGGCGAGTGACGCCCCGGAAACTAGTGAGTCATCAATAACTATCCCCGCACCCACCGCCGCCACCGCGCGTGCGTTTTCTACTTGGTGATTGGAAGGAGAGTTCGGCAATGGGACCAGAATGGCCGGGACACCAACCACCCCGAGTTCAGCCACCGTCGTCGCACCAGCCCGACAAATTGCTACATCGGCCAAGGGCCAGAGAATAGTCATATCGGCAAACTCCACGATACGGTAATCCAGAGCTGCGCTTTCGGTTTGCTCTTTTATTCGCACGAAGTCCCGACGACCAGTGACCTGGATTAACACCACGTCACGGCGATCACGCCAGAGTCGAGCCAACTCAGCCACCGCATCGTTGACGCTTCTCGCTCCGAGAGAGCCAGTCATTGCGAGTATCACGGTTTGAGAATCTGCAACTGGAGGCGTCAGTGTGGGGAGTGGCACTTCACCAATGGGCTCACCCAAAACGTTCTCCACTAATTCTTGGCGCACGGGGGCTCCGGTCACTATGGCCCGGGGGTCAGCGTCCTCGAAGGCCGTGCACCGTTTTGTAGCGAAAGGAAGGACGAGACGATGTGCCAGACCAGTGGCGGCGTCCAGCTCTACGAGAATCAGGGGGCGGCGAGTAATCACCGCGCCGATAGACATCGGCAGGGAGGCGTACCCACCGACCGACACGACGACGGAAGGTCGCCAGGTCAGCGCCGTCACGACCCCCAAAGCGAAAGCCCCAGTGATGCCTACCAACGCGCGCGCGTTAGCGAAAATGGCTCCAAGAGAGGCTGAACGTCGAATACCGCGGCCGGGCCACAAGGAGACCCGAAAGGGCGAATCAGACAAAATTCGACGATCTTCACCCCGAGATGAGCCCACCAATCGAATGTTGTGGGCTGGCAGGCCAGCCTGCACCAGAGCGTCAGCAATAGCCAGCATCGGGTACGAGTGGCCACCCGTTCCCCCACCGGCAAGTATCACTCTGGGCATTAGTACCTCGGCTGCGGGCGACGAGGAGTGCTGGGTGATCCGCGACCAGCGGTGGTCACCGAGCCTCGTCGATGACGAACCAGGCGATCTTCTTGATAATCACGGAGAGGGACCAGGGCGTGCGCGCTGGCGTGCTCACGAATAGTTAGGTCTTTAGAGGTGGAGCGATCATTGGCGATGTTGTAGAGAATTCCTACCGCCACGAGGTCCACAATGAGCGAGGTTCCACCATAGCTAAAGAACGGCAGTGGAATTCCGGTTACGGCCCACCAGCCCACCACCGAAGCGATGTTCACCACCGCCTCGAGGGCAATCCAGACAGTGATACCAATTGCGATGAACCGGTAGGTCTGATTAGAGCATCTAGCCGCAATTTGGACGGCGACGATAACGAACCACGCAAAGAGCGCAATCACAACAACCGCCCCAATGAGGCCCATCTCTTCACTGATAATAGAAAAAATAAAGTCGGTATGAGGATTAGGCAGGAATCCCCACTTGGCTCGACTGTGGCCAAAGCCCAGCCCAGTGAGACCGCCTGAACCCACGGCGATCTTTGACTGGTCAATTTGATAGTTGAGCTTACTGCTGAATTGCCCAAAGTGCAAGAAACTCGTAAAGCGAACCCAGGCGTAGTGGAAGTGCTTCAAGTTGCTGAATGCGGCCAGACCGAGAAGGGCCAAAATGCCAGCTGCGACAAAGAACTTTCGCGGCATGCCAGCAACGAGTAGTACCGCGAGAGTGATTGCGAAGACGATCGAAGCGGTGCCCAGGTCGGGCTCAACAATAATCAGCACCGCACCAATACCAATCGGTGCGAGAAACTGGAGAAGGTACTTGCCACGCCCGATGTAATGGTGGAACTTCTGAATCCCGAAGGCGAGAAACAACACTGTCGCCAATTTAAAGACTTCGGAGGGTTGGAAGAGAACCAGGTGTAAATTGAGCCACCGTTTGCCACCATTTACCGGCACGCCGCGAACCGCCACTGCGGTTAACAGGACGATTGCTGCGCCCATGAACCAGGGAGAAAACTGAATGAGCCTACGCAGTTGCACTTTGGCGATAATGACAAGTGAAACCACTCCAATAATGAGGTACGCCACTTCGTGGAGAATAAGACTCAAGAATGTGCCACCCGTTGTTGTGGTCTGCCCCTCACTCGCTGACCCCACAAAAATTGTCCCGAGGCTAGCCATAGCGATCGTGAGCATCAAGAGCACGAACCCTCGAGGGTCACCCTTAGGAAAGGCCTGGAAGATCATGGCTGGTCGCGCGGTACGGCTCACTAGGCCACTCTCGCAATTCGAAGAAAGTCTGCGTAATAGATACCGAGTGCCAAAGCGGCGAGCAGACCCGCCAAAATCCAAAATCGAATGATGACCGTCGTTTCGGGCCAGCCCTTGAGCTCGAAGTGGTGATGAATGGGAGCCATTCTAAAAATTCGCTTCTTGAACATTCGAAAGCTAATGACTTGAAGAATGACCGAGAGCGTTTCGGCAACGAAAAGGCCCCCAACAACAATGAGCAGGAGGTCCAAGTTCATCAGCAGACCCAAACCGCCCAAGGCGGTACCAATGGCGAGTGATCCGGTGTCGCCCATCATGATGCGCGCCGGTGCCGCATTCCACCAAAGAAATCCTAAGCACGCCCCGACCATGGCGACGGCAATGAGGCCGAGGTCCAACGAGGCGTGAAGGAAGTACAGCGAGTAGTGACGAAACTGCCAGTACCCAATGATGGCGAGCACACCAAAGGCGAAGGTTCCAGAACCAGCGGCCAGTCCGTCGAGTCCGTCGGTGAGATTGACTGCGTTAGAGGTCCCAATCACCACTACAACCGCTAGCAGAATCCAGCCATAGGTGGTCAAGGGAATGCCGGGCCACGAGGCTCGGGTGAAGGACAGATTCGTACTCGTGTGCACCCAGTACACCGCGCCAATGGCAAAGCCCGTTGCGATGAAAAGTTGTCCGAGAATTTTGCTTCGCTTGTTAAGTCCGAGATTGCGCTTGTTACGAATCCCCAGATAGTCGTCAAAAAAGCCCAGTAAACCTGAGGCCACAATGGCCAGCATCACGAGCTCGCCTGATCGCGTGAAAACGAGAGCGGTTCCCACGTGACCCATGCAGTACCCCGCGAAGGCCGCCACCACAATGACGACTCCGCCCATAGTTGGCGTGCCCGCCTTCGTGTGGTGATGCGATGGCCCGTCCTCGCGAATCAGTTGCCCCATTGAACGCTCTGATACGAATCGAATCCAAAGAGGCGTCGCAAAAATTGCCAGCAGAAACGCTACGCCACCAGATTCCATCAAACTGAGCATTAGGCCCTCTTCATCAATTCTGAAATTACCGCCCGATCGTCAAAACTAATTTTTTGACCCCGTACCAGCTGCATCGTCTCATGTCCCCTACCCGTCACGACCACCACATCACCCTCGAGGGCCATGTCGAGAGCGGCGGTTATTGCCTCTCGCCGATCCACCAATCGCTGCCAGTTTGTGTTTGCCGGCAAGTCTCGGACGATCTCATCAATTATCGCATTCGGGTCTTCAAAACGGGGGTCATCGGTGGTGACAAAGACAGCGTCGGAAAGTTCACAGGCCACCCGGCCCATCGCCCCGCGCTTGGTCCGGTCTCGTTCGCCACTACAGCCAAAGACCGTAATCAGACGACCCTGGGGTTTTAATTCCAAAATATCCACGAGTAGTCGACGCAGGCCCTCTGGCGTGTGCGCGAAATCAACAATGGCCGAAATCCCCCGATTCTTGAGGAGATTGAACCGGCCCGCCACTGGACTCAGGCTCGCAGCCGCGGCGGCGAGCTCGGCGTCGTCCGCCCCCAACAAACTAACGATGGCCAGCGCCATCAGGAGGTTGTCAACGTTGTAGGAACCAATTATCGAGGTGCGCACTGAGTGGCCACGCCAAATGAAGGAGGTCGAATCGAGCGTCAATTCAATTTGACTGGCATCGTTTCGAGAGACTCGTTGAACCGGAATCTCCAACTCTGAGGCGAGGCGTTCTCCGTAGGGGTCATCGATCCAAATGGCCGCCCGGTCGGCCATTGAAGAGCGGAACAAAAGTGCCTTCGCTTTAAAGTAGCCCTCCATGTCATGGTGGTAATCCAGATGATCATGAGTGAGATTCGTAAAGGCCGCCACTTGAAAACGTAAACCCTCAATCCGTTGCTGGTCGAGTGCGTGGCTCGACATCTCGATGGCTACTACCGCACGAGTGGCGCTAGCGAAATGTGAGGTGAATTCCTTTATCGTGCGCAACATTTCGGGTGCGGCGGGTGTGGTGCGAGCATTCGTTAAAGTGCCCACGCTGGCGCCATTCCAACCAATGGCTTGAGAGAGTTCAGCGACCATAGTGCAGACACTTGTTTTTGCATTGGTGCCCGTAACTCCAACCAGAGTTAAATCTCGTTGCACATCCCCAACAATTGCGCAGGCCGCCATTGTGCACAAACGGAAAATCTCGTCGTGCGAAACTACGAGAACGGGAATATCCAGTCCCTCAATTTCGTGGGTGGTCACGACACATCGTGCGCCATTCGCTGCGGCCATATTGGCGTAGGTCGCACCATCTACCTGGGTTCCGGGAAGCCCAAAGAAAAGCGTGCCTGGCGCACACAGTCGTGAATCGATTTCTACACGATCCACTTCCAGCGCAGCGACCGATGCGGCGAGATCGAGGTCGCAGAGGACGTCCCCAAGACGCATTAGTTCGCACCTGCGGTGACTTTGGTTTTACCTGAAGTTTGAGCCATTCCCGTTGACGCAATACCGTAATGCCGCAACGCATATCCCATAACGGTCTGGAATACCGGTGCGGTCACGAATCCACCGAAGGGTGTGGTGAGGGGACGTTGAACGACGATGATCATCGAGAATACGGGGTGATCCGCCGGTGCGAAGCCAACGAAACTTGCGTTGTAGGCGTGTGCCAACAGCGCGTCTTTTCCTGGGACGGGAATTGAGGCTGTTCCAGTTTTTCCCGCGGACCGGTAGCCCGGGATTACTGCGCGCATGCCGGTACCCGCGAGCACAACTTGCTGCAGCATCTGATTCAAGGTCGAGGCCACATGAGTGGAAAGGATTCGGTGGGTAGGACTCTTAGGGGTCGCTTTCATTGAGCCGTTGGCGTACAGATAGCCCCGCACTAATTTCGGGGCGACAAA
>CAIKZX010000049.1 GCA_903832015.1 uncultured Actinomycetes bacterium
ATAGTTGCGGTTCGAAAATCACCCCGTTACGAGGTTCGAGATTTTGTTCCCCCTGGGACAGACCGATCTAAAAATATTTAGCGCAAGAAAACGATGTCTGCAATGGCAAATACAAGAAGTAGGAATGCAATGAATTGTGAAGTCCGCCTTCCCACACGCTGAGGCAACCCAAATATTCCTTGTCGACGGTCTTCATCAATGTCTTTTAAGACATTGAGAAAATGAAAGGCTACAGCAACGGTGACGAAAGCAATTAGTAGCCACACTGGTGAATTTGTACTTGCCGCTGAATAAATCGCCATGGGAAGCAAAGCAAATGAAACCATGTAGGGAATGAATGACAACCAGGTTCGTTTGAGCCAAAGGTTGTAGAGAGTTGCGCTGACAAGCCCCCCGACGTGCATCATCGTGCCCTTCACGTGAAGCGGACTCAGTAGCGAGATGATAATTGCCAGAGCTAGAGAAATCGGAAGTAAATTTCTAAGTGTTTTTGGATCAAGTGCTCCATTCACTAGAGGTTTTCTTGTTCGTTTGGCACTCCGGTCACTTTCCAGATCAAGCAGTTCATTCGACCATCCAATAAAACATTGGCCACAAAAAATTGCTGCCGTGACTTCGACGGCAGCTAGAAAACCAAGAACCTGGGTAGTAAGTACAAAGGTAATAAAACAAACCAGCATGCTCGGGCCGAGATGGGTAGCTCGGAGCAAGGCTGGAACTCTCATACGTGCACACTAACCAATCGTTTTGCTTTTATTCCTGGGCCTCAGGCCTGGCTCGTTAGCCAAACCGGGTCATACACTTTTCTGGTCAAAAACTGAAAGAGTGAGGCTCCACTGTCACTAGGGTTCTATCTCTCGCCAGACTCGACGATTGCCTTTAGGTTCTTCAGATTTTTTTAGTTACTGCCTAGAAAGGACTAGTTGGGTAGCGAAAGTGTGATGAAGCTTCGCGTAAATGACTGTTTGAAAATTCTCGAAGCAAACTCCATTGCCGGATCGACCAACGTGCCATTTCCCGGCCCCGCTACTCCCGATAACGGGGAGTAGGAGACAAAGAATGGAAAATATGGATTCATGTCGAGCGGCATTGCGTCAATAGCGCCCGCAGCGATGAGCGCTTTGGCTAACTGCACAACCGTCAGTTTTCCTTCGACGTAGATCAACGCCCCGCTGGAGGTTACGCCGATTCCGGATCGAGGCGTATTGGGGATTGAGTGGTACGAAGCCCCCCACGTTCTCACGTCACCACTACGCAACCCTGACGCCGCAACACCATTTTTGATCAGGAAATTTAGATTCTGGAAGGCCGCTGCGATGGTGGAGGACCTCTCGATTGTTTGATTCCACGATCCAATTTCGATGAAGCCGTCGGTGCGGATCACAAAGGTAGCGCCACCGGTTCGAAAATTCTGCATCTGATGACCCTCGCTCAAGTAGCCACCCTTGGAGTCTGTTAATTTGAAGCCGGCATTGAAGGCCGCTAGAAGAGTCCTGGCCGAAGCCGGAGTGACCGGTGCGGTATCTCTCCACATCCGACCGCCAGGAATAGTGGCCCCCGAATACAGGCGGGCAAGAACGAGAGGGGTATTAACCCAATCGACGTTTACTCGGCTCTTGCTTGCGCCGGGAAATCGCCAGGAGGTTGCGAATAAGGCGTGCGTGTCTCCCACCGGTCGACCAATGGGAAGCCAAGTCCCCTCTCCAGGTTGGAGAGGGGACCCTGCTGCTGAGTGAATTGATTTCGGTGAGGCCAGCACCGCTGGTGCTGGGGCCGTGCCGGGTGTCGTAACTGATTGGACGGCGCTCGGTGCACTCGCGCCAGAGCCATTCTCCGCCACCACACTGAGGAGGTACGAAGTGCCCGGTGATAGGCCCGTAAGGGTACAAAACGAATTCTGAGTGTCAGCACAATCTGAAGTGCCTATGGGTTCAGGTATGGCAATCACTTCGTATTGGACTGGCGTGCCCCCATTATTTATCGATGCCGTCCACGAAAGGGCGAGTGAGGAATCTCCCAACACCGCAGCTAGTTGAGTTGGAGCCTCTGGCGCCGAACCATGCAG
>CAIKZX010000050.1 GCA_903832015.1 uncultured Actinomycetes bacterium
CTGTTTTATTTTGCGATGGCGGTGGCTGGCGTTGCGACCGAATTGGTCTTCAAGGCATTCGGTATTGACCCCAGCTCGGGAACGCTGCCCGTCAGTGCCACCCACCCAACCTTTAATTACGCAACGTACCTCAACTTCTTGGCGGTGGCCTTGGCGCTGCTTACCTGGTGGCTCTCAAAAAAGCGTGTCGTTGGATCTGGTGTTGCAGTGGACCCAGTCTGCGGCATGCAAGTGAGGACGAGCGACGCTGCTGCCACATACCAATTCGAGGGTGTTACCTATTACTTCTGTGCCGAAAGATGTCAGGAACGTTTTGTGCAGGCACCAGCGAACTACCTCGAGATAGACCGCACATAGAAGTCCATGGGGACCCCACCACCTCAGCGAGTTTCGCTGGGATTAAAGCTGAGAAATCAGGCCAGCATCACGGGACTCGCTGAACTTCAGGGCTACAGCGTAGTTAGCGATTAGTCGCCAACTACGATACATATCATCACTTTCTTTTGAAGGGTTATCTATGTCCTCACCTCAGGGCGAGAGCGAACGGTTACGCATCCCGCAACCGCTCATTAAGCACCGCGTGCCATCAGGGCGTGGGGCGATGGAACAACCAAACGTCACTCACGACGGCGAGGCCCGCCTGTCCTTGATTTTCTGGCTAGCGGTGATTGTGACTGGGTTGGTCACGGGACTAATTGGTGACGGACTCATGATGATCTTGGCCTGGGCCGAGCGACTCGCATTTCACTATCACGGAGGAAACTTCCAAGACGCGGTAGCCCAAACCAGCAACGTAAGGCGGCTTACCTCACTCGTCGTGGCGGGCACCTTCGGAGCCGGTTCGTGGTTTTTGATTCGTAAGTATCTCGGACACGAAAAATCTGAGATTGACGACTCCCTGTGGCGCGGTGACGGAGAGCTCTCCATGCGCAGGTCAACGCTGACCTCGATTGTTTCTGAAATCGTCATCGGTCTCGGCGCTTCAATCGGCCGCGAGGCCGCGCCGAAACTTATGGGTGGCGCTTCGGGCAGTCTCCTCTCCCACTACTTCAAACTCTCCTCGGCCCAGAAAAGACTGTTGGTGGCCTGCGGCGGCGGAGCGGGCCTCGCCTGTGTCTATAACGTTCCACTGGGTGGAGCCATCTTCGCCGCGGAGGTGCTCTACGGGAGTTTTTCCCTGCCCGCAGTGTTGCCCGCTCTCGCCACCTCACTCATTGCTACGGCCACCGCTTGGTTGTACCTGCCTAATCGACCAACGTACTTAGACATTCCAAACTTTCACTTCAGCGCAACGCTGATGGTGTGGTCGGTAGTGGCGGGCTTCGTGATTGGCATCTTGGCGGCCGGCTACATTCGCGTGATTGGCTGGACGGCGATGTTGCGGCCAAGTGGTACCCGGCTGTTATGGATTATGCCCGCGGCCTTCGCCGTTGTGGGCCTGCTGGGGTTCCGCTACCCCCAGCTTTTTGGTAACGGAAAAGATATCGCCCACCAAGCGTTCTTGGGCGTGACGAGTCTTTCGCTTCTGGTGGCCCTGGTTGTACTCAAGCCCTTCGCCACCGCCCTCACCCTGGGTAGCGGGGCGGCAGGCGGGCTCTTGACCCCCGTGCTCGCTACGGGAGCGTTGCTCGGAGCTCTCGGCGGAACACTCTGGCTCCATATGTGGCCCGGCGCCTCCATTGGGGCCTTTGCGCTCATCGGAGCGGCCGCCATGCTGGGTGCAGCGATGCAAGCCCCGCTGGCGGGGCTCGTGATCATCTTGGAGCTTATTCATGGAGGTTTTGGCATTGCCGTGCCAATGATGGCCGCCACCGTGATCGCGACCGTCGTGGTGCGAATGATTGACGGATACTCCATCTATTCAGCCAGACTGCCCAAACTGACCAAATAAGCGTTGTTGTTGGCAGAGAAACTGCGAAACTAGTTCTATGTACGTACCCGGAAAATTTCATCAAGACGAGAATGAACTCTGGGCGATTCTGGCCGAGGCCGCGGCCGGGACCTTTGTGATCCAGGTTGATGGCGAACTCCGAAGCGTATTAGCGCCCGTTATGGTGAGCGAAGATCGTGCCACCGTCACGGTGCACCTCGCCAAGGCCAATCCGTGGTGGCGTGACGTGAGTGACGGCACTTCGGTGCTCGGGCTCTTTCTGGCGGCCAGCGCGTACGTCTCGCCGACGTACTACCCGAGCCTGGCGGAAAACAAGAACCATGTTCCGACTTGGAACTACGCACTGGTCGAACTTCGGGGAACGGTAACAATCCACCAAGACCCCGAGTGGCTCTTACGGCAGGTGACTGAATTGTCCAATCATTTTGAAGAGGGACGGACGCCACGGTGGTGGGTCGATGACGCTCCCTCCGAATACCTTGATAAACAACTCCGCGCCATTATTGGCGTAGAAATTACGGTCACCGGTATAGAGGGTGCGGCGAAATTGAGTCAAAACCGACTCGATGAAGATCGTCAATCGGTTGAACAACATCTCGCCAACGGAACGTTGAGCGAACAGAACACCGCAAGGTTCATGTGAGCGAACTGGTAGTTCGCCGAGCGAGCCGGTCCGACTGGGCGGCCTATCGGGCTATTCGACTCGAGGCGCTGTTGGACTCGCCCGAGGCCTACGGTGAAATCTATTCCGAAGCTTCTGCTCAGGCCGATGGCCATTGGCAAGATCGAGTGAGTAATGACAATCGACCTCTCTACCTGGCCCTTTTGGGAGACCGTGTGGTGGGCACGCTGTCGGGTGGGCTGAACGACGACTACCCCGGAACACTCTGGCTCTACGGCATGTTCGTGACCGCCCAGGCGCGCGGGACTGACGCCGCGCCACTACTTATGGAGGCGCTGGCTGATTGGTGCCGTGATGCGGGTGGAACATCGCTGCACCTCTTTGTCAACGTCGAACAAAGAAGGGCGATTGCCTTTTACACAAAAGTCGGTTTCGTCGAAACTGGCGAAGTCATCACGATGCATCGAGATGATTCCCTGAAACTCCAGCGCATGGAGTGGAACGTTGGCTGAAGATTTCCAGATTCACCGCGTGGCGAGTACTGAACTGCATGACCTCCGGCGACGGGTGTTGCGAAACAATGATCCCGCCATTGACGTTGGTGACCCACGTGATGATCACGAAGGTGCCGAACACTACGCGGGGGTCGCCAATGGTCAGGTCGTGGTGTGCGCCTCGGTCTACCCATCCGCCTCTCCCATTCATCCAGAGCTGGTGACCTATCAGCTGCGCTATATGGCGACTGATTTTTCAGTGCAGGGTCGAGGCTTGGGGGCGCAGGTCCTCACCGCCATTTGTGATTCCTTGCGCGCTCGGGGCGTACAAGAGGTATGGGCCAATGGGCGTGACAGCGCGCTCGGCTTCTACCAAAGGCTCGGTTGGCAACTTGTAGAGGGATCTGAGCACCTAAGCCCCTACACCCAACTGCCCCACACGGTCATATTCAACTCGTTGTAGTGACTTAGTCACTCCGAGTACATTTAAACCATGAAGAAAATCGTTGTCCTGCTGCTCGTCGCTTTCATTGCTGCGGCGGGCGTGTATTACGGCCCCAGTCTGCGTCATAAATTCCTAGCGACCGCAACCACCACCACCTCGATGGCCCCGGCCACCACCACGACGGTTCCCTTCCCCGTAGCGCCACTGAGTGGGAAATTGGATGCCACCCGCTTGTCTATTACTCGACCTTCTCTTTTGGTGAAAATTGAAAACACCCCCGACTCCTTGCCGCAGTGGGGGATTGACCAGGCCGATGTCGTCTACGAAGAGATTGTTAATGGGGGCATTACTCGGCTGGCCGCAATTTTCAACTCTCAGGTACCGGTGAAGATCGGACCAGTACGTTCCGTTCGACCTACCGACGCGCAGATTGTCTGGCCACTCGGGGGCCTCTTCGCCTTCTCCGGAGGCGCCCAGTACGCAATTAACAGTATTCGTCAGTCACCGACCCGATTGATCACGGAGACTTCCGCGCGCTCGGCAATGTTCCGCGACCACCATCTCTACGCGCCACACAACCTCTTCGGACGCGGAGCGTTGCTCTTTGCCTTTAGGGGCACCCCTATCCCACCACCGGCACTATTTCAGTACTTGCCGCTGAAGCAAAAAGGCACGGGACACACCGTTTCTAAGGTTGTCGTACCCTTCCCAAGTATCTATCCTGTGACGTGGACCTGGAACAAGACCACTAAGTCGTGGGACCGCACTCTGTTCGGCCGCGCTGACATTACGGGTACGGGCGTACGGGAATCACCGCAGAACATCATCGTGATGAACGTAGTGTACGTCCACGGTGTGGGCACGATGGCTTCGTACGCCAACCTTCAGGGCAAAGGAAACTTTGAAGCGTTCGTCAACGATAAAGAGGTTGACGGTACGTGGTCGCGTGGACCGAGCAAGTCTGACGTGATTCAGTACAAAACAGCCAGTGGCACGCCGTTGTTGTTGACACCGGGCCAAACCTGGGTTGAGCTGCTTGATGCTCCCTATCGCCCAAGGGTTACCCCGTAGGGCGCAGGGGATTGCCGACTTTCGGTTAATTTGGATTTAGTCGCTTGCCTTCGAAGTAGCGACGGGAAACGAGGCGCAGAATGGTTCGACTTGGAAATATGTACGGCCCGGACGCAACTTTTTTGGGTGTACCAGCGGCCGATCCGGACGTACCAGCGCAGTGGCACGATTCGAGCGCGGTAATTATCGGGGCCCCCTTTGATGGTGGTGCCTCGTACCGTTCGGGAACTCGCTTTGGTCCCCAGGCCATTCGCACCACCGATTATCTCCCACACGACGGTATGCGTCCGTCGATGGCTCTGGGGGTAGACCCACTGGTAGAACTCGGCGTGGTGGACCTTGGTGACGTGGAAATGCCCTCGGGTGACACGGAGCTTTCCTTGAAGCGACTGGAAGATCGGATTACCGAAATTGCCGCCGCGGGGGTGGTGCCAGTAATTCTCGGGGGCGACCACACCATCGCCCTTCCTGACGTCACTGGCATTGCGCGGCACGTTGGTTGGGGCCGGGTCGCGGTGCTGCACTTTGACGCTCACGCCGACACCGGCGACTCTCAATTTGGCTCGCTACACGGTCACGGGACTCCTATGCGTCGACTCATTGAGTCGGGCGCCTGTCGAGGCGATCGTTTTATTCAAATTGGCCTGCGTGGTTACTGGCCCGAGCCCGAAACCCTCCATTGGATGGCCGAACAAGGAATGCGTAGTTTCGAAATGGGCGAGATTGTGGCCCGCGGACTCGATGCGGTACTCGATGAGGCTATAGCGCTCTCGAAGACCGATTGCGATGCAGTATTCCTGTCGGTGGATGTTGATGTTGTCGATCCCGGCTCGGCCCCCGGAACTGGCACGCCCGAGCCTGGGGGGCTTACCTCTCGGCAACTACTCGACGCTGTTCGCCGCATCTCGATGGAAACCAACTTGGCCGGTATTGACGTAGTGGAGGTCTCGCCCCCGTACGACCACGCCGAGATAACGGCCTTCCTTGGTAATCGTGTGGTGCTGGAAGCACTCGGAGGCCTGGCGTGGAAAAAACAAAATGATAAGGGTCAAAAAACCCGCCGACCAGAAGATCCGTTACTAAAGGACCGCTAACCGGCCATCGATGCGAAAATGTCGTCGATCATGTCCTCGGTAGTGTCTGGGTGCATGAAAGCCAGTCGGGCAACCGTTTCGCCCTCCCATTTCGTTGGGGTGACGAACGCAATTTGGCTTCTAAGTAGCTTCTCGGACCATTCGTTGTACTGCTGATTAGTCCAGCCCTTGCGTCGAAAGAGAACGATAGAGAGACTCTCGGGCCGAACCATTTCGAGGTAGTCAATAGCGTCGATCTTTTTCGCCGCCATTGTGGCCAAGTCAATTCCCTTCTCCACCGCATCTTCGTAGGCGGCCACCCCATTGGTGACGAGCGAGAACCAAAAGGGTAATCCTCGTGCCCGGCGTGACAGGTGAATGCCAAAGTCGGAAGGATTCCACTTGTAGTCCGCCTCGTCATCACCGTGCAAAATGTCCAGATATCCCGCTTGTTGAGCTAGGACCTTGCGGGCGGTCGTTGGGTCGCGATACAACAGAGCGCAGCAATCCAGTGGGGCGAAGAGCCATTTATGAGGGTCGACGATGAAGCTGTCAGCGTGGCGTAACCCCTTAATGGTGTCGTGCATACTGGGGGCCAGAATGATTGCGCCACCGTAGGCACCGTCAACGTGGAACCAGAGATTGTTCTCCCGGGCGTAGTTGCCAATTCCTTCGAGGTCGTCGACGAGTCCAGTATTCGTTGTTCCGCAGGTCGCCACCACCCCAACCACCGAATTCGGATTGGGGTCATTAGCCAAGGCGGCCTTTAGGTTTTCTACCGTCATGCGGTGATCGTCGGTGGGGACGTAGAGAGGCTCGACTCCGAGGACGTGCAGAGCCTTTCCGATGCTGGAGTGCGCGTCCGCGGAGATTGCAAAGCGCACTTCCCAGGGCTTAAGTTCGGGGTGTCGGGCGCGTCCCACATCTCGACCAACGGTGAGAGCGGAGAGGTTTCCGACGGAACCACCAGAGACGAATGCACCACCCGACCCCTCGGGTAGCTCGGAACGTTGAGCGAGAAATTCAAGAGCTTGGTTTTCGGCCACGACGACCCCTTCGGCCTCGAGCCATGAAGTGCCATTTAAACCTGAGCAGGCCACGACCATGTCGAAAAGGAGCGAGTTCTTGGTGGGGGCATTCGGAATGAAGGCGAGGAAGCCGGGGGAATCGATTGACACAACCGCCGGAGCGAGTTCGTCACGGAAAAGTCCGAGTACTTCGCTAGGGTCACAGCCAGCGGTGGTTATGAGCCCAGCGAGCACTGAATCGGGGACCTCGTGGAGACTGCCGTAATCAAGCGGCACTGGGTCCATGGCCAAGCGTTCGGCGCAGTAATCAAAAATTGCCTGCGCAAATTTGGCGTCGTAGGTAAAAAGCTGATGTGCCATTGGTGCCTCCAAATTTGGTCCCTTGCTATCGTAGGCACGGAATGGTCATGGCGCTGAGAAAATAGTCAAAATTGGACTTCCACTAGCATTTACCCATGTCGCAACGCGTTGGTTTTCTTGGCCCTGAAGGCTCTTTTTCGCATGAAGCCACGCTCACCCTAGGTGCCCAAGATTCGGTCGCCTATCGCAGTCTGGCCGATCTCCTAGCGGCGGTGCGGGACGGGGAAATAACCCAAGCCTTGGTTCCCTTGGAAAACGCCCTGGAGGGTACCGTGGCCGCGACCATCGACGGACTCGTCTTCGACCATGACCTCTACATAGTCCACGAATTGATTCTCCCCATCTCCCTTCACCTCTTAGCGAAGCCCGGGGTGACAGTCGATGAAATCACGAGCGTTCGAAGTTACGTCCACGCTTTGGGCCAAGTCCGTAATTATTTAGCGAGCCGTGGACTCGCCACCGTAGAAACCGGGTCCACCTCTCAGGCCGCTCGCGAGGTCTCAGAGAGTTCAGAAAAGTGGGCGGCCGTGGGGTCCCTGTTAGCCGGACAGATCTTTGGCCTCAATTCAATTGCCGATGATATTGCTGACCATGGCGCGAATGCCACCAAGTTTGTCTTAGTGGAAAAAGGTCGCATCGCCCCGCCTACGGGACAGGACCGAACTTCAATTGTCTGCTTTCAAGATGCCGATAAACCGGGATCCCTTTTTGGTATTTTGGGGCGCTTCGCCGCCCGCGACATCAACCTCACTCGATTGGAGAGTCGTCCCACCAAACAAGGTTTAGGGAACTATTGCTTCGTCATTGAATTCGAGGGACACATTGGTGATGACGTGGTGAGCGATTGTCTAATGGACCTGCAGGCCCACTTAGCCCGGGTCAAGTTCTTAGGCTCATATCCCGTAACGGGAGAGCAATCCCAAGAACGCCGCGGTGATGTCGAACAGGCTCGACTTCGAGCTGACCAATGGGTGAGTCAAATTAAGAGTTTGATCTCTTAATTTGCTCCGCCCTTAAAGCCAAATGGCGGAGGGGGTGGGATTTGAACCCACGGTGGGCAAGCCCACGCCGGTTTTCAAGACCGGTACATTCGGCCGCTCTGTCACCCCTCCGTCGTCAATTCTAGACGAAATGGTGGAGGGGACTTTTTTTACGAGCCTTTTTTACGGGTACGTGCGCGGGAGGCCTGGTCGAGAATTACCTTTCGAAGTCGGACCGACTTCGGGGTGACCTCTACAGCTTCGTCTTCGGCGATGAATTCCAGTGCCTGCTCGAGCGACAAGATGGTGGGCGGAGTGACCTTTTCGGTGTGATCAGATCCCGACGCACGCATGTTGGTGAGCTTCTTTTCCTTGGTGGGATTCACGTTCATCTCCTCGGAGCGAGCATTTTCTCCAACAATCATTCGTTCGTAGACCTCGACACCGGCGCCCACGAACAATTCGCCGCGCTCTTCGAGATCGAGCAATGCATTTCCAGTGGTCACACCGCGACGGTCTGAAACCAACACTCCGTTTTGACGCAGGCGAATATCGCCAAACCAGGGGGCGTACCCATCGAAGTTCGAGTGCATCATTCCCGATCCACGGGTTTCGGTCATGAATTCGGTACGAATACCGACTAGTCCACGGGCGGGAATGCGCCATTCCATGCGAACCCAGCCGGTGCCGTGGTTGATCATGTCGACCATGGTGCCCTTACGGGTAGCGAGCAAGGTGGTGATGTTTCCCACGAACTCCTCGGGGGAGTCAATGGTCACGTGCTCAACCGGTTCGTGCAACTTGCCGTCGATTTGGCGAGTTACGACCTGAGGCTTACCAACGGTGAGCTCGAAACCTTCACGACGCATAGTTTCGATCAAGACGGCGAGTTGCAGTTCTCCTCGACCCTGGACCTCCCAAGCGTCAGGGCGCTCGGTCGGAAGCACGCGTAGAGCGACGTTTCCGACGAGCTCCTTGTCCAAACGGTCCTTTAAGACTCGAGCGGTGAGGAGCTTGCCCTCTTGACCGTTTAGCGGCGAGGTGTTAATACCAATGGTCATTGAGAGGCTGGGCTCGTCGACGGTAAGCGGAGTCAAGGCAATTGGATTATCGGGATCGGCGAGAGTTTCGCCAATCGTAATTAGTTCGAATCCTGCCACGGCGACGATGTCGCCGGGACCGGCTGATTCCGCCGGTTGGCGATCGAGGGCCTTGGTGATGAAGAGCTCGGTGATTTTTGCGAATTCGGTAGTGCCGTCAAGCTTCATCCACGCCACGCGCTGACCGCGGGTGAGCGTTCCGTTGATGACGCGACAGAGGGCCAAACGACCGAGGTAGGGGGAGGCGTCGAGGTTACAAACGAGGGCCTGAAGTCCGTGGCCCTCTTCGTACTCGGGAGCGGGAACGTAGTCTTCGATGACTTTGAACAGTGGGGTGAGGTCGCCCGAGGTGTCCGTTTTGTCAGTGGAGGCCCAACCTTGGCGCGCACTCGCGTACAAAATAGGGAAAGAGATCTGCTCCTCATCGGCGTCGAGGTCAAGAAAGAGATTTTCTACTTCCGCCACGACTTCGTCAATTCGGGCGTCGGGACGGTCGACCTTGTTGATAAGGAGTACGACGGGTAGGCGCTTTTCGAGGGTCTTGCGTAAGACGAAGCGGGTCTGAGGCAGTGGGCCTTCGGCGGCGTCCACGAGCAGAACCACGGCGTCGACCATGGCGAGTCCACGCTCTACTTCACCACCAAAGTCGGCGTGACCAGGGGTGTCGATGATATTGATAATCAGATCTTTGTAGAGAACGGCGGTGTTTTTCGCAAGAATGGTGATGCCCTTTTCGCGTTCGAGGTCACCGGAGTCCATGACTCGGTCGGTGACCGCTTCGTGAGCGGTGAAGGACCCCGTCTGTCGGAGCATGGCGTCCACGAGAGTGGTCTTTCCATGGTCAACGTGGGCGATAATTGCAACATTTCGGATGTTTGTGCGTAAGGTCATGACCCGTCCACGCTAGTAGGTAATTGGGGTGCGGCTAACTCGTTAGGGCGCGTTGGAAGTAGGCGGTGTGCTGGAGGTTCGCCACTCTGAGTAAATCCCTAGCCCCCGCCCGCAAGTCCGCCATCGAGCCCTCGACTCGAAGCAGTAAGCCCGCGTCGGGCCACACACCAATGATCTGGCTAGCTACTTGTCCATCGGGACGTGAAAAGGCGTCAATCGTGAGGTCGGCTCGAAGACCCGCTCCGGCCGTTCGCCCGGGCGCACCCGATCGCACTCGAATCAGGGTGCAGGTGGACTCCGTCGCGACAATTAAATCGCGGCGCCCGCGCAGCGTCGTTCGGGCGGTAGCCACGTCGTAGTAGGCGTCAGCGTCGGCCACCTCGACGCTCTCTTCGATGGACCTGGCGATCTCCTCGAGGGCGTGGGACCAGTTCAGGGCGTCGCTGGTTACCAGCGCCAGTTGCGCCGTAGAGAGTTCGCTGAGCCACGAGCTCAACGACCCCCGGCGGGAGTACCCAGTCGCGGCGCGGGTGAGGTGATCAACAATCACCTCGTCCATGGCAACGACGGGGGAGAGCTGCTGGGTGAATCGAAGGCGCAGAGCGGCGTTCCCTAAAACTCGACGCGCCGTGGTGGGCGACCATCGAAAGGGGCTCGACTGGCCCGCGGCCTGCTCGACCATCCAGGCGTCCAGTCGGCGGTGGTGAGGAAGGGAAACTTGGCGGAACCGCTCGGCGAGGGCACTGCGTTGTTCACTCGTAATCTCACTGCGCATGGTGGGTGCGGTGGCGATGAAACTGCTGAGCGCCCCCGGTGAAATAAAGCTGGTGGTAAAAGTGGTCACGCTCGGCACTTTCGCTCGGCCGCCTCGAGCAGATCGGCTACCGCCTGGGTGAGAAGGGCGGCGTCAACCTCAGCGACAAGTTGCTCGCCGGTCGCGGTGGACAGAACCGCCGATCGCAGTGGGGTGACTCCCGTGCGCAAGGTTTGATTGAGCGCGTGAAATCGCAAAACCTTTTCACTGTTTTCATCCAACGGTGCGGTCGTGATGTCGAGCAGCACAGTGGCGCAGTCTCCGTCGTCACTAGTGTCGATCGAAAGATCAATGGTGTCTCGTAGGGCCACGGCCCCCGAACAGAGCAAGTTAGCCACACGAACGGTGGAACGAAGCGACCAGCCCGATCCGAAGGTGCCCAGACCGTGGCGCAGCGCAGCCGTGTGCGCAGCAATCTCGGTGGCGAACTTCGCGCGGTCCTCGGCGTCGAGGTGGTCGACAAATTCCAGGAGGTCACTTTCTCCCACCTCGCAACGCCAAGCTGATAACAGATCTTCGAAGGGATCGGTAAAGGAGTACCCGACACTCAAGAGGCGCAGGGCGTGGTGCATCAAGATGCCACGGATTCGGGCGAGAGAATAATGCGAAGCGGGAAAATCAAGAGGTAGTTCTCGTAATTCTTGCGTGCGCAGAACCAAGGGGTTAAAGAAGTGTTGTGGCCCGTCAATGGCGTAAAGGGAATCTTCGAGGGCGGCGCGCAAGTGAGCGGCGTCTGTTGTACGAGGAGCGGGACGCTCGGCTCGGTTTCCCCGTAAGGCCTGCAAAACGGTAACGGAGTCGAGCGTGGAAGTCATGAGAACACTCTGCTCGAAGGGTGTGACACCACTTAGAATGAAGAGATGTTCACGAACCAGTTAGGCCTAGTTGCTCACACCAATTCGTTTTTGCTGGTTTTCAGTATCTTTTTAATTGTGTTGGTGGTGCTGGTGGTTTTTATTCTCCGCTGGGCGATTAAGGAAAATCGGGTGCGCCGCGAACGCTTTAGCGCGGGGGCGAGCAGTACAGACCGGGGTTGAACTGCAAGGTGTTGAACTGACCATTCCACACCGAACCCGAAAGGATCTTCGCCTCAGTGCTGAGGGCCCACTTCTGCCAGGCCGCGCTTCCGCAGGTTGCGTTGAAGGCAATCCAGCCAAGAATATTTGCCCCCGCCATTCCGGTTAGCCGGTGAGGTGGAATAACGGTGGCGACCATGCTGGACATCGCGTGAGAGAACTGTGCCGGTGAGGCCAAGGGGATAGTCAAACTAGTGCCGTTGTAGGTACTCGCTATCTGAAGTGTTTCAGTTTTGGCACCGTCAATAAACCCTAAGTACTGGCTTGGTTTAAATCCGTTGCTGCTGCCAATCTGAATTGAGGTGGCGCCAACGGCCACCGCGGCGGACAATGTGCTGCGAGCCACAATCTGTGTTCCGTCGCCAAAGGCAATGGCCGGGAAGACCGGTATGGTCAAGGTTGAAAGGTGATACTTGGTGTACTCACCCTGGTTGGCGTATACCCCCGGATGCAAGGTGGCGTCCACCGAGGCGAGGCCGTCAACCCAACCCTGCAACATGTTTTGCCAGAAGGCGGCAAACTTGGCGGTGGCGGCCGGGCCACCGGTGGTGGTGTCGAGTCCGGAGTGAGCGTCGGGCCAACCTTCGGGGTCAAAGACGACCCAATTAGGTTTCACGCCCACGCCCTGAGCGCGGTAGAGATCAATTAGCGCCGCTACGGTGCGACCGGCCATGTAACCGTGGTGGTAGTAGTTCGAATTAGTTTGTGGATCGGCGGGAGTGGAGTTGGGGATTGGCCCCGATACCGTCCAGAAGGAAATCCAGGCGACGTTGCGATGTGAGTCGGAAATGGCCTTGGCGACCTGAAAATCGGTACACCCGGTGACCTGGCTCGCGCTGCAGGTTGAATAGGGCAAGGTCGAAACCCAGGGCGAAGCCCTCGTCCCCAAACCACCGGTGTCGGAGATCATTGGCCAACCGTCGGTAATGGCTTGGGTGAGTTTGGAATTGGGAATGGCGTACACGCCGGTGCCCACTGGAATCGGGACCGCAACGCCCGCGGCGTAGAGCGACAACTGGCCAGCGACGGTAAGTCCCGCCACCGCGGGTCCCACGCTCTTGGCGTTTTGTCCCCCCGTCGCGGAAACGTCAGTGGCGGACCACTGGGTGGCGTTTTGCGCACCGGTAAAGGAAAAGAGATCACCCCATTCCGCGGCCTGACCGGAGATGAACACTGAGGTGCCCACGGCATTCACCGCCAACGTTCCACTCATGAGGGGTACGCCATTTAGAGCGGCGTTGTGATTGGTGGAGGTAGCCAGTGTCGTGTTGTTCTCGACGTCTTGCACCGACCAGGTGGGGGGTATGAAGTTTGCGTTAGTAGAAAAAGAACTTACCGGCGTCTGGAATAACTGCACGGTTTGCGAGCTAGCTATACCAACTAGGACGAGGTTGTTGTTGATTATCGTGCTGGCGAGGTTTCCCGAGATACTGACGTTGGTCGTCGTGGTCAGATCAACGCTGTGCCAATTTGAGAGAGCACCAGAAGCTGCGACAAAAACCAGGGCGTGCTTGGTTGAAGTCGTGAGCGCCACACTGACGGGGTTGGTGGGCAAAACAGTGGGGTCGCTAGCAAAAGTGGCGGCGGTCGTTGTCGGAATTGTCGTGCTCGTCGTACTCGTCGTGCTCGTACTGGAAGTGGTAGTGCTGGTGGTTGAGGTGCTAGTCGTAGTGGTGGTGGAGCTCGGAGTGGTGGTTGAAGAGAGACTGAGTGGCGTGGCAATACTGGTGGGAACAGGAACGGGTTGATTGGTCACGAAGTTCATTGAGAAGACCTGGACGGTGTTGGCCGCAGTTCTATACGCAATGGTGGCGTTGGTGCCGGAGAGTAGGACGCTGGGGATTCCCTGGGCGGGCTGTCCGGTGAGGTCACTCAAGTTGGTGACAACGTTGGGCTGCCAGAGTTGATTCGCGTGCAGGTGGGACCAACTCGGGGCGACGGGGTCATTCGCAGTAATCAGTTCAAGATTGCCGGCGACGTCAACGTAGAGCATGTCCACCTGACCGTTGGGGTCAAAGAATGGCACTGGATCAAAGGCGGGAGTGGGCACATTAAAGCCAGCGGAGTAGTTGGCCCAGGAAGATGAACCCGTGGCCGGCAGGGTGTAGAGCGCAATCTCTTTGTTGGTGGTCAGGTAGGCCACCACTCCCTCAGTGGAGTTGGTGATTGCGTGAGGAGCACCCAGCATCAAAGTGTTGTTGGTCAGTTGCGCTGAGGTTTGACCATTCCAGGGCAATACCCCGACCCCGGAATTGATAAAGGAGTAGAGCGGATAGGCCGCTTGAGCGGTGTTCGAAGTTGCGCGTAGCAAGGAACTCACGCCAAGGACCATTGAGGTCACGAGGGCTATGCAAAGCGCAATGCGACGAAGAGTCAAAGGGGCCTTTCGGTTGCTACAGCGAACTAGACCCATTCTAGGTTACGGTGCCGTTTTTAGCGGGTCGTACCTACCTTGGCGGCACTAGCCGGTGAATAACCCACTCCGTTTTGTGCTCGTACTCGGAGCGAATACCTAACGCGTGAAGTCAATCTGGTGATGGTGAAGGACAAAGCGGTTCCCACCGTAACCCACGCCCGTCCGTTGAGCGAATACTGGTAGTGCGTAACAGGTGATCCGCCGTTAGAGCTCGGCGCGCGAAGTACAACGGAGAGCGAGCCGACCAATCCCGTGAGTCGAGTGATGGAAGGGGCGGTGGGCGCGTGCAGGGTAATTGGAGGAGCGGTAAAAACAACGGTGAGGGGTGATCCAATAACTTGCGCACCGATGAGGGCCGTAATGGTGGCCGTGCCGGGGGTGGTGGAGCTGAGAGTGAAGGTCGCCACACCCGAACTATTAGTGATGGCGACCAAGGGCTGCGCGGGATCGGTCAGTCCATTCACGATGAGGGGCGAGGCGGCGGTTGACACGAAATTAATTCCCACCGTGGCCCCCGCGACGGTTGCCCCGGTTCGATCCCGGGCGGTGACCGAAAGAGTGGTGCCGAGGCTGGTAGTGAGAACTGACGAGCTCGCGACACTCGCGAGCGAGTGGTTTGCTTGGGGGCCGCTGGGGCAGAGATTGGTGATGAAAGAGGGAGTAGCTGCGGGTGTTCCCAGTCCACTGGCCATGTCGTAGCCTGCACCACTTTGATACGAAGTCTGACCGTAGGCTACGGCGTTGGAACTGGGAGTCACTGCGCCGATGTCCACAAAACTGTTAGACGGCATCGAGTACAGGGTGGGGTTGATGCTGCCAAAGTTTGTTACCCCACAGGCGTTCGCCGCCACCGCCACGAGGGCCGCCATGAGGGGAGATCCGATTGAGGTGCCGCCCATTCTGTCCCATGATCCGTCGTAGTAATCGGTGAAGCCGGATTGCGGATCGGCCATGACCGACAGGTCGGGCAGCATGCGCATGGTGGGAGTGGGCGAGAGGTTGGTCGCCGCCGCTTGTTGCCACGTGGGCCGGCTCCACACCGCACTGAGGCCACCCCCGCCGCCTTGAGGATCGCGTCCACCTGCGGTGGGGCACGCGTAGGGGCTGAGATGGTTGGGGTCACCGGGGCCACTGCACGGTACATCCCATACGGTGGGAATCTGGGTGATGTTAGGCACAAACAATCCACCAACGGCGGTAACCAAGGGTTGCGAGCTCGGGTCGTCAACGGCCAAGACCGAATCGGGGTAGGTCAGATTTACTCCACTGGGAAGTGAGATTTGGGCGTCGCCCACGCAGTCACTTGACCCGTTGTCCCCGGCCGCAGAAAAAACTGTCTGACCCTGGACGGCCATTTGTTGAAAGACCAGCTGTTCAGCGAAGGGCTGGGTCGAGGTGTCGTACTCACACGCCCCCCACGAGGTGGAGACGATCTGGGAGGTGTTGTCGTCGGCGATTTGGGCGTAGGTGTCAAGTGGGGCCGAACCAATTGTTTGGGTGCTCTGGTAGACCTGAATCCCGGCACCCGGAGCGAGACCGGCGGCCTCTTCAATGTCGAGTACCGCTTCGAGCTTGGGGTTGCTCCCAGAATTGTCAGCACTTTGAGGTCCACCGTCGACGTTGATGGCCTGAATGGAGTTGGTGAGTCCGTAACAGGATTGGTAGGCGGCGACGTCACCGCTGGAGTAGCCGGAGAGTTCATAGAGCGCAATCTTCTCGCCCGTCCCGTAGTTACCGGCGGCCCACTGAGCGGTCAGTCCGTAGAGACGACCTTGCTGCGTGAGGTTGTAGCCATTTGACCCCACGGTGTTGCTGGAACTATCGGAGACGCCCGCTGCCGAACAGGTGCTGGGAGCGCTAACGCGGGTGGTGCTCTGGGGGTAGGCCAAGTGAGTGTGCAGCGAGGTGATGCCATTTAGTCCGACGACGGTCTTCACAAATTTGCCCACACTCGGTGGTAACGAGGCACTCGACGAAAGGGCCAGATTGGTGATTCCCTGGTAACGATAGGTGAGCAGCGTGGCGGAAAAGGCGTGGGCGATTGCGCTGGTGCTCCCCGAGACCTGGATGATGGTGTCAGCCTTATTTACGTGGGTGACCTTCAATCCGTTTTTTGTGAGGTAGTCACGAACTGCGTCGACGGCATGCGCACTCGCGCCAAAGCGTCGCGCAAACTGATCGGTGGTCAAGAAGTGTCGATAGTTGGGCGACTGGGGATCACTCAACTGCGCCACGTAGCTACGTAAGGAGGCGTCGCGAGTTTTAAGGACGATGTCAAAGGTGGTTGCGGCAGTGCGCGCAGTGGTGGGTGCGCCGTAGGTTGGCATTACGTGGGCGACGATGACTCGGGGCAAACTCGCGGTGGCCGCCGCCGGGATAACACAAGCACTCAAGAGAGTCGCGGAGGCGATGAGGAGATGATTCCTGCGACGGGCCATAGTGACAGCCTAGGAAAGATTTGATCGATTTGACCAAATTCTTATTTCAATGCGGAGGCCTGTTCCTTGGCGAGCCGCGCTAAGCGGGCGGGAAGATTTGAGCACTCGACGCAGACCGATTCGGGAATAACCCCGATTTTCATTAATTGGCCAAAGACCGCACAGCCCACGCAGTAGCCCACGAAACCCTCTAGGGAAGCAGCCACAATAAGTGGGAGAAATATCCACCGCGCGACTGAAAAGCCGTTGGTCCAGGTCACCAAATCAATCGCCACCATAAAGGAGAGTCCAATGGCCTGGGCAAATCGCTTGGGTGGGCCCGGAACAAACTTTTCCCACCGCGGTAGTCGGGGCCCCGCCACGCGCACCGCAAACTGCCCGAGGGGGGAAATCGTCGGGCCCGCCATCACTCGAGCGAGAAAGCCGTAGGTGAGAAGGATCAGCAAGAAGGGCCAGCCAGTAAAGAAGGTCACCACACTCATGGTCACCACACCTATGGCCACGGTGCGCGCCGCGGCGTCGTTGACGGGATTGGGGAAGGCAAAGAATCGATTCACGTATTAATACTAGTGGATTAGTAGTTAATTATGCCATCGACTCGGTTTTCTTCACCGCGAGTAAGCCAGCAATGTCCAACGGGGCGCCGCATTGTCGGTACTCTGGGTGCATACCAATTTCGTGGCGCAGGGGATATCCACAAAATCACCCCCGCCACCATTTATCGTAAGGATGTGTATCTTTTGAGTGATGAGCTTCTCATCCCCAGTGATGCCCCTAACGATCTCATTCGGGCGGCGGGCGGAGTTGTTTACCGCGCTGACGACCTCGGTCGCATTCAGTTGGCATGTATTTATCGCGTGGCGCGAGGGGACTGGACCTTTCCCAAGGGCAAACTCGACGAGGGAGAAACCTTCGAAGAGGCCGCCGTGCGTGAGGTCCTCGAAGAGATTGGTCACCACTGCCA
>CAIKZX010000051.1 GCA_903832015.1 uncultured Actinomycetes bacterium
CACTCACCACTTCACGAGCCCCCATTGACTTCATCAGAGCGGTAGTTCCAGTTCCGAGCGCTACCGCCACAATCGCAGTGTGTGGCGCGGGAGTTCGTTCGCCGCCTTCAGCCACCCAGGTCGCCTCTTCTTCAACCTCACTGAGTTTGGTGATGCGCACATCATTCAATATTCCGGCAGATTCACCAGCCGCTACCGCCGCCTCAACGTCGTCGGTGTGAATATGGCAGTTGTAGAGACCGTCGCCACCAACAATCACGATGGAGTCACCGATCTCAAGCCACGCCGCACGAAAGTTCGACATCGCCGAGTCGGGGGCGTTCAATAAAAACATCACTTCGTGCGATAGTTCCGCCACGCTGTGACCACTCGCAATGTCGTCGATGTTTCGCGAGATCGAAGCCACCTCGGGTGGCACCGGCAGTGCGTCTCCGTAGAGGATGTGAGCGAGGGCGTCGAAGAATAAGACCAACCCCGTTCCCCCGGAGTCCACGACTCCCGCTTTTTTCAGCACGTCCAGCTGCTCGGGAGTATGCGCCAATGCCTTGTTGGCGCCGTCGAGTGCGCCTCGCACCACCTCTTCGAGAGTTGAGGAGTTTGTGCGGGCGCCCTCCACCGCCCCGAGTGCCACCGAAAGTATGGTGCCCTCGATTGGTCGCACTACCGCTTCGCGAGCCAGTCGGTTCGCATTCGACAGAGCGGCGAGCAGGTGCTCGGCCGTAACCTCCTCTTCGAACTCGCTCACCAGACCCCTAAGGAGCTGGCTCAAGATGACCCCCGAGTTACCTCGCGCGCCCATCAGCGATCCGTGAGCGATAGCCTTCTGGACGCTGGCCATGGGAGCGTCGGCGGGCAGTTCGTTCAAACTCGCCACCACCGAACCCAAGGTCAGGGCCATATTGGTTCCGGTATCACCGTCGGGGACGGGGTAGACGTTGAGGTAGTTGATGACCTCCCGGTGGCTGTCGAGCAGCCCCGCGAAGGTCTCCATGAGCGCCCGAAGGTCACTGGTCCCAAAGCGATTGGACGAAGACATTGCTGACGATGCTACAATGGACATTCGGTCTTTTCGGCGTTCGCCGAACTTTTAAGGAGAAGGCATATGGCATCAGTTTGTGAAATCTGCGGCAAGAAGCCCTCTTTTGGCATGAACGTTTCGCACTCCCACCGTCGCACCAAGCGTCGCTGGAACCCAAATATTCAGCGTGTGCGGGCCCTCGTTAACGGCACCCCCGTTCGCGTCAACGTCTGCACCGGCTGCTTGCGCTCGGGCAAGATCACCAAGCCCTCACGTTCCAAGCCCACCGTCAACGCGTAATTCCCTTTCGAGAAGGCTCCTAGCTACTGGCTAGAGCGAATGTTGCCACCCTCTTCGAGTGAGTGGCTGGCCCTCAAAGTTGCGCACCGATGGATCTGAAACGGTTCGTCCAATCAGAATCGGTTGGATCTGTGAACGCTCCTTAGAAAGATGTAACAAGCTCTCTGGATCGGGCGTGACGATTATCAACTCGTAGTCCTCCCCTCCACTGAGGGCCTCTTCGAGTGTCGCCCCTAGCGCCACCGGAACGTGATCGAGTTCAAACCCAACGCCCGACGAGTCGGCCATTCGATTAAGGTCCAGGGCCAAACCATCGGACAGGTCCATCATTGCGCTGACGTTCGCGTCACGCGCGGTGAGACCCTCACGAAGTCTCGGGTACGGGTGTCGCTGCGCGAGGACCAGTTCGTTATCAAGATCGGCTCCCGCTCGGCGAAGACGAAGCCCCGCCGAGGCCCGACCGAGCGGTGCGGTGACAAAGATAAATTCCCCCGCCTTCGCCCCCGATCGCAAGATTGGTTTGGAGTCGGGACATTGTCCAATCACCGTGACCGCGAGGGTGATGTCGTTGCCCGTACTTAGGTCCCCGCCCACCACTGGGCATGAAGTCATCAGGGCCGCTTCAGCAATTCCCTCGTGAATCGCAATAAGGTCCGTTCCCTCGGGAGCGGTTACCGCAATCACGCAGGCTTCGGGCCGCGCGCCCATGGCCGCCAGGTCTGAGATCGCCGCGGCCACCGCTTTGTACCCAAAGTCGTGGAGTGAAAAGAATTTAGGGTCCAGATGAATACCCCAGACGCTGACATCCGTTGAAATAACGGTACTTCCGACCGTTGGCTCGAGGACCGCCGCATCATCACCAATGTGGACCTCACCGGCGGGAATGTGTGATGCCGAAACGACGCGGGAGATAGCCTTGAGGACGTCATCTTCACGCCGGCCTATTCCCCCCGGGGACTCAGCCGATGGGGGGATGGCCGTCACAGTGAAGCACGTTGCAACGAGGCACCGGGCAGACCGAAGGGACACGCAGTGCAATACCCAACGAAGAATAAGAAATTAATTGCCTGGGTGGAGGAAGTAGCGCAACTCACTACCCCCGATCGTATCCACTGGTGCGATGGTTCGCAGGCCGAATACGACCGTTTATGCCAAGAATTGGTAGAAGCGGGAACTTTCAAGAGGCTAAATGAGGCCAAGCGCCCCAATTCTTACTACGCGACCTCCGACCCGAGTGATGTCGCTCGCGTCGAAGATCGCACCTACATTTGCTCGCTGAACGAAGAAGACGCCGGCCCTAACAACAATTGGGTCGACCCAACCCAGATGCGCGAAACACTCAAGGGCCTCTTCGCCGGCTCGATGAAGGGTCGCACGATGTACGTTGTCCCCTTCTCCATGGGACCGCTCGGCTCGGCCATTTCCCACATCGGAGTGGAGCTGACCGACTCACCCTACGTCGCGGTCTCCATGAAGATCATGACGCGCATGGGCACCGGCGCCCTCGAAGTCCTCGGTGAAGAGGGAGACTTTGTGCCCTGTCTGCACTCGGTGGGGGCCCCCTTGAGCCCCGGCCAAGCTGATGTTCGCTGGCCCTGTAACGAGACCAAATACATTGTGCACTTCCCCGAAACCAAAGAAATCATCTCCTACGGTTCCGGCTACGGCGGTAACGCCCTCTTGGGTAAAAAGTGCTTCGCCTTGCGTATCGCCTCGACGATGGCCCACACCGATGGCTGGCTGGCTGAGCACATGCTCATCATCAAGTTGACCTCACCCCAGGGCGAGGCTCGCTACATCGCTGGGGCCTTCCCCTCGGCCTGCGGCAAAACCAATCTCGCCATGCTCGTTCCCACCCTGCCCGGCTGGAAGGTCGAAACGGTCGGTGACGATATCTGTTGGATGAAGCCCGGAATCGACGGTCGACTCTACGCAATTAACCCCGAGGCCGGATTCTTTGGTGTGGCCCCCGGCACCAACATGGAGACCAACTCCAACGCAATGTTGTCAATTCAAGCCAACACCATCTTCACCAACACCGCCCTCACCGCCGATGGTGACGTGTGGTGGGAGGGCCTGGGCGAACCACCCGCTGGTTTGACCGATTGGAAGGGCCAGGCTTGGACTAAAGACTTGGGGACTCCGGCGGCCCACCCCAATTCACGTTTCACCGCACCCGCGGGACAGGACCCCGCAATTGCGCCCGAGTGGCAAGATCCCGCCGGCGTGCCCATTGACGCCATTCTCTTTGGTGGTCGACGCGCTCACACCGTGCCCTTGGTCTGCCAGTCCAAGTCGTGGGACCACGGGGTGTTCTTGGGTTCAATCATGGCCTCTGAGACCACCGCTGCGGCCACCGGTGCCGTAGGGAACCTCCGTCGTGATCCCTTCGCGATGCTTCCCTTCTGCGGTTACAACTTTGGTGACTACTTTGCGCACTGGCTCACCTTCGCCGCGAAGTACGGCGAGTCGGCCCTGCCAAAGATCTTCTACGTCAATTGGTTCCGCAAGGGAGATGATGGTCGCTGGCTCTGGCCGGGCTTTGGCGAAAACAGTCGAGTACTCGAATGGATCTTTGATCGCAGCGGCGGCCGAGGCGACGCTATCGATACCCCCATTGGCTACCTGCCAACCCTTGACGCAATAAACGTCGAGGGTCTGGACGTCAGTACTGCGGACATGACTGAACTCTTGGCGGTAAACGAGGCGGAGTGGCGAGCAGAAGTTCCGTTGATTCGTGAACACTTTGCCCAGTTCAAGGGCCGCACGCCCAAGCGATTAGGGGAACTGGTTACCGAACTCGAAGTAGCACTTCAGTAGTAGTAGCCCCACCGCCTGACCCTGCGGGGTTGGGCGGTGGGGTTTTTCTACGCCTTGGCTTCAGTGTCGGCGACGATGACTCGTGGCCCCGAGGGCCAGTCAAAGTAGCGCCACGTCCAGTTGATAATTACGCGGATCTTGTTGCGAGAACCCACCAGGTACCACAGGTGCAGCCCTAGCCAGGCCAACCAGCCAGCGGTACCGCGGATCACACCAAAGCCCGGAACCTTCGCCACCGCCGCGCGACGGCCAATGGTGGCCATGATTCCCTTGTTGCGATACTTCATTGGCGTAGTGGGCTGACCACTTTCCACCGCGAGGATATTTGCCGCGCACTGTCGTCCGGACTGAATCGCCACCGGGGCCAGCTGGGGCAAGAACCCCTCACCCTCTCGAATCGCCGCCGAGTCCCCAATCGCCCACACGTTGGTCGAACCCACCAGTCGAAGGTCGGGCTCGACCAGAACTCGTCCACCGGGCCCGTGCTCTTCGGCAACGGCGGTGGCCAACGTTCCTGCGGCGGTCACGCCAGCACACCACACCACGGCGGCCGTCTCAATCTCATCACCATCTTCAAATCGAATGGAGTGATCGGTAACTTCAACCACTACGCGACCAAATTGCAATTCGACACCAATGGACTTCAGGTGCTTTTCGGCGTAGGCGGAGGCGCTAACGGGAAAGGGCAACAACACTCGCTCCACCCGGTCAACCAGGATGACGTGAATATTTTCCGGGTCCAGGCGAAGGCCGTCGCGCTTGACGACAAGGCGCATCAGCTCGCTGAGAGCCCCAGCGGTCTCCACCCCGGTGGGTCCTCCGCCAACGACAACGTAGTTAAGTGTGGTCGGTTTCGAGGCCGAGCGGACCTCGGCTTCTTCGAGTGAGGTCAAGAGTCGATTTCGCAAGTGCCGCGCATCGACCAGGGTGTAGAGGGGCATGGCATACTGCGAAGCACCGGGAATGCCAAAGTACGAGGCGGTCGCCCCCGTCGCCACCACCAGGTGGTCGTAGTTGAGCACGCCGCCATCTTCCAGGACGACCTGATTCTGTGCGTGGCGGACCTCACGAACACTGCCGTGTCGAAAGTCCACGTTGGCCACGTTGCCAAAGATGGTTCGAATTGGGTAGGCCACATCGGCTGGCTCGAGCCCCGCCGTTGCTACCTGGTACAGCAGAGGCAGGAAGCTGTGAAAGTTGTTCTTATCAACCAGGGTGACGCGAACTTTCTGGCCCGCGAGACCGCGCGCTGTTGCGAGGCCCCCAAAGCCTCCGCCGACAATTACCACGTGGGGTAGTAACTCGAGTTCTGCCAGGGGCGTTTTTTGTATGTGGCGGGCCATTATCTCCAATCATAGGAGTTTGGCGGGGCGAAAATTACCCCTTGACTCTCTGACGCCGACCTACGAGATACCAGAGGGCCGCCACCACCAACGCCAACGCCACGATGCGGTCTCCCACGCCGAAGTTAAGCGGAACCGCCACGGGTACGAGAGCGCCGAGCACCCAGGCGAGTTGTTGGCGAACAGCGAAGCGAGCAAAGGTGCGCCCTTGCGAGCCCTCGGCGATGTGGCGCTGGGTCAGCGAGTCAAAGGAGGGCTGCAGGGTAGACGCCGCCACCCCCAGCCACCCCGCGAGGACGACCTGGAAAGCGAGGAGTGGGTACAAGGAGACAACAAACGCTCCCGCCCCGGCGCAGAACAAGGACGCGAACAAGAACACTGGCTCGCTTCGCTTCGTTCGCATTCGAGTCACTATGGCCAGACCCAGCATTGATCCGACCCCACTCGCCGACAGCGCCAGTGCGTAGAGACCGAGGTTCGCGTGTTCGCGACGCAACCCGAAGGCCAACAGAAATGTTGCGAAACCCACCGCCGCTCGCATCGCGGTCGCGGCGAAGAGTCCCCAGGTCACTTCACTCGTACCGGTGGGATTGAGCCGGAGGTGGTCCTTTTCCAACCGGCTCAATTCGCTGGGCGGGACCGCTAATTTTTTGGCCGCCACCAATCGGGTGCTCGCCACGACACTTCCCGCGAATACCACAGTTGCCAAGTAAAGCACCCAAGAGGCTCCCACTGTTTTCAGTACGGCGGCGCCGACAAAGCCGGTTACAAATCCCGCCAGGGTACCCAGCAGAGTGAGCTGAGCGTTAAAGCCCGCAAAACCCGATGGACCATCGGGGTCCGAAGATGGCCACCCCGCGCGTGACAGTGAGGCACGGTGGAGGGCGAATTGGTCGCTCCTGGCCATCTGTGGAACGAGTGCGCCGCGAGTAACCACGTAGAGCTTCGAGGATATGAGAACGACGAAGGCCTCGGGGAAAAGCCAGAGACTGTTGAGGTGGGTGGCCATCGAAAAGCACAGCAGCGCTCGAGCCGCACCGGAGATCGCCAGCAGAAAGCGGCGCCCGTGTCGAGCCCGGTCAATGAGCGGTCCGAGGAGGGGTGACACCACTGCGAAGGGGGCGATGGTCAAGGCCAGGTAGGCCAGCACCTTGAGTTTGGCCGTATCGGGCGAAACCGAGAAGAAGAGTGAACCAGCGAGCGAGATTGTGACGAGTGTGTCGCCGGCCATCATCAAAACGTGCACGAGAGCCAAGCGCCCAAAGGCGGTTCCCTGATCAAACAGATCGAGGAGGGCCGCACCAACCAGGGAGAAAAATCCGCGAGTGCGTTTCAACGGTTCTCCTTAGTTTGAATTACAGGCCAGTTTTCGAATCTTCTCTGGCACGGTAGTGGTTGGACAGTACTTGAGGCGATCGACTTGGAGCCAACCTAGGGGTTCGAAGTACTCCAACTCGGTCACCGATACCGTGTGCTGTCCATCGCTGATCGTGGCCCAGACGTAGGCCCACTTCCCTTCACACCCAAAGCTCTGGACCGACTGAACGTGAAAGCTCCCCGACCAACTCTGCGTGAGTCCCGCTGGGGTGCAGGCCGCTTGTGCATCAGTTTGGGTATTGGGAGAGGCAAGAATGACGCCGACTCCAATGAAGACGAGCAGCATGAGTAGCGCGACCAGGCCAACCCCGACTTTTCCAGGGATGCGCACTAGGCCCTAACCGTCGAGATCAGGGTACGACACACCGGCAACGGTCCGCCTTCGCTTACCGGTTCAAGGCTGCGGGGCCGCGCGTGGTCGGCTTTGGTTGTCACGTAGTCACTTTACCCATCCATATCGGCTACTCCGCCGCTCTGAATCAAGGATCAGGGCCCTAAACCCGTCCACCCCCGTTTCGGCCCTACTTCACCCAAGGAAGCGCACCCCCCCATAACTCACTTTTTGAATACCCGCTGGCTATAATTGGTTTCATCATGCGCCGCAACCTCATCATTTCAGTCTTGAGCGCCGCGCTCACCGTGATGACCTCTACCGGTATCGCCTTGGCGTCCCAGCCCCGTGCGGTACCAACGACCAACCTGACAAATTGCCGATTTAGCCAAAGCCAAGTGTTTGGCGGCGTGTCACGTATGACTTCCACCCAACTCCTTGCGAGTGACTTCCAGTTACCCTACGCCGATCACCTGCGGCGAACCTTGACCACCCGTGACCTCCGCGGCACCGACTACTACGCCTTCACGCCTCTGGCTGGAAATAGCTGGGCGTTGAGCCTGTACCGGCAAAATGGAACGTTGAAGCAGGTGATTGACTCCTCCGGGATCTTCCTAGCGGTCGGACTGGGTTTTTACTACTACAACGGTGACGGCAGTTTTCACACCGTGATCTCCACTCGCCAGGGGTATCTCACTGGGGACACCCACAACTGGCCAATTGCCTTCAAGAATCCGACGGGTTCAACGCTTAACAATATGAACAACTGCTCCGCTACACCTCTGGCGGTTGGAGAGACCTTACAAAACGCCCAAGGTACTACCACCACAATTCACCGCACGACTACAACCATTGCAACTCAAGTAACGACCACGACCACTGCGGCCACCACGACGACAACCTCTCAACTCGCTCACACGGGTTTGAAGACAGATTTTGCCTTAGGTTCCGCGATGTGGCTGGTAGCGCTGGGCATGTTGCTGATGTTGGCGACGCAGTTACGTCGCCGTCGCATCAACTAACTACCAAATCTGCACTCGGTCTTTAGGTGACATCCACATGGGGTCGCCCTCGCTCACTCCAAACGCTTCGTAGAACACCTCTATGTTTTTAACAATCTGATTGACACGAAATTCTGGTGGAGAGTGCGGGTCAACCGCTAGGAGACGCTCGGCTTCGGCGGGACGGGCCTGGTGCTTCCAAATCTGAGCCCACGACAGTACGAAACGTTCGGCTCCCGTTAAGCCGTCAATGACCGGCGGCTCTTGGCCATTTAGTGAGAGCACGTAGGCCTTCCACGCAATGCTGAGTCCTCCGAGGTCACCGATGTTTTCACCAATCGTCAGCGCACCGTTGACAAACAGTCCGGGGCACTCTCGGGGGCTCAGGGCGTTGAACTGTTCAATCAGCGCCGAGGTACGCGCTTCAAAGGCCTCGCGATCTTGCTCCGTCCACCAGTCCTTCAACCGACCCTGCCCGTCGTAGCGTGATCCCTGATCATCGAAGCCGTGACCAATCTCGTGTCCAATAACTCCACCGATCGCACCATAATTGGCCGCCGCATCGCGGTTGGGGTCAAAGAAGGGATCTTGCAGAATTGCGGCCGGGAAGACAATTTCGTTCATGCCCGGGTTGTAATAAGCGTTGATGGTCTGTGGGGTCATGTGCCACTCGCCACGGTCCACGGGCCCCGCCAGCTTGTTCATCTCGTAGGCGAGTTCAAACTCGTGGCTAGCCAACACGTTGCCAATCAGATCGTGCGCGGAGACCGAAAGTGCATCGTAGTTACGCCACTTGTCCGGGTGACCGATTTTGGGAGTAAACATTTCAAGCTTCTCGAGGGCACGCTCGCGAGTCTCCGCTGACATCCACTCGAGTCCGGTGATGCTCTCACGGTAAGCGGCCACCAACATCGCGACGAGCTCATCCATTTTTAATTTTGTTTCGGCGGGATAGAAGCGCTCGACGTAAGCCTTACCGACCTGCTCGCCCATAACGCCCTCGGTAAATGAAATTGCGCGCTTCCAGCGGTCCCGAATTGTGGGGACTCCGCTCAGGGTTCGACCGTAGAATTCAAAGTTCTCAGCGACGAATTCCTCACTCAGGTAGGCCGCCAGTGAGGTAATAACCTTCCACTCCAACCAGCTTTGCCAGAGCGAGAGATCAACACTGTCAACCAATGCACCAAAGTGTTCGATGAAACTTGGCTGGCGCACCACGAGCCTGGCCACCAGAGGAGCCGGTACGTGGCTCGCTTCGCGCCAGTGCTCGAGAAGGCTCGCCTGAGATGCCCACAGTGCGGTGAACTCCGACCAGCTCTTCTGGTTGTAGGTCTTTGTCGCTTCGCGCGAGGCCACGTTGTCCCAATGACCAGAGGCAATGTTCTTCTCCAATTCGAGAATGGCGGCGGCCCTGCTCTCGGGGTTCTCGACCTTAGCCAGGGTGAGCATCTTGGCGACGTGAGTGACGAAAGCCTCGAGTACGGGAGCAAACTGTGCTTCGCGGTAGTAGCTCTCGTCGGGTAGGGAGAGTCCCCCTTGTTCGACGAAGAGTCGGTAGATTTCGGAGTTCTCCTTATCGTTGTCAACGTAGAGCGCGACAAAGCCCCCGATACCCTGACGCTGGAACTCGCCAATCACGCCCAAGAGCTCCTCTTTGGTTGCTATCGCTCGAACGGTGGCGAGCCAGGGAGCGAGAGGGGTGGCGCCGAGGGTGGCGATCCGATCGGTATCCATAAAGGAGGCGTAAAGGTCACCGACCTTGCGATCGGCTGTCCCGATTGGTGCGGACTGGAACTCTTGAATGATTCCTCGTACCGCAATCTCCGCGGCGTCGTTCAGTTCGTCAAAGACCCCAAAGCGCGCTTTATCTTCAGGAATTGGCTGGGCCTTGACCCATCCATCATTGGCAAAACCAAACAGGTCCTGGGCGGCGGTGACTTCATGGCTGAAGTAGTCCTGGTTGATTCCCGAAGGGATTTGGTTCGTACTCATAACTCTCCTTACGTCGATACCAAGGCTACCAATTTGGGTATTTGTAGGGCCGGTGAGGATCGAACTCACAACCAAGGGATTATGAGTCCCCTGCTCTAACCATTGAGCTACGGCCCCTCAGCCCCTTTAACCTTAATAGGACGGACCACTTGAGCCCAGTTGTCGCCACAGGGCGAGACGTTCTGGACTTACCGTACCGCCCGCGACCGCGGCCGTCACCGCACAGCCACGATCGGTACCGTGGCCACAGTTAGTGAACTCGCACGAGAGGGCCAGCTCTTCAATATCGCTGAAGTCTGGGGCGACGCCCGCGCCGTCGGCGACCGCCTTGGAGAATCGGATCCCGGGGATATCGAGGATTACCCCCCCCACTAGAGAGTCGGTAGAGCTTTCGCGTACTGGTGGCGTGGCGGCCCTCACCGGTGCGTGAGAGCGCCTTGGTGAGCTCTTTAGAGCCTTCCAGGGCGTTCAGCAGCGAGGTCTTGCCAGCCCCCGAGGCGCCGAGCAAGACTCCCGTGACGCCCGCGCCGAGGAGTTCACGGAGATCCTCAATCCCCGCACCCGTGTGGGCGGAGGTGGTCACTTGCCTCACGTTGCCAATGAGATCCACCATGCGGGCCTGTAGCGAGGCGAGAGCATTCTCATCATCGCCCTCGTCAATCTTGGTAATCACCAAAACGGGTTCGACACCCGCCTCGACGGCCATTGCGAGTAGCCCCTCGACCATGCGTTGATGCAGTTCTGAGTGCAGGGGCACCACCACGAAGACGACATCGACGTTGGCGGCCAGGACTTGCGCCGGTCGACCGTGGGTCTGAGTGCGACGCAGTTCATTGCGTCGAGGGAAGACCTTGGTGACGCGTTCACCCTTGAGGGCAATCCAATCACCGGCCACTGGTTTTAGAGCCAACGTCCGAGCCAGGCGTAAACGCCCCGAACACTCCTCGCCCTGCTCGCCAACCCAGATCGCATCAGCCTCATCAGAATGCATGATGACCAGTCGACCCGTCAAACTCCCTGATGGCGGTATCAATTCCTCATCAGGGTGCAGGCCCAAGCTGGCTAGAGTCTGATTCGTCACTGGAGATAATCCGTCAACTTCGAACTACGCATCGTGCCATTTCAGTCATGAATATCTACCCTACAAGGGCTCATCACCAAGAAATTGAATGCTTCTTGGATAGGCGCTACCAAGTTGACTGCGGGCTGATGGGGCATACTCGCCCTAGCCTCAACCGTCCTTCACGGGGCGTGAGCCTCTACGGCAGTACCACAACCCTCTGATTGGCGTTGCCCACGACCAGGATTAGGTCACTCTGCTCGTGCCAACTAGTTCATCCTGTCGATTAGGCGCTTTCGGATTCGGGAAAGGCTGAGGCCGCCAAGCACCAGCGCTGGAAGACCGCTTCGAGCAACCGAGTAAATAAATTTGGCCCGAGAACTGTCGATTCGCCCAGTTCAAAGATGTTCTCAGCCAACGAAGAGATTTCATCCTTAGTTAGTTCAAATTCATTGGTACCGCGTAGAAGCAGATGAGCTTCTACTATCTTCCCAAAATTCACTACAAGTTCACTGGGCAGCGGCGGGAGGTCTGGCGGAGGATTAGTACCTTGCTCCGCGTTGCCCGAACCATGGAGCCAATCGGCAATTAACTTCTTGACGTGTGTGCACTGTTTACGAACGTACGTGCACAGCGCATCCCTTTTCACAAAATCTTGCGAGTCCCAGTAGTAATACAAAGATTGCAGAGTCACTGACTGGCTGTGCGCGGTCTTGCGTATATCCAACGAGAAAATTCCCTCGTTCAAGATCTCATTGGCGACAACCTCTGAGAAAGCGGAGGGATTTAGCTTTCCGCTCACCCTACCCCCCCAACTGCGGAGGTTGGTGAGACGTGTAGTACAGCTAGTAGGCACATAGGCTCACCTCTTTCCTGGGAGGGCTGCGATACGCCAAGGCGATCACAGCCCTCCCAGAGGTTATTGACACTTTTGACCGCTTGCTACGAAATAATAGCGACAATCGGTGACGCCGCCGAGTTAGTGGTCGTGGTTCCGTTGCCCACCGCAGTCACGGTCACGTAGTAACTAGTGCTCGCAGCCATTCCGGTGAAGCTGTGAGCTACGGGCGCACCCGTTTCCGTGAAGGTGA
>CAIKZX010000052.1 GCA_903832015.1 uncultured Actinomycetes bacterium
CTACCTGCACCAACTTCAGGTGAAGAAGGAAGTGCTCACCCCGGACAATTTGGCCAAACTGACGCAGATGATTGAATACAGTAGTAATGCCGATGCCTCCTATTTCTATGAGTTGGTTGGGACGTGCACCGGGCTCACCGCCTTTAACGCCACCATACCGTTAACCGCAACCGCGCCCGTTTGTCCCCACGGGAATATTTATGGCTGGGGCATTACCAATACCACCGCACTCGATCAACTTCATATCTTGGCCCTCTTCTCTCAGAAGAACAAAATTCTGACTAAGGCTTCGCAGAGCCTCGGGCTAGGACTCATGAAGAATATTTCTGCCGCTGACACGTGGGGAGTGTCCACTGGCCCCACGAAGGGGAGCGTGGTTGCATTTAAAAATGGATGGACTCCAGTGTCGCCAACTAATGAATGGCAAATTAATTCCATTGGCTGGATCCAGGGTCCAAAAAGAAATTACGACATCGCTATCTTGACCAGCGGTAATCCAAGTTATGGTTACGGCATTACGACAGTCAGCCAGCTAGCTCAGTTAATTTGGTCGGCGATGGGGGCCACAAAATAGTCCCTCTGGCTTTTTCTAACGGCGAGAGCGACGGGTGTAGACGATAAAGAGAAATAGGGCAGTAATCAGCAGAGCGGCTAAGTACACGAGCCAACTCGACTGATGCTTCGTAGCGTGCACGGGAGAAGGAAGCGTCGAGGTTGTCGTTGGCGCTGTCGTTGAAGTTACCGTCGCAACCGTGGTGGTAGTAGCTGCCATCGACACTGGAGTCACGGTCGTGGCGTGGAAGGCTTCAGTCGACCCACTGGCGTTCGTCTCGGTGACGTTTACCCAATACTTCTGCCCATTGGTGAGGCCGCTAACGGTGCACGTCGTACTCGACGTGGTACAAGAAGGACCACCATGCCAATAACCATTGAATGAATGGATGATTAAGTCCACGGTGTACACCGGAGGCACGAAGAGCTCTCGTGGATCAATCGGCGCTGGGTCCCACGAGATGGTGGCCGAGTGATTTCCCGGGGTCGCTCGAACATGTGATGGGGAGAGGCTGGCGCGTTGTAGAGGCAACTTGGCAATTGAGTTGGTGCCGCTATCGGCCACAAAAAGATTGCCATCAAAGACGACGAGTCCAGCGGGGTGGGTGAATCCGCTAGCAAAAGTTGACACCGTGCCACTACTCGTAATTTTTGATATCACCCCGGTGTCGAGACTCGAGACGTACAGGTTGCCCTGAATGTCGATGGCAATTCCAACTGGATTCTCAATACCAGTTGCAAAAACTGACTTATTGCCTTGGGCAGTGATCTTATAAACAGTCCCGTTAGACCCGTTGGTGAGATAGAGGTTGCCCGCCACATCATGGGTTAGACCTTCGATGAAGTTGCTCCCCGTGTCTACAAGGACCCCAGAGCCAACCCGATATACCGCTCCGTTGCCCCAAGCCGCGGAGTAGAGGTTTCCCTGGTCGTAAGTCAACCCCATAGGTCGGTTTCCCGCGGTGGTGTAGTCGGCGTATTGGGAGAGCACTCCTTGCAGCGAAATCATTTCAATAGTCTCGGTTGCAAAGTCGCTGCCGTAAAGATTTCCACTGGGATCAAAAGCGAGCCCCCGAAGGCCCATATTCCCTGGGAACCCAGACGCAAAAGTAGAAAGCACACCACTAGTTAATACAATTTTTGTCACTGAGTTGCCCGTGACGTTGGAAACGTAAAGGTCGCCATGCGGTGAAAAGGCCAGCCCGTAGGGTTGGGAAAGGAGTCCACCCTGGGCGACCACTACCGGCGTCGCACCATTTGTCAGAGTGACCGCACTATCCGCTCGAGCCGTTGACGGCGCAAGGCCGAGGATGAGCACCAAGAAAAGGGCGAAGCCCGTCCACAACGTGGTGGTGGTTCGGTGGCGCATGATTCAAAGTCTAACGAGGTAGGGGTCGAATGCCCAGTGTCAACTTGTTAGTGAATCAACTCACTGAGAGGTTACGTAGAGAATGCCCACAAACCACAAACTCAGTCCCGCCGCGGCGACGCGTTCCACCAGGCCGAAAGAGGTACATTTTCTCGCTTGCGCAATCAGCATGAGGATGATGCCAACAACCAAGTAAGCACCAACAAAGTCGAAAGTGAATTTACCCCCCGCACTCTTGGAGGCGGAACCAATGTGGCTAAACAGCAATGAATACAGGGTCGCCGCGAAAAATACCCAGACGACGCCCAAGACGTGGAGTCCCCCCACGAATGTCTTTACCGTGGCCGAAATGTCCATGGGAAAAATGGCCAAGACCGCAATGCCGAGTGAATAAAGCAGGCAAAGGGACGGCAGCAGGATTGAATTTGGTGCGTACGTGTGTGTGGCAATGGCACCGCCGACGCCCGAAATTACGAAAGTGAGGTTATGAATGGCGTATACGCGAGGGAATCGAGAATGAGCGTAGGCGCTGATTAAATCATGTCGGGACGAGTGATCAGTTTCGGCGACGTGGAGCCAAGCCAGCATGGCGTTGCCACCGAGCAAACCGACCAAAATCAGTAGGTCACCAAAGGCTAGGGCGCTCAACGCCGCCTCACTACCCGTGCGGGGTGTATTGAAACCTCAACACTCTCCCCGATAAAAAGGTGGGGCGCGCCCGACACCGTAAGGCCCGCGTTAGACACAATTTCGGTGTTCACAGCGCGCAGTTGTGCTGGTTTGACCCGCCACTGACGGTGGGAGAGTTCGCCACGCAGAATAAGACCATGCCACAAAGAATACAACGCGTAGCGTTCGAATAGAAAACGCTCGAGTCCGGGTGCCGCCGGTCGAGCTAGCTCGCTACTTACTTCGACCTCGAGAACAGATTGTGCTCGATCAGAATGCCGAGTGCTGCTCCACCGCCGAGAGGAGGCAGTCTGGGTGAAGGAAGTTTTCGCAACTCGGTAGGGCAAGCCCAGTATTGCCTTGGCGGTAATTACTCCCACCCAGCTATCGGCATCGAGGGTGAAGAACCAGACGCCAGATTCACCATCGGGGCCACGGACGTAGGTCCGAACGTTGACCTCGCCGAAGTTGGCGCTGCGGGACCATCGAGTAAGAAAACCCCAGGGTCTGGGCAGACGCAGGTTGACCATCGAGAAGGGCACTAATCCCACCCACGCTTGCCCTTCATAGAGATCGGGAGTGAGTCCCTTCGGCAGCAAGGATTGAACCTCTTCAACAGAAACGGGCCAGTGACACCAAACAATGTTGGCCCACGTTTGTCGAAGGAGCACCGGGCGGCGAAGCGAAGTCATGCCACCTGCCTTACTTCTTTGGAACGCGACAACTCTGATCCAGCAGGTGGACGCGAACGAGTCCGTTTGAGATAGCCACGCGCCGTCGGGCAAAGGCGTAGTACCAACGGTCGTGGTATGAGCGTAACAACGTACTTCGATTCAGAAAGAGCACCCACTTACCGACCAACCCCCATAGGCCAGTTAGTTCACTGAGAGAGGCCGCAACAGCCGACGAGGCGAAAAACGTTTGGCCGGAGGAGGTTCGCACAACCAGAGTGGTGGTGAAGGGCATGGCGCCGGCATCAGACCAGGTACACCGTGATGATGGGGTACACAACAATCGGTGGTGCTCGTCTCGCCGGATTAGCCAGTCGGCACAGGCCTTGCAGATAGTGCAGTCCTCATCAAACACCACTTCGGTCACATTGCCCACTACCCAACTGTAAATGAATGGAAGAGTCGACCAATCAACAACAGCGGTCGCAAGGGGAGGTCCAAAATTCAAAAAATCGTTCGTTGTGTCGCCGACTAGAATTTTCCAACTAAAGGTTAAATTTAACGATGTCCACCCCCTTACCCCTCCGGTTCACTGCGGTCATCGCGGCCTCAATCTTGGTTATTGGCCTCTTGACCACATCCGTGGGGGCGACGACCAACACCTGCGTCGGCACTGGGGGAGTCTGTACTGACTCCAATGGTCTTTCATTTGGGTACACAATTAGTGGCGCCAACGCCACCATTTCGACATTCCCGCCCGGGGCCGCCAACGTGGTCATCCCCTCTGAGGTAGTCGTGGGTGTGCCCTACCCGGTGGTGCGCATCGGGGTCTTGGCCTTTTCGAATGATGCCAGCCTGACCTCAGTCGTAGTACCAAGTACGGTCACTTCGATTGGCCAGTCGGCCTTCGCCAATGACCGACTCCTTTCGTCACTAGTCCTTCCTCATTCACTGACGGCGATAGGTGCGAACGCATTTTTAAATGATCCCGCACTAGCCCTACAAGATGAAACGGGGTACGTCGCTCGATGGTCTAACGGGACACGCGAATTCGTGACTAGCGACCTAACTTCTAAAGTGGCAGCACCGAGTGATCTCATTGGTGTTTGGTCACCAATCTTTGTGGGCGATCC
>CAIKZX010000053.1 GCA_903832015.1 uncultured Actinomycetes bacterium
GACCGCATGTCTCGCACTACCGCCGATGAGTGCGTGTCGTGGGCTGACGACGTCGTGGACGCGCTCCGCCGCGCGCGGACGACGAACGACGCGCCTCGCCCGTTGCGCTCCGAGTGCGGCCCAGCCGCTTGCGACGGCGGTGCCGCCCGCGCGGTGGCGGTGGCGGCGGCGGTTACGGTTGATGACGACGCGTTGCTCACAGACGCACAGTCCGTGGTCGAGCTGATTGCAGCCCTCGTACGCGACTGACGCTGGCTGGGCGACGGTGGGAGCGGGCCAAGTGCGACCCACCGACACCTTGCTCTTGCAGGCCATTTCGGCCGTTGGTCAGCCCTTGTTGATGGCCGCGTGGCGTGAAGCCTTTGCGCCTTACAATTTGCCCGTCGCCCAAGTGCTGCTCGCACCAGTTGATTTTCGTACTCGGGGTCTGTACCTGCAAGCTCGAACGACCTTGCGGTCCCTGGACAAACTCGGGGCTATCACCATCATTAATGAGAATGATGCGGTAGTTGATGAGGAGATTCGCTACGGAGACAATGACCGATTAGCGGCTCTGGTGGCGACAATGGTTGGCGCCTCCCACTTAGTCCTCCTTACCGACACCGCGGGGCTCTTGACCGCGGACCCTCGTTTAGATCCCACCGCAACCTTGATCGAGGAGGTTCACGCCATGGAAGAGGTGGAGGCCCTCGGTGGGAAATCTTCGTCGGGCGTTGGCTCGGGTGGTATGGCCTCAAAGTTGGCTGCGATGCGCATGGCCACCTGGTCGGGCATTGCAGCCGTTATTGCCCCCGCTCACGCGGACTTTCCGGTGACGCACGCTCTACGTAGCGAATCGGGACACGGCACCACCTTCGTCGCCCGCGAGGAGCGACTGCCGGCCCGCAAGTCGTGGATTGCTTTCGCGGTTTCGAGCCAGGGACAAGTCTTCGTGAATCAGGGTGCCCTTCAGGCTCTCGAAAACCACGGGCGGAGTCTTTTGCGAGTTGGCACTACCAGTTTTACCGGCTCCTTCGCTGAGGGCGACGCGGTGGAGATTCTCGGGCCCGAGGGCCAATTGATTGCCAAGGGACTTACCCGAGTCTCTTCAGAACACTTTGCTGACTCCGATGATGTCGTGGTGCACCGTGACGATCTAGTCCTCTTGCGGAAGGCTTAGGCGCAACCGTGAGCGAAGAACAATTACTTCCACCCGAAGGGTTTCGCCAGCGAGGACCGGTACCGACCGGGGCAAGAATTCTGATGATTCGACACGGCGAATCCAGGGCGAATGCCGAGGGGCTTGCCGGAGGACCAATCGGCGATGGTGGTCTCACCGAACGTGGCCGAGCGCAAGCACATGCCCTCGCCGATCGTCTCGTCCTTAGCCAGGAGTTAAGCGGGGCCACGGCTCTGTACTGTTCAAACCTCCCACGAGCTCGTCAAACCGCAGAAATTATCGCCCGAGGACTTCGCAAGGACCTCGCCCTCAAGGAAGAGGCCGGCATCGCGGAGATTTCCGTTGGTGAAGGTGACGGACTCAACTGGACCGAGTTCGTCGAACGCTACGGCGCGGTTGACTGGGCGAAAGACCCCACGGCCGCGAATGCGCCGGGAGGCGAATCACTGGTCAGTTTTCACGCTCGCAGTGTGCACGCCCTCGAAGAGCTAATTGCTCGGCACCCTCATGAGCAGATAGTTCTCGTCACCCACGGGGGCTTCATCGAACAAGCGCTGAAGCACCTCTGGGGCGTCCCCGGATCACAGCGGTTGCTTCCGCGAATTGAAAACTGCTCGATGACCGAGATTGAATTTGGCGTCGAGCGTCAGCGGTTGCTGCGTTACAACGACTTGGCGCCGCTGCCCGCACTGTAGCGCTGCAGTTTTTCACCAACCTCAAAGGCCAGGTCCAGGGACTGGGTAGCGTTGAGGCGAGGGTCACAAATCGAGGTGTAGTTCTGCGTGAGGTCCGCCTCGGTAGCGACAGTGGTTCCACCCAAGCATTCGGTCACGTCATCACCAGTGAGCTCAATGTGTACGCCACCCGGCCAGGTACCCAGCCGTTCGTGAATGTCGAAGAACCTCGAGGTTTCGAGCATGACCTC
>CAIKZX010000054.1 GCA_903832015.1 uncultured Actinomycetes bacterium
CGTCGATAGGGATATTTGTCACGCTGAAAACTTAGTAGGTGCACCAGCACTCGGTTGGAACCTTTACACTTGTCCACGTGAGCAGCGAACCCTTTGACATCTTGACTTTGACCGACGAGGCCCGTGAAATGGTCTCGAGTGCCCTAGCCAGTGAGGACCGCAGCAACGAGCTGGCCCTCTGGGTCGAGGTGACGGGGACCCAGGGCTCGGGATACTCCTACGATCTCTACTTCTCTGAAGTGGCCCAAGCTCCCGAAGGAGCGGCCATAGGAGTCGACGGCGAGATTCAAATCGTGATTCCCGCCGCCTCAGTTGACCGGTTGCGCGGGGCCCGCCTCGAGTTCGCTAACGATGGTCTGGTTTTGGTTAATCCGAATCAGCCCTCGTCTGACGAACTCCACCCCGGTATTCCTGAAGCCATTTTGGCGCACGGTACTTCCGGCGAGCTCGCCCTGGTGGCAATTCGCGTACTGGACGAAAACGTCAACCCCTCTATTGCCAGCCACGGTGGACGGTGTGATTTGGTCGCTCTCGACGAGGGAAATCAGGTGGCCTACGTCATGCTGTCGGGCGGTTGCCAAGGCTGCGCCATGAGTCGCATGACTCTCAGTGACGGGATTGAAAAAATGCTCCGCGAGGAGATTCCCGCTCTCAAAGAAGTCGTGGACGTTACCGACCACGCTTCGGGCGTCAACCCCTTCTACGCCCACAGTTAGACGAAGCAACTCCTCTAGACTTGAGAGATGTTACGCTTCCTCACCGCCGGCGAAAGCCACGGCCCCAGCCTCACCGTTATTGTCGAAGGACTCCCTTCGGGACTGCCCATTGACATTGAAACAATTGGTGACCAGTTAGTGCGACGCCGCCTCGGTTTTGGGCGAGGGCCCCGCATGCGATTCGAACGCGACGACATTCGCATTACCGCCGGTGTCCGCCACGGGCGCACGCTCGGTTCTCCAGTCGCCATTGAGATAATCAACACCGAATGGCCCAAATGGGAAAAGGAAATGTCCGCCGCCCCGGGTGAACCCACCACCAAACTGCGCTCACCACGACCCGGCCACGCTGACCTCGTGGGGATGCAGAAATATGCCTTTGACGATGCTCGTGACGTCCTCGAACGTTCGAGCGCCCGCGAAACCGCCGCGCGCGTGGCGGCGGGGGCACTCGCCAAGGCGCTCCTCCAGACAATCGGCATCACTATTTTGTCCCACGTCGTTCAAATTGGTTCCGTCGCCACTGACCCCGAATCACTGCCCGAGTTCGCGGATTTGGGCGCTATCGATGAGTCTGAGGTGCGCTGTGCCACTCGGGAGGTCGAAGAGTTGATGATCGCCGAAATCAAAGCGGCCGCCAAAGATGGCGACTCGCTCGGAGGTGTCGCCGAAGTCATCGCCTACGGCGTCCCCGTAGGGCTTGGCTCCTACGTTCATTGGGATCGCAAGCTCGATGGTTTGATCGCTCAGGCGTTATTGAGTATCCAAGCGGTCAAGGGCGTGGAGTTTGGCAACGGGTTCACTCAAGCGGGGCAACGTGGATCCGTGGCGCACGACGCAATCTTTTTTGACGAATTGGCTCAAAACGCCGGTGGCTTTGGTCGACGCAGTCATCACGCGGGTGGACTTGAAGGGGGCGTCACCTCGGGCGCACCGGTTGTCGCTCGCGTCGCGATGAAACCGCTCGCCACGCTTAATCGGCCAGTCCTCGAGACCGTAGACCTCGATACCATGGACTCGAGCGTTTCGTTCAAGGAACGCACCGACGTTACGGCGGTACCGGCACTCGGAGTCATCACCGAGGCGATGATGGCGCTGGTCTTGGCCTCGGAGGCGCTACGTAAGTTTGGTGGAGACTCCGTCGAGGAGTTCGTCCGCAACCACAAGAACTATCTCGAAAACATCTCCTCTACGGCCTCTTCGGCGCGCCCCGAGTAAGTGGCACGCGTGGTGCTCGTCGGCCTACCCGGAACGGGCAAGAGCGCGGTGGCGCAACTCGTTGGTGAAGCACTGCAGGTGCCCGCCGTTGATACCGACGCGGTACTCGAGACCCGACTGCCGGGGGGCGTCGCCGGTTACCTCACTACCTTTGGGGAAGCGCCTTTTCGTCAAGAGGAGCTCCGCGCGCTTGAAGAGTCCATTGCCACCGATGTCGTCATCTCGACCGGTGGGGGCATCGTCGAAACTCCCGCCGCTCGAGAGTTACTCGCGGCCCAGTTCGTGGTGTGGCTTGACACTACCGATGAACAACTACTACCGCGACTCCTCACCGGAGACCGCCCTTTGCTCGGCGAGGATAAAGCGCAAGGAATAGCCAGGCTGCGTGAACGCCGCAGTGACTGGTACGCCAACGTGGCTGATAGAAAAATTAACTGCGCCGGTTCAATCGACGAAGTGGCGCGAGAGGTATTACTGGAATTGGGTACCGAATAATGATTATCCGCGTCGAGCTCGGTGAGCGCTCCTACGACGTTGTGGTGGCGGCGGGTGCGCGCCGAGAGTTAGCGGGTGTGATTGCTCGACTGCTCCCCGAAGCCCAAGCTTGCTGCATCATTACCTCGAAGGCGCTGCTCGGTGAAGGCTGGTTCGATATTGACTCGGGAATTAACCAGTACATCATCACTGTGCCCGACGGGGAAGAGTGTAAAACAATCGCGGTACTCGGAGAGGTACTAGAACAACTCGCCGAAGCCAAGTTGTCGCGGCGTGACCTAATCGTCAGCGTGGGCGGGGGCGCCGTCACAGACCTTGCGGGATTTGCGGCGGCCACCTATCTCCGGGGTATCGCCGTGATCCACATTCCCACCACCTTGCTCGCGCAAGTGGACGCGGCCATTGGGGGAAAGACGGGGATCAATCTCGCGGCGGGGAAAAACTTGGCCGGCGCCTTTCACCAACCCCGGGCCGTACTGTGCGACACCGAGGTCACCACAACTTTGTCCCCTGACGAGGTGCGAAGCGGGTTGGGCGAGGTAGCCAAGTGCTGGCTCCTAGAAAAGAGGAGCCATTCGGAGATCGTGTCGGCGGCGCCCCAAGATTTCATCGAGCTCGCGGTGTCGCTCAAAGCTCGCATCGTAAGTGGCGATGAGCACGAAGGGGGAGCGCGGGCTCTCTTGAACTACGGGCACACGTTGGCTCACGCTATTGAGAAGTTGGCCTTAGCCTCCGGCGCGCCCATGCGCCACGGCGAAGCGGTGGCGATTGGCCTGCGTTTTGCTGTGCAACTGGCCCACGCACTTGGTCGGGTGGATGAAGATGAAATTCTCGAAACTGACGCGGTGGTGTCCGGCTTTGACCTGAGCTTCGCCATCCCGGGGGAGTTTCGAAGCGATGATTTGGTGCAGGCCATGAGCCACGATAAGAAGGCGCACCACGACCTAACCTTTGTATTGCCGGGGCGCAGTGGGTTTGAGGTCGTGTCGGGTATTAACCGGGATGTAGTTTTAGGGGTGCTAGAGGAGTTTAGAAATCATGAGTAAAGAGATCTTGTTACTTTCCGGACCGAATCTAAATCTGCTCGGCACTCGGTCGCCCGAGATTTATGGGACCGACACCTTGGACGAGCACGTCGCACGCGCGAGTGCGCGAGCCCTGGCGGGCGGCTACCAGTTGCGACACCTCCAGTCCAACTTTGAAGGGGCACTCATCGAAGCGATTCACGAGGCGCGAGAAAGGTCGGCGGCCATCGTGATGAATGCGGGTGCACTGACCCATGTTTCGTGGCCTTTAAATGACGCGTTGGCCACCTTTCAGGGCCCCAAGGTGGAAATTCACCTTTCGAATCCGGCCGCCCGCGAGCCCTTTCGCCACCTTTCCACACTGGCGGCTGTTGTTTCGGGCTCTATCTCGGGATTTGGTCCGCTGAGCTACGAACTCGGCGTGGACGCCGCCATCGCTCTATTGGGCTAGGACCACGACCTTTCGGGCAATTTGCCTAGAATGGTCAGCGCACAACCTCGAAAGGCGCGCCGGCATGGCAACAATCAATACATCGGACATTAAAAATGGAATCACCATCAAGGTGGACGACGGACTCTTCTCGGTTATTGAGTTCCAGCACGTCAAGCCCGGCAAGGGCGGCGCCTTCGTGCGCACCAAGCTGCGCAACGCTCGCACCGGAGCGGTCATCGAGCGTACCTACCGCGCCGATGAAAAATTAGAGCAGGCCATCATCGACAAAGCCGACACCCAGTATCTCTATCGCGACGGTGATGACTACATTTTCATGGATCAAGACACCTTCGAACAGGTCATGGTGTCATCGAAGTCACTTGGCAGCGCGGCAAACTTTTTGAAGGAAACCGGTAAGGCCATGATTGTGAGCCACGACAGCGAGATCATCGGGGTTGAGCTTCCCGCGTCAGTGGAACTAACCATCGCCGAAACCGAACCTGGTATTCAGGGGGACCGAGTATCGGGCGCGCGTAAACCGGCGACGCTCGAGACCGGCTTTGTAGTGCAAGTCCCGTTATTCGTGGGTCCAGGGGAGTTAATCAAGGTTGATACTCGAACCGGCGAATACATGACTCGCGCATAGTGAGCGAGCTCGGTCAACAACGTCACCGCGCCCGCGAGCGAGCCCTCGAGATTCTCTACGAGGCCACCATGAAAGACCGTCCCGCTTCGGTGGTCATGTTTGAGTTGGCCCTCGAACCCGAAGAGTACACGCTGGAATTGCTGCGCGCGGCCGAAGCTGCCACCGCCCAGGCCGAAGACCTCATCACAAGATTTTCCGACTCGTGGTCCCTCGAGCGCATTGCGGTGGTCGACCGATTAATCATGACCTTGGCGGTGGGGGAGATGCAGATGGACGAAGCGCCACCTCGCGCCGTTATCTTGGATGAGGCCGTTCAGTTAGCGAAAGACTTTTCTACCGACGGGTCAGGGTCTTTTGTGAATGGCCTGTTGTCTTCAATCGCCGACGAATTACTGGAGGAGTAGCCATGAGTGGAATGGGCCAGGGGTCATTTGTACTCACCAATCCAACGGTGGTCGCGCTTTTTCATCACCTCCTACTAGTCGTTGACCTGGGCTATGTAATCTTCTTCGCTTTCGTATTGGTGGGGGCTGCTGCAGCCACCAAGCACCTCTTCAGTTTCAACTTGTCCGAAGTCGGGCTAGGAGAATTTCGTCAACGCGCCTACCTCCGATTCGCCTTCGGTGGATTGTGGCTCATTGATGGCCTCTTGCAGTTTCAACCTTCGATGCCGCTCGGTCTCGCCAATCAGGTGATTCGCCCCTCAGCGCAAGGCGCTCCTGGATGGCTCGATTCATTGGTGCGTTTGGGCGTGGGGGTATGGAACAATCACCCCGTCGCCTTCGCGGCTGGAGTTACCTGGTTGCAGATTGGTATTGGGCTCGGACTCATCGTTTCTAATGGACGCCTCTCTCGTTTACTGGGGGGCGTAAGCGCGGTCTACGCGTTCGGGATTTGGGTGTTGGGTAATTCAATGGGTGGCGTCTTCCAGAGCACCTCTAGTTTGCTCTTTGGCTGGCCCGGTGCGACTCTCTTTTACTGTGTGGCGGGCGTATGGCTAGCTGTAGGTACTGACTATTTTGAGCGACAATTTTCGAAGGTGACTCTGCGAGTTCTGTCCATTCTTTTTCTGCTCGGGGCAGTTCTGCAAACTCTTCCGAGTCGTGGTTTTTGGTTAGGTGGAAATAACAACGCCCTGGTGACAATGACCCACTCGATGACGCAAACGGCCCAACCGCAGTGGCTCGCGACGACGGTGAGGAGTGCGGGCGATCTGGCCGGAAGAATGGGCGGCGGATTCAACATCATCGTCGTGATGTGGATGGTCTTGTCGGCGTGGGGTTTGTGGGTCAGTTTCGCGCGACAGTGGCGCTGGCCAGTGTTAGTGGCGGCGATTGGGTCAATGCTCTTTTGGGTGGTGGCCCAAGATACAGCCCTCTTTGGGGGCTTGGCTACGGACGTAAATTCGCTCCCACCACTCGCCCTGCTCTTACTCTGCGCGTCACCACGGCTCGTCCATTCGCCACCCCTCGACCGCCGCCTTTCGGTGGAAATGCGATCACTCACCGGCTCGGTGCTGGCCGCTTTTGCGCTGTCAATGGTGACTATCTCTTTACTCGCAATGAGTTTGGCTCCATTTTCGGCGAACGAAACTAGCTGGTTCCTCGCGGCGAATGGTCAGCCCGCTCCGGCCAACGGGGCAGCCTTTCGCTTCGCCCTGACCGATCAATTTGGACATCCGTATCATCTGGGTGAGCACCCCGGCTTCACTACAGTTATGGCTGCACTTGACCCGCGCTGTAATACGGACTGCCCACTCATGGCCGATCAGATTCTGCAGGCGCGAGCGCTGTTGAGCGGGGGAGCCAAGGTTGATTTTGTGGCCATCGCCGCCAATCCCTATCACGAGAGTGTGAGTAACCTACGCCAGTTCATTGCCCAACATGGTCTGCGCGGAGTCGCTAACTTTTACTTTGTGACGGGCCCACTCTCGACGCTCAAGTCGGTCTGGTTTAATTACGGAATTGAAGTGTCGATGAAGCGCACCGATCGAATGAGCATTCACTCGGATTACTTCTACTTCGTTGATCCGGCACTTCGACTCAAGTGGGTGGTTGCGGATAACCCACTGGCTAGTTGGGCGGGGCAGCACTCGGGGGCACAGGAGATTGTGCAGTTGCTGCACGGCATGGGCGTGGAATGAAGCTGACTCCGCTAGCGGTGCTGTCAGTGGTAGGGGTGGCGAGTTTGCTACTGCATATTTATCGCCACCATGACAACACTGCGCGCGCACTCCGACTTGACGCTGTAGCGCTTTTTAGTTGGTTTGCGTTGTGGTGGGCGACCTCCTCGTCATTTGCCCAACAGGCAATGTCTGATCTTCCCCTTCACATGATCAGCCACATCATCGTGATGTTTTTGGTGCCCATTGGGCTCATCTATTCGGGAGCGGGTTCATACCTCGCGCAGATGCTATTCACCGCGGAAGTCTTTCCCGGGGCCTCCATTGCTCGCAGCCGGTGGAACCACCCGCTACTTGGCTTCGTCGCCCTCAATGGCGTGATGGTGGTCTCACATCTCCCAAATGTCTTTAACGCCACGATGCAATCAAGCTGGGCTATGGACTGGCTGATGGAGCCCGCTTTTTTGCTGTCGGGGTTGTACTTCTTCTCGTTTGTAGTCCAAGGACCTCAACGCAAGCTCCGGGTGAAATCGCGTTGGCAACTGATGCTTGTGCTCGGCACGATGGGGGAGATGCTGATCTTGGCTATGGCGATGTCAATTTTCACAAAAGTTGCCTGGTACCCATCGATGAGCTCGCAGTCTTCGGGCACCATGCACATGGGCAGCGGCGCACACCTAACGGCCCACGATTTTTCACAACAACAGTTGGCAGCCGCAATTTTGTGGGTCTGTGGTGATTTTTGGGCCGTTCCCTGCTTGATCGTGATCGTGCGTCGGATTATCAGCCGAGATGGGGGGCTGTTAGTCGCCCTAGAGCGTCAATCGGCTCGTTTTTCTTGATCCGCTTGATGGCGCTGCGCAAGATAACGGTTCCACTCGTCCAGTCGGGCTTCCGCTTCTAACTCGGGTTCCTCGGCCTTTTCTGGGATGGTGCCTCGTTCTTCGGCGAGCAGCCGGCGACCCATAAAGATCCCATAAATACCCAGAAATGGCCATTCAAAGGCGTAGACCCACGAAAGGGTATTGCCACCCAGCGCCCGGGAGGTTTCGAACCAGCCAGCCGAAGAGCAGAGCACAATAGCGAGAAATATGCCAAATTTGATTCTGGAGACATTCTTAGGATTCTCAGGCACTCCTTCGAGAGTACTAAATTTGCGGACCCAAGAACTACAATTGCTTTCGTTGTTATTGAAGAATTCTTCGGTAACTGAAAAGGAGAACCATGTATCGGTCCAGGTCCGTAGTCACCGCTCTCGCCTCGGTGCTGTTGGGTGGAGCAGCCTTGGCGCTCGCCGGCTTCGCGTTGGCCAGCAACACGCCTCACCAAAAGTCGCTGCAATGCGTTGCCGACGCAACGATGGCCAACTCATGCAATCTCAGCATGAGTACGTACGGTGATTCCCTCGCAGGTCAGCACGGACCTACTGGTGGCCCTCACCCCGACTGGGTGTCGTACTCAAACCAGAATCTTTCGGTCCCGGCCAACACGACGGTCAACGTCACCATCAACCAGTACGACTCGGGTGGAGCGCTCAATAACGCATTCTTCGACCAGGTCATGGGCACGGTTGGTGGCACCGCCACTTTTAACGGAGTGACAGTAACGCACGTCGACCCGAACAACATTGGGCACACCTTCACCCTTCGCGGCATTCCCGGATCGGGTTCTCACATTTTTGTCAGCGTTCCACTTCCCGCTGACTCAAAGGGTGGAGTAGTAAAAATTGGAGCCGGTGTCTACACCCAACCGAACGTTATTACATTCTCATTCAAAACGGGCTCAAAGGGCGTTTATGAATGGAATTGCGAGTTCCCTTGTGGTGGCTCGCGCGAAGGTCAATTCGGTCAAGCCATGTCAACCTTCGGGTACATGTCCGGCACCCTAACGGTTAATTAAGGAAAACTACGATGGCAAATAATAAGAAAAATTCTCTGGCGGGCTTTCTCTGGTTGTGGTTCGCCCTAACGGTCTTCGGTGTCATCCTCTCGGTGTGGGGACCCGGCTTCCTAATGCCTCGCTCGATGTCCTCCAGCATGCACTTGACGATTCTCACCATGGTCGTGTTCTCTGTTGCGGCAGCACCAGTGGCCGCGGGGGTATACGCCGCACTCGCCTACATGCTCCGTCACAACGTCTACCGCGGAGATTCAGTACCACCCGCTGCTAAGGTGCAAACTCGTGAGAACTCGCGTTTGACAATTGGCTGGGTACTTACCTCAACCATTCTGACGGTGTTTCTGCTTGTCTGGGGACTTGGGGCCCTGTCAGTTGAAAACAGTGGGGCTCAGGCCAATCCACTGGTTGTGAACGTGACCGGACAACAGTGGGTGTGGAGCTTTGCTTACGCTGGTACTCACGTTCAGTCAAACACCCTGGTTTTGCCCGTCAATCGCGAGGTCGTATTCCACATCACCTCCAAAGACGTTACTCACGGTTTCTGGATCGCCAATATGGGCGTACAGGTCGATGCCAACGATGGAGCCATTACCGAAATTCACACCACGCCAGACAAGCTGGGTAATTTCGACATTCGCTGTACGCAGTTCTGTGGCTTGAATCACGCATTCATGGTCACCACCGGTCAAGTACTGACCACCCAAGGCTTTGACAACTGGCTCGCGGCTCAGCCGCAGCGCGCTTAAGGAGAGAAATAATGGCAACTGTAACAATTCACAACGGAACCGCAAAGGCCGTTTCGGGCCGTGCGTCGACTAAGGGCGGCGGGTTGGCTCGTCGCCAGAACTTTGCCACCGCTCTCGTCGGTGGCGTGCTCTTCGCTTTCATCGCGTGGTACATCGGGCGGCACACTCTCGACAATTCCACACGTACATACTCAGATCAGGTCGCGGTCTTGGTGGCCTGCGGCTGGACAGTCGGATTCTGGCTCGGCATCGGGGCGCTCAATGGTCCTGGTCGCTGGCTAATTGGTAATGATCACACTCGTGCCGATGACCTGTACTACGCGGGAGAAAACCAAGGCCGAGCTCGTTACTGGAAGTACTGCACCGACCACAAGGTTGTTGGCGTGCAGTACATCATCATGACCATGGTGCTCCTGGGCGCCGGTGGTATTTTGGCCATGGCTATTCGTACCCAGTTGCTCACGCCGGGCAACCACTTTGTAAACCAGCAGGTGTACAACGGCTTCATCGCGGTTCACGGTATGTTGATGATTTTGGCTCTGATTGTTGCGGTCGCTGGTCCGTGGGCCAACTTCGTTGTGCCAATCATGGTTGGCGCACACGACATGGCCTTCCCACGTCTCAATGCGTTGAGCTTCTGGACCCTCGTGGCCGCCGCAGGACTGCTGTTGACCACCTTGGCCGTTGGCTCTTTGCCAGTGGGCTGGGTCGTCTTAGCGCCCATCTCAAACCAGGCCGGTGTTGGTATGGACTTCTTCGCCATGGCGATCATTGTCTTCACCGTCTCAACGACGGTGGCTGGTATTAACACGATTGCCACGGTTATGACCCTTCGTACGAAGGGCATGACTCTGAGTCGTTTGCCGATCTTCGTTTGGGGTTCGGTCATCGCTGCAGCCCTGGGTCTCTACGCCTTCCCGTACTTCTTAACGGTCGAGGCCATTCAGATTCTCGACCGTACCGTCTCAACTAGCTTCTTCGTTGCTAGTGGCGGTGGAGCAGGTTGGTTGCAAGCGAACCTCTTCTGGCTGATGGGTCACCCCGAGGTCTATGTAATTCTGATTCCGGCAGTAGCAGCGCTCTTCGAGATCGCTTCGGTAATGTCACGTAAGCCAGTCTTTAGTTACCGCTCCGCTATCGCTGGAATGGTTGCGCTCGCTGGTCTGTCGATATTGGTCTGGGCTCACCACATGTTCACTACCGGTTGGGCCCCTACCTTGGGTGGACCTTTCATGCTCACGACTGAGCTGATTTCCATTCCTACGGGAATGTTCTTCCTAGTACTTTTGGGCACCCTCTGGCGAGGCAATATTTGGATGAAGCTGCCTACCTACTGGCTATTCGGATTCGTCTTTAACTTCATCATCGCTGGTATCACCGGTATCTACCTCTCAGACATTCCACTGGACAACCAATTCCACGGAACTATGTTTGTGACGGCCCACTTCCACTACGTCTTCGTAGGTTCTGTATTGTTCGGTGCCATCAGTGCACTGGCCTTCTGGTTCCCGAAGGCAACCGGTCGTTACCTGGATGAAACTCAAGGCCGAATTTCCTTCTGGCTCACATTCTTGGGGGTCCAGGTGACCTTCGTTTCGATGTTCCTTTCGGGATTCCGCGGCATGCCACGCCGTTACTCGAGCTACTCGATGATCTTCGAGCACACGAACTTCATGTCCACGATGGGTGCATACATGATCATGGCGGGCATGCTCTCGTTCCCGAAACCTCGATCTGGACGTTGGTGGTCACGTGCTTGGTTCTCGGGGTGCCGTCGTCGTAGCGCCGGGTGGTTGCGCTGTAG
>CAIKZX010000055.1 GCA_903832015.1 uncultured Actinomycetes bacterium
GCGAGCTTCACCTCTTTTGTGAATAACTCACTGCGCCCGACGAGCTTCTTCTACATCGCCTCAGACTTCTTGTTGATTTTGGGCTTTACCTTCTTCTACGTCTACATCGCCTTCGAGCCTCACCAGCAGGCCGAGATGTTGCGTCAGCAAGGTGGCTTCGTCCCCGGAATTCGTCCCGGCCAGCCCACCGAGCGCTACTTCGCCAAGATGCTGAGCCGCCTCACGGTGGTGGGGGCGTTGTTCCTGGCTTCAGTGGCGGTTGTACCGGCGGTACTGATGGCGCTGTGGTCTATTAACAAGTTCCCCTACTACGGAACCACTTTGTTGATTGCGGTGGGTGTGGCCCTGGAGACCATGCGCCAGATTGACTCGCAACTCATGATGCGTAATTACGAAGGCTTCTTGAAGCGTTAGTTATGACGTCACGACTAAACCTCGTGATCCTTGGTATTCAAGGAGCGGGTAAGGGAACCCAGTGCAAGCGTCTGAGCGCAACCTACGTGATTCCCCACATCTCAACCGGTGACATCTTGCGCGCGGCCATCAAGGACAAAACCGAACTCGGGTTCGAGGTCGAAAGCATTTTGGCCCAAGGGGGACTCGTTAGCGACGACCTCGTGAACCGACTTGTTGAAGAACGCTTCAAGCAAGCCGACGCCGCCAAGGGCGCGTTGCTCGATGGATTTCCTCGAACCATTGGTCAAGCCGAGGCCCTAGACGCAATTTTGGGTGATGACGGAGTCAAGTTGTGCATCAACCTGGACGCACCCATCGAATTGGTCACCGACCGGCTTTCACGTCGGCGCGTGTGCCAAGAGTGTGGCCACATCTACCGTGATACCGATGAGGCCGCTACGTCGGGTGAGTGTGCCCTCTGTGGTGGGCCCGTCATTCAACGAGCCGATGACACCGCCGACTCTATTCGCCAGCGGCTTTCGCTCTACGAGCGCGACACCGCACCACTGCTCCACTATTACGAGGAGCGGGGACTACTCGTCACCTTGGACGCCGACCAGAGTGTTGACGAGGTAACCGCCGAGATTGAAAAGATTCTCGCCGAGCGAGGCCTGGTGTGAGGCGCAACGCCGATGAATTAAACAAGATGCGCAAGGCCGGCAAGGTTGTCGCCGAAATGCACGAAGCCACTCGGGCCGCTATTCGCCCGGGCATTACGACCATGGACCTGAATAACGTGGCGGCGGCGGTTATTGAAAAGCGTGGCGCACGCTCAAACTTCCTGAATTACCAGGGGTTTCCGGCTGTAATTTGCACGAGCCCCAACGACATGATCGTCCACGGGATTCCTGGTGACTACGTCCTTAAAGAGGGTGACATCATCTCCGTTGACTGTGGCGCCATCGTTGAGGGGTACCACGGCGACGCGGCCTACACCGCCGGAGTTGGTGAGATCTCAAATGAGGCGAAGCGGCTCATAGAAGTAACCGAACGTTCGATGTGGGCCGGTATCGCGCAACTCACCATTGGTAATCGTCTCCACGAGGTCGGCCGCGCGGTGCAGGACCTCGCCGAAGCTGCAGGGTACGGGGTCGTTCGCGAATACGTCGGGCACGCCATTGGCACTGCCATGCACGAGATGCCCCAAGTACCGAACTACTGGCCCGGCAGTCCTGGACCAACTCTGAAAGAGGGCATGGTCTTTGCCGTTGAACCCATGATCAACGTGGGTGGCATCGACTCGTTTGTTCTCGAGGATGGGTGGGGAGTGATGACTGAAGATGGCTCGCTCTCCGCACACTTCGAACATACCATTGCGGTGACCGAGAATGGCCCCGAGGTCTTTACAGTTCTTTAGTCCAAGTCGCGCATGTTGCGGTAGCGACTGTAGGCGAAGAGTGCGGCTTCCGTTCGGCGGGTAAATCCCAATTTGGACAGCATCTTGGTGATGTAGTTCTTTATGGTCTTTTCCGCCAAGAACATCTCCGCCGCAATCTCTTTGTTCGACATTCCTTCGCCAATGAAGGCCAGAATCTTGGCCTCTTGGGGGCTGAGACTTTCAACCCGAACGTCGTTATCGAGATGACGGAGTTGTCGGATAGAGGCTCGGTCCCGTTGCTCCTTGGACACCAAAGAGACTCCGCGAGCCGCGCGAGAAAGGGATTCAACTAACTCGGACTCGGGCATACTTTTTATGAGTAGCCCACGCATTCCAGTGTCGATCGCGCTCGTTAACATGACGTCATCGAATCGTGATCCCAGGAGCACAACATTGAGTTTTGGCCGTGCGTCGAGTAACCGCCGTGCGAGTTCGAAACCATTCCCGTCAGGAAGCTTCGCGGCGATGATGGCCAAATCGAGTCCCCTGGTGTTGAGCTGTAGTCCCTCGGCGATAGTGTCGGCCTCGCCGACCAGCTCGAAGAGGGGGTAGTCACCAAAGAGATCTCGCAGCCCTCGGCGGGTCAAGATCTGCCCATCAATGACGGCAATCCTGAGGGAATTACTCATTGAAGCGCTTCTTTCACAAACTGAAGCGTTCCACCTTAGGAATTCAGGCCACTAGGGACTTTAGTCCCTACTCGTAGAAATAGGGAAAAAAATGGGCTTTTCGCCCCACAGCACGTGGCGGGCCAGCGCTTTTGCGTTTTTTTGAAACTTCGGTAGAATAGTCAACCGGTCCTAAAGCCAGCCTTTAAGACCGAACCCGTGAAAGAAACCCATTCTTGCACGCCCCCCGTAGTACGCAACAAGGAGAAAGAACCTGAGTAAGCCAAAGGAAGACGCGTTCACCGTTGAAGGTACCGTTGTCGAACCACTACCGAACGCCATGTTTCGAGTTGAACTCGAGAACGGTTACACCGTTCTTGCGCACAGCTCAGGAAAAATGCGCATGCACCGCATTCGTATTCTTCCCGGAGACAAGGTTCAAGTGGAGATAACGCCATACGACATGACACGTGGCCGC
>CAIKZX010000056.1 GCA_903832015.1 uncultured Actinomycetes bacterium
ATCGGACAAGGCTGAAATCCTGGACAAGTACGAAGAGCAGGCCGCCAAAGTTGAGACTAACTACCGCCGCGGAGTCATCGTCGACGACGAGCGCCGTCAGCAGCAGATTGAGATCTGGACTAATGCGAACAAGGAGGTCGGTGACGCCACCGACAAGGCTATGAACGCCGCTTTCGATAACCCCATCCGCATGATGGTGGACTCGGGTGCTCGTGGTAACAGCCAGCAGATTCGTCAGATTGGCGCCATGAAGGGCTTGGTTTCTAACCCCCGTGGTGAAATGATTCCTCGTCCGATCAAGTCTTCCTTCCGTGAAGGCCTTTCGGTACTCGAGTACTTTATTTCGACTCACGGTACCCGTAAGGGATTGGGTGACACCGCTCTGCGTACCGCCGACTCTGGTTACTTGACCCGTCGTCTCGTTGACGTGGCCCAGGAGCTCATTGTTAAGCAAATGGACTGTGAAACCGCTCGCGGTATGTGGATTGAGCACGTTGAGCCCGACACCCGTGGGCACCGCTCACACTTGGAGACCAAGTTGTGGGGCCGGGTAACTGCCGAGGATGTTGAGACCAGCAACGGAATTTTGCCCAAGGGCACGATGCTGATGACCGAAGATGTCGAGCGCTTGCGCGACGACGCCAAGGTTACGCGCGTTCGTGTACGCACGACTCTGACCTGCGACGCAGTACAGGGCGTGTGCGCCACCTGTTACGGACTTTCCCTCGCGACCCACCAGATGGTGGAGCTCGGTGAAGCCGTTGGTGTTATCGCCGCTCAGTCAATTGGTGAACCTGGTACTCAGCTCACCATGCGTACATTCCACTCCGGTGGAGTATCTGAGTCGGACATTACGCACGGACTTCCTCGCGTGGTTGAGCTCTTCGAAGCTCGCACCCCTAAGGGTGCCGCGGCGGTCGCGGAATTCTCCGGAACAGTTCGCGTTGAACTGGTGGGACGTGAGCGCAAGCTCACCGTTGTCGGTAACGACGGCGAACTCCAAGAAGAGTCCATCTCCATTGCCCGCCACCTATTGGTTGAAGATGGCCAAGAGGTTGAAGTGGGTATGCCACTGCACGACGGTCCCCTCGATCCCAAGTTGATGATGAAGTTCCGCGGTACTCGCGAGACTCAGCAGTACTTGACCGAAGAGGTCCAGAATGTATACCGTGACCAGGGAGTATCCATCCACGACAAGCACATCGAACTCATTGTTCGCCAGATGACGCGTCGCGTTCAGGTGGTTACCGCGGGTGAATCACACTGGCTACCCGGAGCGATGGTCGACGCCAAGGTCTTTAACGACCAGAACGTCGAACTCGAGAACGCCTCCAAGGAGCCCGCCGACGGTCGTGCCCAGTTGATGGGTATTACCAAGGCCTCGCTCGCCACCGACTCGTGGCTCTCGGCCGCCTCCTTCCAGGAGACGACCCGAGTGCTCACCGAAGCGGCAATCGAGGGCAAGCACGACCACCTCATCGGCCTCAAGGAAAACATCATTATCGGTAAGTTGATTCCCGCCGGTTCTGGTCTTGAGTTCTACAATGAGCGCAACCTCCGGTGGAGCCTGCCCGACGCTGAACTGCTGCCCGATTGGCTCCAGTCCAGCGAGGCGGACCGTGAATTGGCCGATATTTTGGGCGAATTCTCCAGCGATGACGGCTCCTTTGCTCGTGAAATGGCGGACTTCCAAAACATTGGTGCCACCTATAACGAGTCCGCTGCACCCGAAGAGGAAGAAAAGCCTCTCGAGGGTGGCCTCAGCGCCTAGCTCGTCAGAACGGACCCGCCCTCGGTTAGCCCGGGGGCGGGTTTGCTCTTTCTAGGGGCTATGACCTAATGTGGTTAGTCCCTGTCCCGAAGTTTTCGAGACATTACATTCGCAGTTTTAATAGAGAGGTTCCGCGTGCCAACAATCGCACAGCTAGTCCGCAAGGGCCGGCAGGACAAAGTATCCAAGACCAAGACGCCAGCACTGAAGGGTGCTCCCCAGCGTCGC
>CAIKZX010000057.1 GCA_903832015.1 uncultured Actinomycetes bacterium
CACCGGCTTCGAGGCTGCGTCGAGCATCCTCATCAAACTTCAACATCTTTGACATATGTTTTCCTTAGTGTTTGAGTTACTTAGTAATGGTGGCGAGTACGTCGCGGCTGGAGAGAATCAATAGATCCTCGCCATCTACGGTGATCTCGGTTCCGCCGTACTTGGAGTAGACGACGGTGTCGCCGGTCTTTACGCCGGTGGGAATTACTTCGCCCGATGACTCGGCGCGACGACCGGGTCCTACGGCCAACACTTCACCCTGCTGGGGCTTTTCCTTGGCGGTGTCGGGGATAACGAGGCCGGAGGCGGTTGTTGCCTCGGCCGAGTTTGGACGAACAACGATGCGGTCCTCAAGGGGTTGCAGCTTCATATTTTCCTCTCTGGTGCCGATTTGGCACTCGAATCTTCAGACTGCCAATTTAGCAGGAGTCCCCAGGGAGTGCTACCGGTCCAGATTTATGGGCAATGGCGCTCCAGATGCCAGCCCTCGCCCGCCGGGGTGTAGAGCACCCGGTCGTGGAGCCGGTCTTTGCGGTGCTGCCAGAACTCAAAGGCCGTGGGGGTCAAGAAGTACCCACCCCAATAGGTCGGACGGGTTACTTCGGTTCCCTCGAAACGCTCCTCCGCCTCGGCCACCTGGGCTTCGAGCATCTCGCGGGTGGCAATGGGGCGGCTCTGCTGCGAGGCGTGCGCGCCGATCTGGTGTCCGCGGGGACGTGAAGCAAAATACTCGTCCGAGGTGCCGTCAGACATCTTGGCCACGGTGCCCTCGATACGGATCTGTCGACCTAGAGGTTCGCAGTACCAGAGAATGGCCGCCTTGGGGTTTTCGGCCAGGTCGCGGCCCTTGCGTGATTCGTAGTTCGAATACCACCCAAATCCACCGTCTCCGATGTAGCGCAGCAGCACCATCCGCGCAGTGGGCTGGCCATCGGCGTTAGCGGTGATGAGAGCAATCGCTTCGCGCTCACGCATCTCATCGAGCGCTTCGTTGTACCAAGTAGCGAATTGCTCAAAGGGGTCTTCGTTCGCGTCAATGACGTCAAAGGGTATCCAGCGTTCGCTCATGAGAGATCTGCTAACTGCCAGTTAGGGTTGGCGGAAAGATTCATGGGGCTTGCTCCTTGGTGTTGAAATCTATAAACGCCGGCCGCAGCAATCATTGCGGCGTTATCGGTGCACATCTTCATCGAAGGCAGTAGGGCGGGGATGCCAAATTCGTCACCCAGTTCAGTAATGCCCCGCCGTAGGGCCGAGTTAGCCGCTACTCCTCCCGCGAGCGAAAGTGCCTTGACTTCGTTCTTTTCTAACGCCTGACGGACCTTACGTAGTAATTGTTCGGCCACGGCGCCCTGGAAAGACGCAGCCACATCCTCCACCGCGAGGCCCCCCTGCTTTTCGGTCGCTCGAACCACCGCCGTCTTAAGTCCGGAAAAAGAGAGGTCGTAACCGTCGCCAGTCATGGACTTGGGTAACTGCAGTGCCTTGGCGTCGCCACTCTGGGCCAGTTTGTCAATTTCGGGGCCGCCGGGATAGCCCAGCCCCAGCCAACGGGCCACCTTGTCGTAGGCCTCGCCCGCGGCGTCGTCGATGGTCTCACCGAGAATTTCGTGGGATCCGGGGCCGTGCTGGAGCACCAACATCGAGTGGCCGCCCGATACGAGAAGAGTCAGCATTGGCCAGGGCAGGTCGGGCATTTCCAGTAACGGTGCGAAAAGGTGTCCTTCCAGGTGGTGCACCCCCACGAAGGGCTTACCCCAGGCCAGGGCGTACCCCTTCGCGGCGGAAAGTCCCACGAGAAGCGATCCAATGAGTCCGGGGCCACTGGTCACCGCCACGGCGTCAATATCAGGGTTGCGTGGATCGAGACCGGCCTCGACGAGAGCCCGCTCAACCACTGAGGCAATCATCATGACGTGAGCACGGCCAGCTAGCTCTGGCACAACCCCACCAAAAGCCCGATGTTCGTCAAGTGACGATTCGATCACCGACGAGTGAACGTGCAGCTCATCGTCGACGACCGACGCGGCCGTCTCGTCACAACTCGTCTCGATGCCTAGAACTTTCATACTTAGGCCAGCGTAGAGGGAAATTCCGCCACCAGCACGAGGGCGTCTTCTTTCGTGGCTTGGTAGTAGTTCTTGCGGATTCCCACCGGGGCGAATCCGTACGAATAGTAGAGCGCAATAGCGGGAGCATTCGACACCGCTACCTCCAGCGCGGCTCTGGTAATCCCACGCTGGGCGAGATCGGTCCAACATTCGTCCATGAGGGTCCGGGCGATACCCCGGCGTTCGTGTCCCGTCACAACGCCAATTGAATTGATGTGCATACCGTCATCGGTAAACATCACTCCTAAATACCCCACCACCACCCCTGATTCGGTACATACGGTGTAGCGCCGCGTATCAGTGCGGTTGAGTTCGTCGAGCATCATCCCTTGGGTCCAGGGTTCTGGGAATTGAGTCCGCTCAATTTCCATCAACACTTCCAGGTCTCGCCGTTCGGCGAGGCGAACTTCAAATTCGCTCACGATTGCTGCTCTCGCGTGGTGAAGTTCGCGACGGCGTCTGGATCTCGAAGATAGAGCGGAGTGACTACATCGACGGGTGTTCCCTCCACTCCTAAACGCAACCCGGCCTCGAGTGGGGGAATTTCCAGAGGATTGAGTACTGCGTTGGTGAGACCCTCAAAAACATCCAGGTACCGCAACACGCCATCCCCCCACAGATGCACCGAGCTCCACGACTCCACGGCCGTGGCCACATCCTGTGGCCTGACCACGATTGGGTCGGCCACTGGATGAATCGTGTCACGCAGGGTGAAGTGTTGAGCGAAAACTTCACCACGGCGGCCATCAATGAGGGCTATCAGTTCTCCACGAATTCCCGCATCCAGGGCCCCTCGAGCGAGTATTTCGAGTGAAGTGACCCCAACCAGATCGACGCCCAGCCCCTTGGCTAAACCAATTGCGCTGGCGATACCTACCCGCAGACCGGTGTAGAGGCCCGGACCTCGGTCAACTACCACCCTGGTTAGATCACGGGGTGTGAGCCCGTGCGCGGTAAGTATTTTTTCGATTCCGTCAGTCAAAAATTCGGTGTGATTGCGATTGCGATCGACAATGACGCCCTCACAGTTCCCATCCACCATAAGTCCCACCCCACAGGTGGTCGTGGCTGTTTCGATGAGGAGAACGGTCATCTCTTCGCCCACTCCGCAAATTCTTGGCGCCTAGTTTCGTCAAACTCGCCATGCACACTGAGGGTTCGTGATTCATCTTCGTGCACTTCAAAGTGGATGGAGATGGCCCGGGGGCCAAATATCTCACTAGCGAGCTCTCCCCACTCGACAACCGCCACACCATTCTCTTCTACAAGTTCGCCTAGGGCCAAGTCGGCCACCTCCCCCGCGCTCTCAATGCGATACATGTCGCCGTGATGCAAGGTCTCGATGCCTTGAGAGTTGTGGCAACCGTGCTGGCGGACCATGGTAAAGGTTGGACTAGTCACCCGTTCTTTTACTCCCAGCGCTTTCGCTACCCCCTTGGTAAAGGTAGTTTTTCCGGCGCCAAGGCGGCCGGTCAACAAGATGATGTCACCAGCTCGTAGGAGGAGCCCGAAATCCTCCCCCGCGCGTTGCGTTTTCTCATCATTTGAACAGGTGCGTGCGATGGTCATGCCGTAGCCAACTGAGTCTTTAAGGTTCGTAAATCAGCGCGAATCATAGGTATGACGATATTCGGACTGCGAAGACCAGCGGCGGGATGATAGGTCGCCATTGCGCACACCCCATCTAATTCAAACATCCGCCCGTGAATCTCGCTGATGCCCTCAGTCACCCCAAAGAGCTGTTTCGTGGCGGTATTGCCCACGCTGAGAACAGCCCGGGGGTGAAGCGAGTCGAGTTGCTCTAAGAGCCAGGGTCGACAGGCCGCACACTCCTTGGGGGTCGGGGGTCGGTTATTTGGTGGGCGGCACTTAGCAATGTTGGTGACGAAGCAATCTTGACGAGTGATTCCAGTTTCTTCCTCAAGTAATTTGAACAACAACTGACCACTTCGTCCAATGAATGGCTCCCCGCCCTCATCTTCAGTCTTCCCGGGTGCTTCACCCACCACTAGGAGTGTGGGTCGACTCGGGCCCGAGCCCACAACTACCCGTTGGCGACCCTTCGAGAGATCGCACTTGGTGCACGAAAGCAGTCCTTGCAGGTCCACTGTTACGCAGTGGCGACACGGGGCAATCGCGCGCCGATGCCGCACATCACTTCCCAGGTAATGGTGCCTAAACGTTGCGCCCACTCGTCGGTCGTGATTGATTCACCACCTTGCGTGCCCATCAAAATGACCTCATCGCCGCGCTGTACCTCGTCGTCACCACAGTCAATCAAGAGTTGATCCATCGTGACCATGCCCGCAAGCGGGTAGCGCTTTGCGTTAATGAGTACTTCGGCGCCCGCATCGAACATGCGGCGAGGAAAGCCGTCCGCATAACCAAAGGGCACGGTGGCAATATTTGATTCCTTAACGACGGCGCGACGTCGTCCGTAGCTTGGACGCGCACCCTCGGCCACTCGGCGCACCGCCGATACTTCGGCGCGAATTGTCATGACAGGCTGCAGTTGCTCGCCTCGTGCGGCCAAGTGGGTTTGCAACCACTCACTAGGGGCGTACCCGTATAGGGCGAGGCCTGCTCGAATGAGTGACTGGTGCGCCTGCGGATAGGCCATAGCCCCCGCACTGTTGGTCAGGTGCAGTATTTCGGGGCAAAGACCCTCTTTACGTAATTCTTCAATGAGGCCATTGAACAACTCAATCTGAACGGTGGTGAAGGTTCGGTCCTCTTCACTAGGGCCATCGGCCACCGGAAAGTGCGTGAAGATTCCCTCGACCACAATGTGCTCACTCGCTCGCAGAAGTTTCATTGCTTCGAACACTTCTTGTGGCAGTACTCCCATTCGGCCCATGCCCGTATCTACCTTTAGGTGGACTTTGTGCAGGCCACCAACCTCGGCGGTGGCAACGATGGTCTCTTTCGCTCCCGCGAGAGAGCCAATGGTCAAGGTGAGCCCGTAGCGCAGCGCCACTGGCAGTGCGGCCCCATCAATTTCGGCGAGCACCAGTATTTCAGTGGTGAAACCATTTTCTCGAAGTTCAATTCCCTCGTCCACGATCGCCACGGCGAGAGAATCCGCTCCTCCCGCCAAGGCGGCCCGCGCAGCCACGATGGCTCCGTGGCCGTAACCGTTGGCCTTCACCACCGCGCAAATCTTGGCCTCTGGTGCGAGCCCCCGTAGGGTCGCAATATTGTGCGCCATCGCCGATGAGGACACCTCAACGTACGCCGGGCGGTGAATTCCTTCAGCGGTCATGTCCCCTCCTCGTCAGTGGCAATTACGTAGGCCGTTGCCGTGGCGTCCGAGTGGCTCAGCGAGAGATGAAAACTACGCACCCCTCGAACAGTAGCGAGTTCCAGCACTTCGCCGGTAACTACCAAGATGGGGGCGCCACTGGGCAGACGATGCACCACAATGTCGTGCCAAGCGTGACCGAGTCCGACGCCCAACGCCTTTAGCGTGGCCTCTTTCGCGCAGAATCGAGCGGCTAAGCGTTCTGGCGCCTCATTGGCGTCTTCTCGTTCTTGCGGGGTGAAGAGGCGGTCGGCCAGTCCATCACGGCGTTCGAGTAGTTCGCGAAAACGAACGACATCCACCACATCAACCCCGATCCCGATGGTGGCCATTATTCGACCGTAACCGTCTTGGCTAGGTTGCGGGGTCGATCAACGTTGCGCCCCAGTCCTCGAGCCATTGCGTAGGCGAATTGTTGCAAAGGAACAATGTCAACTATCGGTGCCATCAATGGGTTGGTTGCAGGCACGCGTAGTACGTAGTCGGCGATTGCGTCAATGATTTCGTCCCCGTCAGCAGCGATGGCCACGACCGAAGCTCCCCGGGCCTTGACCTCAGCGAGATTGGACAATATTTTCTCATGCAGGTTGGGATCCGTTACTACCGCCACCACCACAACCCCGGGCTCAATTAACGCCAAGGGTCCGTGCTTTAGTTCTCCGGCGGCGTACCCTTCGGCGTGCAAGTAGGTCAGCTCTTTTAGTTTTAGGGCGCCCTCGAGGGCGGTTGGAAAACCAACGTTGCGTCCGAGATAGAAAAAATCTCGCGTGTCACGTAATTCGTTGGCAACCAACGAGACTCGCTCCGACCTTGAGAGTACGGTGGCCACGTGGTCGGCCACCTCAGTCAATTCAGTAAACCGGTCATCGATAACAGCAGAATCCATTGTTCCGCGCAGTTGCGCCAGATGCAGGGCGAGTAGTTCGAGAACGGCAACCTGAGCCACGAAGGCCTTAGTGGAGGCCACCGAAACCTCAAGTCCCGCTCGGGTGTAGAGCACCGCGTCAGATTCTCTGGCCAAAGAGGCGTCCACAATGTTACAGATACCAATTACCCGGGCCCCCCGAAGTTTGGCCTCCCGACAAGCTTGAATCGTGTCGATGGTTTCGCCACTCTGCGATACACCAATAACGAGGGTGCCAATTTCAATGACCGGGTCGCGATACCGATACTCAGAGGAAATCTCTACGTCAACACTCAAACGCGCCCACTTCTCAATGGCGTACTTCGCGACGAGTGCGGCGTGGTAACTGGTGCCCGCGGCCACCAAGACAACTCGGCGAACCTCCTTGAGCTCTTCGTCACTCACGTGCATTTCGTCGAAGGTGAAAGACCCGTCGCCCCGACGGCGGTCCATCAGCGTGGCCCGTAGAGCTTGCGGTTGCTCGGCGATCTCTTTGGCCATGAAGTCATCATGTCCATCCTTTTGTGCGGTCTCGAGGTCAAAGTTAACAGTGAGTGGGGTCAACTGGACGCTCGTCCCCTCAAGGTCCACCGCGTGGAATCCGTCGGGGGTTAACTGCACCACCTGGTCGTCGTCCACTCCGTAAAAGGAGGTCGCTCGATCAAAGATGGCGGGGATGTCACTCGCAAGGTACGTCGCACCGGGAGTTGTCGCCACAATGAGCGGGGACACCCGACGGGCGGCCACGATGGTGTTGGGCTCGAGGGCGTCGACAACCGCCAAGGAAAAGGCGCCCCGAACGCTGGCCAGACTCAGGCGAACGGCGTTGATCAGGTCGTTTCCCGCAGCGCGCAATTCCTCAATTTGGTGCGCGAGAACCTCTGAGTCGGTGACGGAGGTGAAGGTGTGGCCTCGGGCCAGCAAATCTTCTTTCAACGCGAGGTGGTTTTCGATAATGCCGTTATGAATAATGGCGATACGTCCCGAACAATCCAAGTGGGGGTGAGCATTCATCACCTCGGGGGCGCCGTGTGTCGCCCAACGGGTGTGCCCAATGCCCGTAGTGACTCCTGTGGGGGCCTGCGCACAAGCTCGTACGAGTGCCTGCACCGATTCGGTACCGTTTGCGGTGCGGGCTCGCCAGGTCTCGCCTTGACGAACGAGCGCCACACCGGCTGAGTCGTAGCCTCGATATTCGAGGCGAGCTAGACCCTCCAGCAAGATGTCGAGAGTGGAGGTTGAGCCGACAACCCCAATAATGCCGCACATAGATACCAGCCTACTCGGGTGGTCCTTTTAGCTTTTGGAAGAATCACCAAAGAGAGCGTGGAGTTCTTGAGTGAAAGTCGTTACGAACTCGGCGTTTAGCGCTTCAATCATCACCCGAACTACGGGCTCAGTTCCCGAAGGACGAATGAGAAGGCGAACGTCAGCGGGGTCGACCGCAAACTCTTCGGATAGTCGATTGAAAATCGACTCGACTTGAGCGTTGTTGTAGTCGGCGTTTGCGATGTTGATGAGTGCTTGCGGTACGCGCAACCACGCACGATCGGCCTGTGCGGCTAGGGGGCCGTTGCGTTTTACTAGGTCGGCCACCAAGAGTCCCGTTAAGAGCCCATCGCCGGTAGGGGCGAGTTCACGAAAGATGATGTGGCCACTTTGTTCACCACCCAAATTCCAGGCACGCTCTTCTAGCGCCAGCAACACGTTGCGGTCGCCCACTTCGGTCTCAATCACTTCGACTCGGGCCTCACGCATCGCGCGGTGTAGACCGAGGTTGCTCATTTGCGTCACGGCTAAACCGCCCCCCAAAGTGCCCGAATTGATTCGGTCGAGGGTAAGCAGAATCATGATGTCGTCACCATCTCGAACGACCCCTTGAGCGTCAACAGCGATTAAGCGGTCGGCGTCACCATCGAAGGCTAAACCCAAGTCGGCCCGTAGTTCTAAGACCTTGGCGCTGAGTCCCGCTGGCTTGGTCGAACCACAATTGAGGTTGATGTTCTTGCCGTCGGGTTGGTCATTGATGGCAGTGATGCGCGCGCCCGTGGCCTCAAATAGTTCGTGAGCCACGTAGCTGGCGGCTCCATTAGCGCAGTCGAGAACGATATGTAGCCCAGTGAGGTCATTGGGCACCAACTCACGCAGGTGATGGGCGTAGTCGTGTTGAGCGGATTCGTCAATCGGCGCGTGGAGAAAATCTAGAGTCGTTGGGGCGTCGGTGTTACTCAGGGCGTTCTCAACCGCCTCCTCAGTGGCTCGGTCGAGCTTTCCGCCACCCAGGTTTAAAACCTTCAACCCATTGTCGTGGTAGGGGTTGTGCGATGCGCTGACCACAATCCCCGCGCCACTGCGCTGTTGGGCGATAACCGCCACACCAGGGGTGGTGAAGATACCGAGGTTTACTCCACTCGCCCCGCCATCAGCAAGACCAGCGAGTACCGCTTGGGCCAGTTCGGGCGAGGACTCACGAGTGTCGTAGCCAACGTAGATGGGGGCGACGAATACTTCCGCGACGGCACGACCCAGTCGGTACGCCAGCTTGACGTTAATCTCGTCTGGCACCAACCCACGGATACCATCCGTGCCAAAGTGCACGGGCATGGACAACTACCGCTTCGAGTACTGAGGAGCTTTACGGGCCTTCTTGAGACCGTACTTCTTGGTCTCTTTCTTGCGCGAGTCACGAGTCAACAGTCCGGCCTTTTTCAAGGTGCCGCGAGACTCTTCGGTGATTTCGAGTAGCGATCGAGCAATACCCAAGCGCAGAGCGCCCGCTTGACCGGCCATGCCACCACCTTCGATAGTGGCGTCAATGTCGTAGGTCTGCTGCAAGTCGAGCAAGCGCAGGGGCTCCATCACCATCATGCGGTGAGTTGGGGAGGTGAAATAGTTGTCGAAGGCACGAGAGTTGATCGTGATGGTGCCGGTACCGGGACGCAGGCGTACCCGAGCGACTGCCTCTTTGCGACGGCCGGTGGTCTGAGTAATGGGGCTAGACACGAATTTTCTCCTTAACCGCGACGAACTGCCGAGGTGTCAAACATCTTGGGTTGCTGAGCGATGTGAGGGTGCTCAGCGCCCTTGTACACAAAAAGCTTGCCCATCTGAGCACGGCCCAAACGGTTCTTTGGCACCATGCCACCAATTGACTTGGTGACCAACTGGACGGGATCTTCGTCGAACATTTTCTGCCAAGTCGTCGAACGAATACCACCGGGGTAACCCGAGTGACGCCAGTGCTTGTTCTGCGCGAGTTTGTTAGCGGTGACGACAACCTTGTCGGCGTTGATCACGATGACGTTATCACCGGTGTCAATGTGTGGCGCGTAGAAGACGCGGTGCTTCCCGCGTAGCAACGTAGCGGCGACGGTGGAGAGGCGGCCAAGGATGAGTCCCTCGGCGTCAATTACGTGCCACTCGCGCGTAATCTCTTCTACTTTTGGTGTGTAAGTGCGCACAATATTTCCTTCAGCGAACATTTCGAATTTCCCAGGGGTCTTTCGAAGGGATAACTATCTTAGGATTTTTTGATCGGTTTAGGCAAATTGGGGTATCCCACCGCCACTAGGGCCAAACCCTGTGGGGGCGCGGGAGGGGGTAAAAAGTCCCGGGAAAGGCTCTCCAGACGCTCAGCAATGGTGTTTTCGGGCAGTTCCCCCAGCCCGATCTCCACCATCGTTGAGGTCAGGCATCGGACCATGTTGTGGCAGAAGGATTGCGCCCGAATGGTTAGCTTCGTTACCTCACGAGATTCCGGGGTCATGGCCCAATTATCGGCCAATCTCTCCCATTTCAGGGCTAGGACCTTGCGAATGATGGGGTCTTCCCCGCTCGTTCCCTCTTTCTTGCGGCAAAAGGCCCGAAAGTCATGAGTACCGAGTGCGGCTTTGCCGGCACGGTTCATTGACCGTACATTTAGGGGTCCCGGAATCGACCAGGACCACTCGGAGGCGTAATTGAGATTGGGCCGAGAATCCTCAAAGACTAGGTAGCGGTACTCCCGCCAGGTCGCCGAATACCGAGCGTGAAACTCTTCGCTAACCGGCTCAGCCCGGAGAATCTTTATTCGGCCCCTCAACTGTTTATTTAACGACTTCATCAATCGGTCGGCCTCGGGTTCACGAACTGACTTAAAGAGTGGCGAGGGGAGGTCCAGACTGATGGTCTGGCTTAGAGCGTGCACTCCCGTATCGGTGCGTCCCGCACCAACGATGGCGGGTGGTTCGGCGAGTTGCAGGGTGGTTTGTAGTGTTTCGCGTAAAAGCCCCACCACAGTTTCGTGGCGGGGCTGATAGGCAAAACCATTAAAGCCGCGACCGTCATACGCGAGGTCGAGACGCCAGCGTTGGCTGGCTGCGTGAGTGGGTTTAGACGAACTCAATGCGCGCCATTGGAGCGTTGTCGCCCTGACGCGTTCCAAGCTTCAAGATGCGGGTGTAACCGCCAGGACGCTCCTTGTAACGAGGGGCAATCTCGGTGAACAACTTGTGAGTCATGTCCTTGTCACGAATTAACGCAACAACGCGACGGTGCGCGTGAACTGAACCTTCGGGCGAGTTCTTCGCGGCGGTAACAACCTTCTCGAGAACGGGACGAAGGGCTTTGGCCTTGGCCTCAGTGGTGACAATGCCCTCAGCCGCAATCATCTGCGCCACCAGGTTGCCAAACATGGCCTTCTGGTGAGCACTTGATCCGCCGAAGCGCTTGCCCTTAATTGGTGCTCCGCGCATGACTTATTCCTCTACTCGCAGTGACAATCCGCGCTCGGCGAGACGGTCGGTGACGTCCTTCAGTGAGGTCTGACCGAAGTTGGTGATCGAGGTCAGGTCCTGCTGGGTGGCATTGACGAGCTGAGCGATGGTGTTGATACCGGCACGCTTCAAGCAGTTGCGTGAACGCTCGGTAAGACCCAACTCCTCAATGCGAATGTCGAGCTCACTGGCGGCCGCCTGTGCTGTTCCAACGTCGCCGAGCTCTAGGGCGGGAGCCTCAGAGTCCATCTCGGTGATCAGGCCAATGAGCTGGCCCAACGTCTTTGAACCAGAGGCCAGGGCCTCACGAGGGGTAATGGTGCCGTCAGTCTCGACCTCGATAACTAGACGGTCAAAGTCCTTGCTCTGCTCTACACGAACGGGCTCAATTTCGAAGCTCACGCGACGAACGGGGGTGAAGATTGCGTCCAACGGGATAACCCCGATAGTGCCCGCACCCTTGTTGCCGTCGGCGCCGACGTAACCCTTGCCGCGCTCCACGGTGAGCTCAAAGCTCAATGAGCTCTTAGCGCTGGTGAGTGAGGCGAGGTGCAGCGTGGGGTTCAACACTTCAACGTCTGAGCTCAAGACAAGGTCAGCGGCGGTAACTTCGCCCTCGCCCTTCTTGTCTAGGCGTACCACCACGGGCTCATCGCTGACGGAGCGAATGAGAAGGTCCTTGAGGTTCAAGCAGATGTCCTGGACATCCTCCTTGACCCCTTCGATGGTGCTGAACTCGTGGACAACGCCACCGTCGAACTTGACGCGCGTAGCGGCGGCGCCAGGAATCGACGAGAGCAAGGTGCGACGCAGGCTATTGCCCAGCGTGTGACCAAAGCCTGGGTCGAGTGGTCCAACCGCGAAGCTCTGACGGTTCGAGACCTCATTGCCTAGTGCTTCGATGGTGGGGCGCTGGATAATTAACATACAAACTCCTCGGGGTTCTTTTAAGTGTTATTACTTGGAGTACAACTCAACGATGAGTTGCTCTTTAATCGATTCGTCAATCTGCTCACGCTGGGGCACCACGCGGATGGTCACGGCGAAACCGTTCTCCCCCGCCTCGAGCCAACCAGGAACGGTACGGTCGAGCATGTCTTGGTTGCGCTTCACGAAAGAGTTCTCACGGGTTACGGGCTTGAGGGCCACTACTTCACCGGGGCGAACGCGGTACGAGGGAATCGTCACGCGCTTACCGTTCACGGTCACGTGACCGTGGCGAACGAACTGGCGAGCCTGGGCGCGCGAAGCGCCCCAGCCGGCACGGTAGGCGACGTTGTCGAGACGCAGTTCAAGGAACTGCAACAGGTTCGTACCGGTCATTCCGGGACGACGGCTGGCCTCTTCGTAGAGATTACGGAACTGCTGTTCGAGCAGACCGTAGATACGACGAGCCTTCTGCTTTTCACGCAGCTGACCCAAGTATTCCGATCCCTGACGCTGACGGTCGCGGCCGTGCATCCCTGGTGGGAATGCGCGCTTTTGACGGTCTGAGTTTTCAGCAACGGGGCACTTCAGGGTGAAGCAACGCTCACCCTTCAAGAACAATTTGGTGCGTTCGCGACGACAGAGTCGGCAAACGGGTCCGGTATAACGAGCCATTTTCCTAACTCCTTAAGCGCGCTTGCGCTTCTTGGGACGGCAGCCGTTGTGGGGCAACGGCGTCACGTCTTTGATGGCAACAACTTCAATACCGGCAGCGGCAATGGAGCGAATGGCAGTCTCACGACCTGATCCGGGGCCACGTACCAATACGTCGACCTTCTTCACGC
>CAIKZX010000058.1 GCA_903832015.1 uncultured Actinomycetes bacterium
CTCGTGTTCTTGGTCGTGTTCGTTTACGTCTTCAAGGCGCAATAGTCCACACTTGAGCTCACGCTCACGTTTCCCTATCCCTACGAGTAAAGGTCATACGAGATGATTGCAACGTCGCTATTCCTCTTGCCTAATGGCACCTTCATTGTCGAAGTTGTTGTTGTGCTGGCGATCCTGTGGGTCATGAAGAATAAGGTCCTGCCCGTTCTCAACAAGTCAATTGTTGAACGTCAGGACAAGATTCGCACCGCCCTCGAGGCGGCTGACCAGGCCCAGGCGCAAGCCGCGGCCGCGGGTGATGAGCGCGAAAAGCTCTTGAGCGCCGCTCGAGACCAAGCGCGCGAAATCGTCGCGAGTGCCCAGGCCACCTCGGACCAGATCAAGGCTGAGTCGGGGACGCGAGGACAAACCGAGTACGACCGAATTCTGGCTAACGCCGACTCGGAAGTAGCCCAGGCTCGTCAGCGCGCCATCGATGAGGCCAGTGCCAAGATGGGTGAAATCGTCTTCGAGCTCGTAGCCAAGATTGTTGGCCGTGAGGTTGACCAGACTGCGCACCAGGACCTAGTACGTGAGGCCGTTGCCTCCCTCGTGGCCGAAGCCGGCAAGGGATCGAACAAGTAATCATGCTGCCTCAGGTCGAAGGTTTCGCTTCCGCGCTTCTCGAAGTAGCTGACAAGTCCGTGCTCGCCACGGTAGTCAGTGAACTCGCGTCGCTAGAAGAGACTGTGCTCGCTCGACCAGACCTGCGCGCAATGTTGACCGATACCTCGCTGCTCGCCCCCATTCGAGCTCAGATTCTTCTGGATCTGTTGCACGACAAGGTGTGCGAAGCGACCCTTCGACTTGCGGTCTACACCGCCGCCTCAACCCCCGCCCAAGAGGTGCCCCACGAGATTGCTGAACTCAGCTACCTCGCTCGGACCTTCGCCCAGGCGGGAGTTATTGACCACCGGAACTTAAGCCTGTTGGATGCGCGACGTCGAGTGGCGGGTTTTGCTGACGCGGTCCTAGACCGTCATGAGACCTCAGCCTTCGCCGCCATTGAGGAGGAACTCTTCCGTTGGGCCCGCACCATTGAGAGCAATCTTGAACTGCGACGACTTCTGCTGGACCGGGACGCGCCACTCGCTTCTCGCGTGGGTACCGCTGAGGCCTTGCTTAAGGGCAAGGTCGTCGAGCCCGCTTGGGAGTTAGCGCGCTTTGTTCTCGAGGGAGGACGCCCCCGCGATGTCGTGGGGACGCTGGACTACCTCGTTGACTATGTGGCTAAGGTTCGTGACTGGCGAGTAGCTCGGGTGCACACCGCCCGCGCCCTCGATCAGGCCAGCCAAGCTGAGCTTGTCGCATCCCTTGCGGCGCTCACCGGAAAAAACGTGGAACTCCAAATCGCCGAAGATGCAGCCCTTCTGGGTGGCGTCATCGTCGAGGTGGGCGACCTCCGTCTAGATGCCTCTATTAAGGGTCGTCTAGGTAGTTTGCGCGACGCAGTTTCTGCGGGACGCATATTCGAATCGACCCTCGTTTCAAACGACTAAGAAAAGGAAAATGTGATGACTGAGCTCATTATTAGCGCGAGCGAAATCACCGATGCACTGCGCAAGCACGTCACCGAGTTCAACCCCGCCGTGGGTGCCGAACAGGTGGGCCGTGTTGTGGAGGTCGGAGACGGTATTGCCCGTGTATCGGGTCTTCCATCGGCCAAGGTCAACGAACTCCTCGAGTTCGAAGATGGCACCGTAGGTCTCGCCATGAACCTCGACGAAGAGACCATCGGCGCCGTAGTTCTCGGTGCCGTAGACGGAATCGAAGAGGAGCAGGTGGTTAAGGCCACCGGACGCATCTTGTCGATGCCCGTGGGTGATGCCCTCTTGGGCCGCGTAGTGAATGCACTGGGCGAGCCCATTGACGGCAAGGGACCACTCGTGGGCGCCAAGGAGCGCCGCATGGAGATCCAGGCCCCCGGCATCACTGGGCGCCAGCCCGTCGGTGAGCCCCTCCAGACTGGAATCAAAGCCATCGACGCCATGACTCCAATTGGTCGTGGTCAGCGTGAACTCATCATTGGTGACCGCAAGACTGGCAAGACCACCGTGGCAATCGACACCATTTTGAACCAAAAGGGCAATGGCGTGAAGTGCATTTACGTCGCCGTTGGTCAGAAGAATTCATCGGTGGCGCAGACCGTTAAGACCCTCGAGGACCACGGCGCAATGGAATACACCGTGGTGGTGGTGGCTTCGGCGGGAGACCCCGCACCATTCAAATTCCTAGCCCCTTACGCCGGTTGCGCAATCGGTCAGGAGTGGATGGACAACGGTCAGCACGCCCTGGTGGTGTACGACGACCTCTCCAAGCAGGCTGAGGCCTACCGACAGATTTCACTCTTGCTTCGTCGCCCACCAGGCCGCGAGGCGTACCCCGGAGACGTCTTCTACTTGCACTCGCGCCTCTTGGAGCGTGCTGCGAAGTTGAGCGACGAGCTAGGCGGTGGTTCACTCACCGCACTGCCAATTATCGAAACCAAGGCGGGCGACATCTCGGCTTACATCCCCACCAACGTGATTTCAATCACCGACGGTCAGGTGTTCCTCGAGTCCGACCTCTTCTACTCGGGTGTACGTCCCGCGATCAACGTCGGTAACTCCGTATCGCGTGTCGGTGGAGCAGCTCAAATTAAGGCCATGAAGCCCGTGGCCGGTACCTTGAAGATTGACCTGGCTCAGTTCCGTGACCTCGAGTCCTTTGCGACCTTCGGATCTGAACTGGACAAGTCCTCTCAGCAGCAACTCGACCGAGGGTACCGTTTGACGGAACTCTTGAAGCAGGGATTGAACGCCCCGGTACCGGTGGAAGAGCAGTGCATCGTAATTTACGCCGGTACTCGTGGCTGGCTCGACACCGTGCCCGTGGCTGACGTGCGTCGCTTTGAGCAAGAACTGCTGCAGACCTTCCGTGCCAAGCACGCGGACATGCTGACCCAAATCAAGACCAAGGGTACTTTGCCCGAAACCGCTACTCTCGACGCTGCACTGAAGTCCTTCGTGGACGGCTTTGCGGTAACGAAGTAGTCGAAGTTAACGAGACGAGAGGAAAGGAGGAACCATGGCTGGTGGACAAGAAAGAATTCTGCGTCGACGCATTAAGTCGGTAGCGGCAACGCGCAAAATCACCAAGGCTATGGAACTCATCGCCGCCTCTCAGATCTCTAAGAGTCAAGCGCGCATCGCGCAGAATCGTGCATACAAAGAGGGCATGCGACACATCGTCCTCGAAGCGGTAAAGAGCGACCCCGCTGGTGCCAAGGCACTGTTGCAGTTGCCAGAGAAGGTGACCAGCACTGCGGTATTGGTTATTACTGGAGACCGCGGACTCAGCGGTGCCTACAACTCCTCGGCGATGCGAGCGGGAGAGCGCTTAATCCGCCAATTGCAAAGCCAGGGAGTGTCCGTTCGGCTCTTCACGATTGGCAAAAAGGCTCCGGCTTACTTTAAGTTCCGTGGTTTCGAAATCACCCAGAGCTTCGCTGGTTTCTCTGACAAGCCAACCTTTAAGGACGCTCGTCGGGTGGCGGGAGCTGTCGCCGAGCCCTACATCGATGGAGAGGTCGAGCAGGTGTTAATGGTTTCGACCAATTTCCTTTCGGCCGCGTCGCAGCAGGTGGGAACTCGTCAACTGTTGCCCCTCCAAGTACCCGAAATCATGGTTGACGAGAGTGCACCTAAGAAGCTCATCGGCTACACCGAATTCGAACCGGAGGTTGAGCAGCTACTGGTGGAACTCGCACCTCGGGCCCTCGTGAGCGAAATTTATGCGGCCCTCCTGGAAGGCGCCGCCTCCTTCCACGTCTCGCAGCAGCGCGCCATGGCCGCCGCTACTGACAACGCAGATGAACTGCGTCAAACCCTGACCCGCATTATGAACCGAGCCCGTCAGGACTCGATCACCACCGAAATTATGGAAATCGTGAGCGGCGCCGAAGCGCTCCGCTCGAGAAAGTGAGATACAGATGACAATTGCCTCAGATAAGCACACCCTGGAGACCGGGCGAGTTGTTGCCATCGCCGGGCCCGTAGTGGACGTGGAGTTCCCACCCCACTCGCTGCCCGAGATCAACCACGCAGTCGAGATGGACATCGTTATTGATGGCGTCACCGTGACCGTTACCGCCGAAGTGGCCCAGCAGATTGGCGAAGGCCGAGTTCGTTGCGTTTGCATGAAGCCAACCGACGGACTCGTTCGTGGCGCCATAGTCCGCCAGAATGGCAAGGGAATCTCCGTTCCCGTGGGTGACGCAGTACTCGGTCACGTCTTTAACGTAATTGGCCAATCACTCGACACCGACAACATTGGGCCAGTCGAGGACCACTGGGAAATTCACCGTAACCCACCATCGTTCGACCAACTCGAGCCCCGCGCCACAATGTTTGAAACCGGCATCAAGGTTATTGACCTCCTCGCACCCTACGTACA
>CAIKZX010000059.1 GCA_903832015.1 uncultured Actinomycetes bacterium
TCGGCCACCACCCGCTCGCGCCCGATTATTAACACTCGAGACGAACCTCACGCCGATCCGGAGCGTTACCGGCGACTACACGTGATTATTGGTGACTCGAATATGAGCGAGTACGCCACCTATTTGAAGGTCGCCACCGCTTGCATTGTCCTCGCAATGATTGAGGATAAGTCAACCATTCTCAGAGACCTGAGTTTGGAATCTCCTATCGATTCCCTTCGAAATATGAGTTACGACTTATGGAGTGAGCAAACCCTGGCGCTCGCCAATGGTCGCAGGATGACCCCACTCGACATCCAGTTCGATCTACTCGAGCGAGCGGAAATTTTTGCGGTAGAAAGAGAGCTGCCAGAAGACCAGCAGTTGGCCCTTCCGGTGTGGCGCGAAACGCTCGAAACTTATCAGCGGAGTCCGCTAGAACTTGCGGACCGAGTCGATTGGATTGCAAAATTGCAACTCATCGAACGCGCATCAGCGCGAGACGGCCTTACATTGGATTCTCCAAAGTTAGCCCTGCTGGACCTTCTTTATCACGACACGAACCCTCACCGAGGGTTGTATCACCAGATGGCGGCAAAGGGCATTATGAGACGTCAGGTGACAGACGAGAAAATTGAGCAAGCAATAACAACGGCACCGGAGACGACTCGAGCGCGAATGCGAGGGGCCTTCATAAAGAAGGCCAAAGAAAACCGACGCGACTTCACGGTTGACTGGGTCCACTTGAAATTGAATGATGAAATGCAGCGAACGGTGCTCTTAAAAGACCCCTTTAAAAGAACCGATGAACGCTTCGAAAAGCTACTGTCTTCAATCGAACGTAAACCATCTCTCGACTAGGGTAAAGGCATGTTTGGTTACGAAAGCCCCGAGCCGACCGGTGGATGGTTTTCACGAATTCTCGGTCCCAAACACCACAAGACACGTATGTTTCGCGAATGGGTTCTGATTGTAATAATTGCCCTGCTCGCGTCCCTCGTCATTCGTAGTTATCTTTTTCAAACCTTTTACATTCCATCAGGATCGATGGAGCCCACACTCCAAATTGGCGATCGGATCGTCGTCAACAAATTGAGTGTTGACTTCGGTTCAATCCATCGAGGTGACATTGTCGTTTTCAAGGCTCCGCCAACGGAAAATTGCGGTGGGGAACCCGTCACCGACTTGGTCAAGCGAGTGATTGGGCTTCCAGGTGACCATCTATCTTCGTCGATGAACACCATTTTCGTAAATGGCAAGAGATTGCACGAGGCCTGGAGTCACACTGAGCCTTTAGGGCCGGCGATTTCACCTACCACCGTAAAGGCCGGTACCTACTTTGTGATGGGCGACAATCACAACAACAGTTGTGATTCGAGGTACTGGGGAACCGTACCTAAGTCGGACATAATTGGGAAAGCCTTCGTGCGAATATGGCCCATCAGTCGCATCGGATGGTTCTGATTCACTCAGATTCTAAGATGGCGCTGTGTTTAATCTAAGCGCAATAAAGCTTCTGATCATCATCTTCGTGGTGGTCATTTTCCTTGGCCCCGACAAATTACCGGAGGCGGCACAAAAAGTTGGTCGATTCTGGTCACTCTTTCGCTCGTGGCAGCGTCGCCTAGAGTCAGAAGTCCGCGAAGTCATTCCGAACTTACCCTCTTCGGACTCCTTGGGAAAATACGTCCGCAAACCCAGTTCAATTCTCGATCAGTTGGCAGATAAATCCAATGCAACAACCGATGAAGGTCCAGAATTCGTCGAAAGGCCCAAACCCCCTGCAAGCAACCGACCAGCTACCGATTCTCACAGCGACCCAGGGCTCAACTGATGGCAATTCATTTCGGAAGAAACTCCGCTTCAATGCCTCTGAGCGAGCACTTAAAGGAATTGCGAAGTCGCCTGCTGCAAATGTTTTTAGTCTTAAGCGTGGGTGTTGTTGTTGGCTTTATGCTTTACCCACAACTCCTAACCCTCTTGCAGCACCCCTACTGCAGAGTTTCACCTAAGCACTGCAATTTTCTGGTGACCAACCCCCTTGAGGGCCTCTCGGTTCGAATTAAGGTCGCAATTTACTTTGCCTTGCTCATAGGCCTTCCTGCGATTTTTTGGCACAGTTGGCGATTCATCACACCTGGACTCAAAAAACGAGAGCGAGCCTACGCCCTCAGTTTTGTCGCTGCCTCGGTTCTGTTTTTTCTCATGGGGGCGACCACTGCTTATTTAAGTTTCAGTGCAGCCATCACTTGGCTCCAAAATATAGGTGGGCAGCAACTAACCACCTACTACAGTCCGAGCCAGTACATCAATTTATTCCTTCTCATGCTCGTCGCCTTCGGTCTTACTTTTGAATTCCCCGTCGCGTTAGTGGCACTACAACTAGCCGACCTGGTCACACCTCGGGGACTACTTCGACAGTGGCGGTACGCGATTATCTTGATTACTATCGCCGTGGCTCTAATCACCCCCAGCGGTGATCCGCTCTCCATGTTTGCCCTGGGATTGCCCTTAGTCTTTTTCTACTTCCTCGCCATTGGCGTGGGTCGATTATTGGGGAAGAAGTGACACTGGTCTATCGCGAGAAATTCGTAGAGGCCCTTGGTTTTGGACTTGATCGATTCCAAATCGAAGCAATCGACGCCATTGACAAGGGCGTAAACGTCTTGGTCAGCGCCCCCACCGGTTCGGGTAAGACCCTCGTTGCCAATTACGCAATTGGACGAACTATGGAACATTCCAAACGGTCTTTCTACACAACCCCATTGAAAGCGTTGTCGAATCAGAAGTTCAACGAGCTCTGCGGACTTTTTGGGGAGAGGCAAGTTGGGTTGCTGACGGGGGATACCTCCATTAATCGAACTGCCCCAATTGTGGTCATGACCACGGAAGTTCTACGAAACATGATTCTCACCGAGTCTGATCAGCTCTACGACTTGGGAACTGTGATTTTGGACGAGGTCCATTATCTTCAAGACCCGTTTCGCGGTGGAGTGTGTGAAGAGGTGCTGAATTTGGCTCCCGGAGCGGTGCAGTTCGTTGCACTGTCGGCGACCATCGGTAACGCTGAATTTCTCGGACAATGGCTGGGTTCAATACGCGGAGAAACGAGTGTCATCAAAGAGGTGACTCGCCCCATCGATTTGCACAATCATTACGCCATCATGCGCCGTGGTAACACCTCCGCGGAAATCGTTGACTTGCTCGACGACGACCGCCTTAGTGAAGAAGCACGTCGGATTGATAACCTGACAAAAAACACCCGCAAATTTCGACCGGGACCAAAATGGCATGGTGACAAGAGCTCCGCTCCGCCACCCATGTTTAGAAGTCCTCGTCGCAGTGAGTTGCTAATGGCACTGGAGAATCAAAGCCTGCTCCCCGTAATCGTCTTCATCTTTTCAAGGGCGGCCTGCGACGATGCCGTGCGACAAGCCAGGAGGGATGGCTTACTGTTCACAACCCCTGATCAGCGCAAGGAAATTGGCGACCTAGCAGAGGAGCGCCTCGCCAACTTTTCTCGAGAAGATCTCCAGGCATTGGAGTACGCCGAGTTTCTGGATTCGCTCCGACGAGGTGTAGCCGCGCACCATGCTGGGATGGTCCCGGCCTTTCGAGAGGTCGTCGAACGTTGCTTTGAGCGGGGACTTCTTAGCGTGGTGTATGCCACTGAAACATTGGCCCTGGGAGTCAATATGCCTGCGCGGACTGTGGTCTTGGAGCGGTTCAGCAAATACTCTGACGCCGGCCGGAATTTTCTCACTTCAGGCGAATTCAAGCAGATGACTGGTCGTGCTGGTCGAAGGGGCTTGGATGATGAGGGTCACGCGGTTATCTGTTATTCCCCGGAGTTGTCACTCGCCGATGTCGGGCGGGTCGCCCTGGCAGCACCCTCAGACCTGCATTCTTCTTTTCGACCGACCTACAACTTTACGGCAAACCTGATGAACCACTTCGATCAAGAAATGGCCCTCGAGGTCATACAGCGCAGCTTCGCACAATTCGAGACAGACCAACGCCCATCCGGTTCAAAGCGGCCGCTGAAAGAGCAGTTGACGGTTCGATGGAGGGTCCTGGATGAACTCGGCTACGCCGAGGGCTGGAAGTTAAACGCCCAAGGACAATTACTACGTTCGATCTACCATGAAAATGATCTTTTGATTGCTGAAACGGTCGCTGCGGGGATTCTTGAAAATCTTGAACCAGCTCAACTTGCTGGACTACTTTCTGTGTTTACCTTCCAAGGCCGACGAGGCAACAAGCAACCTGTCGCGTCAAAACAAGTTCTGGCTCGAAA
>CAIKZX010000060.1 GCA_903832015.1 uncultured Actinomycetes bacterium
AGCACTCTTGGCGCTGAGCTTAGGACCCAGTGAGTTCAGCACTTGAGTTTGTCCCGCCCCACTCCCAGGGGCGGCAGTTCGAGGAAGATTTTCGTGTTCGGCTGTCCGATACCTACGCCAATGGCACCTTGCGTCTAGATGCTGCGGCAAGGTTCTTGCAGGACATCGCGACCGACGACTGGGACAATACCGGTATTGGAGATGAGGACACGTGGGTGGTCCGTCGCACGGCAATGCGAGTTGTCCCAGGAGGGCAATGGCCCCGGTACAAGAACCAGATCACGCTAAAAACATGGTGCGGAGGTTACGGCGCCGCCTGGGCCGAACGTCGGACGAATATCTACTTCGAGGGCCAGCTTCAGGTCGAGGCCAGTTCCTTGTGGGTGCCGATTGATCGTCGAGGAGTCCCCGTTCGCCTCAAGGAATCGTTCTTCAGCGTGTTTGGAGAGGCCCTGAATGGACGAAAGATTTCGGGGAAGGTGGAGAGGCCCGTTCTTGATCCACAGTCCGTTCGCGAATCGTGGTCATTGAGGCACGCGGATCTTGACATTGTCGGTCACGTAAACAACGCCGCCATTTGGCAGGCCATAACCGAGGTCGTGAAATGTGAAGTTTCCGAGGTGACGGTAGTCCACCATGGTCCGGTGGAGGCCGGACACGTGGTCGAGCTGGCCCATACGCCTGGACATGTATGGCTCGTAGTTGACGGCGAACCGCGCGTGAGCTGCGTATATTCCAGCTAGTTTGCATTCCGGGAATGCGGAATTTTGGGAGTTTTTTCGGAGGCCGTCACCTTGCTTGAATCCTTGAACGTGCGCCATCTGTGGATTACATTGTTGGAGCGCCAGCAAGCCTTCAGTCCCGCGGGAGAACTTGGAGTTTTCACTGGGTTGTATTAGTTAAACGCCATCAGAATCGAGCCAACGTATGAAAGCCATTGTTTTCACCGGAGTTAATGAACCCATTGAGTATTGCGATGTCGAGCTTGGTCATCCCGGTCCTGGTGAGGTTAAGGTCAAAATTGCGGCGGGGGGTGTTTGCCACTCAGACCTACACGTTCGTCGCGGTGAGTGGGAACCACCAGTGCCTTTGGTCATGGGCCATGAGGGATCGGGCGTCATAATCGAACTCGGGGAGGGCGTTACTGGCCTCAAAGAGGGCGATCACGTCATTTTGTCCTGGGTCGCTCCATGCGGGAAGTGTCGCTATTGCCTGGCCGGAAAGGAAGCACGATGCCAGGTGGCGGCCACAATTGTTGCTCCTGGAGGCGTGTTGCAAGACGGAACCTCTCGCTTGCGGCGAAACGGACAAATCTTGCACCACTATTTGGGTGTTTCTTCCTTCGCTGATGAGGCGATTGTGCCAGCGCTGGGCGCCATCAAAGTTAGAGAGGACGCTCCGATAGACACACTCGCAATTGTGGGGTGTGCGGTGGCCACTGGTGTTGGCTCGGTCACAAATACCGCCCAGGTAGAGCGTGGCTCGACCGTGGTCGTCATCGGGTGTGGCGGCGTTGGGCTGTCGGTCGTTCAAGGAGCCCGCTTGGCCGGTGCGGATCAAATTATTGCAATTGATCTGCTGGACGAAAAGATCAATCTGGCTCGACTTCTTGGTGCGACTAACGGAATCAACGTTACGGGCTCAGACCCAGTTGAGCTCGTCCGAGAGTTACTCCCCGATGGTGCGGATTACGTATTCGATGCGATTGGGATGACTAGAACCACCGAGCAGGCTATTGAAATGTTGGGTCTGGGCGGGGCGGCGGTCGTGGTTGGTTTGCCGCCAACGGGCGCTCGGGCCAGTTTTGAGCCCTTAGTTCTCGCTGAGGCAGATCAGAAGATTCTGGGGTCAAATTACGGAAGCGTACGAGCACACATAGACCTGCCAAAATTGGTGGACAGATATATGAATGGTGAACTGTTGCTGGACGAGATGATTTATGGACGTCGTCCGCTATCGGAAGCGGTCCAGGCTTTGGACGATCTGCAGAGCGGAAAAGCCCTAAGAACCCTACTTATTCCTTAATCCGAAAATTGACGGATTCTCGGGGTATGCTAAAACAGTTCTCGCCTAACGCAAAAATTTGATCACGAGAGAAGAGTCCAAGATGATTGCAACGTATTACTGCACAAAATGTGGCATGTCGGTTCACGCGACCTGCGCAAAATGCAACCAACCGCTGGTCAATGATTCGTTGACGCTGGACAGTGGTGAAGCCGTTCAAATATCTCGCTGCCCCGAGTGTCAGGGGAAGATTAAGTCACCCCTTTGTTGCGGGCAGGACATGAGCTGCTCACTTTAATTAATTCCTAAACTCGGTTAGTGGATTTGGACGTAGCCCTACTATTGCTCCCGGTCGCGTAGTAACTGCCTACGAGAACTAGCGGAAAACCAATCGCGATGCCGGTAGTCAGGGGCTCGTTGAGGAAGACAATGCCCAGCACCACCGCAATAGCGGTATTCATATAGGTCACTACAGTCGCTCGGGCTGCACCAACTTCTTTGATGAGTTCGAAGAAAACTAGAAATGCCCCAACCGTGCAGGCGACTGAAAGAGCGGCGAGAGCGAGGACGGTCTTCAGGGCCACCGCGTGCGGCCAATGCGAGACGGAATAGGGAATCCAGAGCAACCCCACAACACCGGTCGCGCCGGCCACCACCGCTATCCCGGCCACCTCACGTACTTTCGTCGCCAGAATTACCGGACCGGCCGCGTACCCGACGCAAACGAGAAGCATCAATCCCGCCCATTTTAGCGCACTCCCACGAACGTCGAATCCGACGAGACTTAGAATGCCCGCAGCGCCAATAGCGAGTCCCGACCAACGCTGGATGGTCATGTTCTCCTGCACCTTTCGAATTTTGGAAATCACCAAGGAGAAGAGGGGTACGGTTGCAATCATCAAACTGGTAAAGGAACTGGTTACGTGTTTTTCAACCGTCCCCATGAAGTACCAAGGGACACCGAACTCGATGACGCCAAAGATGACGATCCACTTGAGATTCTTCACCATGGAGGAAAATTCACGTCGATAGATGACCAGGGGCAATAAGAGAAGTGAAGCCGGCAAGGTTCGAGCCAAGACCAGCACACTGGGATCTACTTGCCTCACCGCCACGCGGATGAGTAAATACGGAATGCCCCAAAGGACTGAAAGGGCAGTAAAAAGCCAGAATCCACGGCGGGTCATTGGTCCACCATACCCCAAAAGAGAGGACTTGCATAAATGACCTCTGGTGTGAGTAAAATTGCACCTATGAGGACAGTCATATTTGGGGCCAGTGGATACGCCGGTGCGGAGCTGTTGCGCTTGGCGGCGGGGCACCCAGAGTTAGAGATTGTTGCGGCGGTTGCCGAATCGAACGCGGGAAAGTCGGTGGCCACCCACCAACCGGCTCTCGCGGCGCTCTACCCGAACCTGTACTTTGTTGACACCGCGACCGCCTCGGACCTTGATTTTGATTTAGCTTTTCTCGCCATGCCCCACGGACATTCACAGACGATTGTCAAGAAGTTGCGAACCCGTGGAGTTATGTGCGTTGATTTGGGAGCCGACTTTCGACTCCGTAACGCCGACGTCTTCGCCCACTGGTACGCAAAATCCCATGAAGCACCTGAGTTGCTGAGTCAAGCGATCTACGGTTTGGTGGAGCGTCACCGAGAGGAACTACATGGCGCTGAATTAATCGCGTCGCCAGGTTGCTATCCGACGGCGAGCGCACTCGCGATTGGGCCATTCGCTGACGCGGGTTGGATTAGCAAGAAGGGAGTCGTGGTCAATGCGCTCTCGGGTACTTCAGGGGCGGGTCGCGGCGCTCAAGAGCGACTCCAATTCTCACGACTCTCGGGCAATGCCGAGGCGTACAGCTTGAGTGACCATCGTCACACGCCCGAGATGGAACAAGAATTGGGTCTGGAGATTCTCTTCACACCTCATTTAGTACCGACTTCTCGTGGGATGCTCGTAACCGCATACGCCCCGCTAACGCAGAACGCGGGCGACTCCGATGAGGCTTTACAACTGCTCACGGAGCACTATCAATCAGACCCGTTCGTTGTGGTTTGCGCAGAACCCCCAACTCTGAAAGATCCAGTTGGCTCAAATTTGTGCTTTTTGAGCGCTCGAGTTGATAAGCGCACTCAAACCTTGATCATGATGAGTTCTCTTGACAATCTGATTAAGGGTGCGGCGGGTCAAGCAATTCAGGCGTGGAATGTCGCCACCGGTCAGGAAGAAATACTGGGCCTACCAATGAGTGGGGTTACGCCGTGAGGTACGTTGTGAAACTCGGAGGTCATAGCCTTACTGACCTGTCGGCCAGTAATAACGTCCTGCTCTCGCTCGCTGAAGATTTGGTCGCATTAGCTAGCCAGGGTCATTCGGTCTGCGTTATTCATGGCGGGGGACCCCAAATAGACCAAGCGTTGCTCTTGTCCGGTCTCGAAACGGAATATATCGATGGCCTCCGAGTCACGACCTCCCAATCCGTCTCGATAATTCAGACTGCGCTGGCGGGAGTCAACGCGGCAATCGTGACGGCGCTCAATGCACGGGGCATACCATGCGTTGGCTTGCGGGGATTTGACGGAGGTCAAGTACAGGCGAGTTCCTTGGGTGGGCCTTGGCAGCTTGTCGCTCATGACCTGAACGTGAACCCCTCTCTCATCGAGACGCTTTGGGGGGCAGGCTACGTTCCGGTCCTCAGTCCCGTGGTCATGGATTCCGAGGGTCAGATGTTAAATTGTAATGCTGATGAATTAGCGGGAGCCACAGCCTCTTCTCTACGTGCGGATGCACTATTTCTCTTGAGTGACGTAGACCAACTTAGGGCTGACGTGAATGACGCCAACTCCGGCCTGAATCGGGTCACTTTCGACGAACTGACCGAAATGGTTGAAGGCGGAAGTGCGAGTGGGGGAATGATTCCAAAGGCCAAGGCGGCCCTGGTGGCCGTTTCGAGTGGTGCTACTAGGGTCATTATCGCGAATGCCGGTACCAAAAACATACTGATGAAGGCACTCTTGAA
>CAIKZX010000061.1 GCA_903832015.1 uncultured Actinomycetes bacterium
CAAGTTCTTCACGTTCATAGGCGCTCTTGACAATTGTGGCCACTACGTCTTTGCAGATTGACACCCAGAGTCGGAGATCAACCTCCAACCTTTCTTCATCTGAGAACTCGTCGCTGAAGCTACGAACGGGATTACCAACTGCAGTCCACTTGGGTGGATTCTTCCCATTACCGGAGCTGGCGAAGTGCTCAGTCTCACTTTCGAGCAACTTTGTCACGAACGACGCATCCATCCTTAACGCGGTAGCAATCGTGCTGGCGTTACTCGATGGGTGCTCCATGAGATGCGAGGTAACGGAACTGATGAGCCGCAAGCGATGGTATACCCTGACTGAAAAATCAAAATTCTCGGCGACGTGATAGTTCGGGTCACCTTCCAAGAGCTCCAGATCGCGCATGTAGGTAGCGATGTACCCACTGGTCAGGTAGCTCATGAGTCGATTACTGAACAGTTTCCAGAGCCGCTCGGAAGTGAACAGTCGAGTGATTTCAAGACCATCGAGTTCAATCGCCTTGACCGAAATCTCTTCGTTTCCGATTTCTAGTACCCCACTCGTTGGCAGGTAGTCACTGGTATAGACAATGCTCTCCCCAGATTCTGAATCAAATCCAAATCCTTCGGTGGCGTCAACCTCGGGGTAGAGCAAAATGTTGCCCTCGACCTGGAAACCACCAGGGAAGTCTTCCTCGATGTCAAAATAAATTTCCGAGATCAACGCCGATGTTGGCTGTGGTGACGGCGAAAAAAGAAAGTGCCACCGATCGAGTCGTTCATACAGCGCTGGGTCGGATTGGGATCCCGTGTCTCTCATCCGCACAGCGAGGACGATGTCTTTCTCGTTAGGGTTCTGCATGTTCAATACCTCGTCAAACCTGCCGAGTCTCATGAGGGAACCATTGAGATTGACGGTTCCTGGGTGACGACGCTGATTGCTCGCCTCAGCCAACAGCAGCAACGCCTGCATGAGTGAACTCTTGCCGGCCGAGTTCGCACCGATGAGCAAATTGAGGTCAGACAGTTCGACGACGGAGTCGGCGATTGACTTAAAGTTCTCAACTTTTATCTTTTGAAGGTTGTATGCCATGTCTTCCTATACGAGTAGTAACTGGTCGTCCGCGTATTGATCGGAGCACTCCGGAATAGTAACAGTCACCTTCCTCGGTGAAGATTTAACTCCGTGCGAAGTGGCCTCAAGCGCGATGAAATCTTCCATCATCTGAAACAATGAGTTCTCATCATCTGTCAACTGAACTTCACCCCGATTCAATTTGGCTGCGACATCGGAGGTGATGGCTCGAGACGGAGCGCTGAGAACTGCCGAAATCGCACGTCGAACATTGACACCATTGGAAACGGCCCGTTCTAGATCAATAAGTGTGGTATCCAGCAAAAGCTCGCAGCCCGCCAACTCGAGATACGGAGCAGCCAGGCGATCGCCGAGTTCAGCTTGCTCCACCGCAAAACTCCACCGATGATCGAGTTGGCCGCGCAATGGCAGACCGGTCCACAACTCGTCGGTGTTGAAATCACCCGTTCGAAAAACTGTAGAGATCTCAGAAAGAACGTTGCGAGAGAGGTCGTAGGGCGCTGGCTCAATGTCGCCATCCAGCACAGTTACTACTGACGAGCACTGCACCACGAGTGGTATGCCCGCAGACGTCAGTTCGCTTGAAATGACGAGGTCGTACTGGCTAGCCAGGTTTTCGTTCGAGTGAACCAACAACACTGATGACGCTTCATTAGCAGCTGCAACCTTTAAAAAGATCGCGTAACTAAAGTCGTCTTCCGTACGGCCCTTCACGACACAAAGCTGGCCAGGTCTGAATTTCTTAGAAATCATTGTCAGTGAGCTCCTCGGTCAATTGAATCCAATCCTCTTCAAAACTTACGAGAATTAGTTCGCTCGCAATTTGAAGCTGCTCACCGTCGAGTTCGGAGAGCAAGTCTTGCAGTACCGAACGCGCAATATTCAAACGATTGATTACCGTCGTGCGAGGTGCTCCAATTTCGGCCGCAATAGTTCCTATAGGTACGCCTTGAGCGGTGGCGTAGAAGGCAGCGCGCATTTCGAAGGGAACCTTTTCGACGACTTCACCGACGAGTTCCGACATTGCTAGCACGTTCTCTTCGGATGACACGGTTTGACGTTGTAAAACTGCTTCCATGTCTCCTATGACGGGCCTTGCGAGCCGCGATGACAGAAGAATCTCGAAGAATTTCCTCAAATCGGTCTTCGAAATGCCGCCTACGGCCTCTAACACCCTTTTCATCAGGATTTTTAGGTTTTCAGTGGTGTAGACCATTGATTGCCGCTCCGAGGACGGATTATCCATAATTTGATAGATATCTGTACAAAGCCGCGCCAAACCACGGAGTTCTCGATCTTCCAGCTGGCGAGGTGGTCCGGATAGATCGGCTGTGCCGAACACACTCACTTCGCCGTAACTCTTTCGAACAAAATGGTCAGCGGCGGCCAATTCGGTTATTCGGTCCAGCAGATTATCAACCACGGTTTTTTCCCTGAGATCATCCGCTAAGCGTTCGAGCTGAAGCCAAAGCTGTCCAACCTGGCGATTCCTGGTCGGAAGTGAGAGCAAAAAGGAAGCCTGACTTGGATTCTTGAGGAACTTAAGAAGCAACTCCTGGCTGAGGTCTTCAATGCTTGTTCCCTTCAGCGGTAGGCGCTTCACTCGCATCGTCTGTGACATCGCTTCCTCGAGAAGCGAACGCATCAAGTCCCAATGATCATCACTAAGAGGCTGGGGATTCACTAGAGATCTCTTCCCCACTCACGAATGAGATGTCGCAAGGGGCTGTTATTCGGTTCGTCGCAACGTTCGTTATCAAACGTCAGTGCATCACGATCGACCTCCAGATTAAATTCCACAATGCGCCCCGGCTTAGTGGTTACGCAGAGCGGTGCCACATCGCTATCTGACTCGTCGCGATTATGGGTGTGAATCGCATGGTCAATACCATCTCGGCTACTTGCCGAACGAGCCCGCACAATCACTCGGGGTTGTTTCAAGTCTCGAACAATGACTACTGGGTGGGACTTATCCCGACGGGAATCAAACACTCCGGACTTGACCCGATGGATGTTCTCATTGGGTACAAGGTACCAGCGACCATTTGGAATTTCGAGCCCCAGGAGCTCTCGAATATCGCGAATACCCATGGGGGCATTATGTCAAATATCAACGCCTTATGTCGCCGATGTTTTTTATGAGAGTCGCGAGATTGAATTGTCCAAGCTTCTCAGAAAAGTTTGGACAATTCGACAAGGAAGGTCCGTCATAACATCACGAGAGAAGACAGCAGCATCGCGTCGATGCTAGAGATTGGAAACGTACCGATGAAACCACAAATCGACAGATATCGAGCTCAGCACCCTGAGTCGATAAATCATCTGTCAGTTCGTATGGTGAAGAGCGCCCGTCAAACGCCACCGGCCATGTTCCCCGCAGAGGCCAACTACAACGGTGATGAACTCCAGCTGCGCCACGGCTACCGAGATGCCATTACTCGGCTCCTTATTTCCAACCCTGGAATCACCGCACGTACGATCTCCGAATCGTTGACCATTCCCCTACAGAACGTCAACTCGGTGCTCTTTACTCACGCCGATCGCTTCTACAGCGCGCCGTGTGTGGATTCGAGTCCAGTTTGGTATTGCTCAATTTCAGTTGAATCGGGGCTCTGTCTGAACTGTCAGCTTGCGCTGCTAGAGCTTGTCTCGCCAGCTATTTCAACGCCTACGGGACCGGACCAGTTTGACCTCATC
>CAIKZX010000062.1 GCA_903832015.1 uncultured Actinomycetes bacterium
ATTGTCATACCACTCCTCGTCGTTGCTCAGCCCAGCCTAGTTTTTTACCAACTTTGTACTGCACCTCGCTCACCCTTACGCTAGGAGGCTCACCACAACTTTGCGACTCGAGGGACTGTGGGGCGCGGCCGGGTTCACTCCAGCGCCATAAGCGAAGATCTGCACTGCGCCGTAGCCACGCGCCGCGAGTAGTTGGTGGGCGCTGAGGGATTCGAACCCCCGACCTGCTGAGTGTAAATCAGCTGCTCTAACCAACTGAGCTAAGCGCCCGGGATAATCAGTATAGGCGAGATGTCTTCGGTGCTAGAAGGGCCACTGATTTTTGTAGAAGGCAACGAGTTCTGGTGAGCTCGCGACAACTGGGCGGCGCTTCACCGATTCTGGTGTGACTAGTTCAAGATTGTTGTATTCACCGTCAGCCGCCCCCGCCTCTCGCGCAATCAATAATCCCGCTAGGTAGTCCCACGGATTGAGCGAGCTCTGTTCGGCGACGCTGAAAACATCAAGCGAACCTTCGGCGACCAGACAGATCTCCAAAGCCGCCGAACCGAGTCCTCGATTTTGAAACCAAGTAAATCGATGCTCGGGAAAACCGGAGAATGCGACGAGCGCCTCCGCCGGGTCGGTCTGAGCATTGGCACGAATAGCTTCACCATTTAATCGAGCCCCTTCGCCCCGGAGTCCCTCGTAGAGGTCGCCGGTCGCTTGATTGCGAACGACCCCCCCAACGAGCTCTTCCCCTCGCATGAGCGCCAAACTGGTGGAAAAAAAGGGGACGCCGCGGTCGCAATTGGTCGACCCATCAATAGGGTCCACGACCACTTGGTATTCACCAGAACCCGAAACTCCGGATTCTTCGGAAATGACCTGATAGCCCGCTGCGGTCAGGATACGAATCGCGATCTCGTCGGCTACCAAATCGAGGTGGTACTGGGTATCGCGCTGCCCAGAATATCCCTGGCGGTGGCGTCCAGTTACCGCAAGTCCAATGGAATGGGCGCATTCACGCAAGGGGGCGAGGAGGTCGGTCACCCGACCAAGGTTATCGCGCCCACCCGCTATTCTGAAGTGCGATGGCCGCTATCGACGTCGCCGGTTTCGTAGCCGACTTAAAAGACCACGCCGTAACCCACGGTTTTCACGTCCACGACGAACGGCACTTCGTCGAGACCTATTCCCTGCGCCAAGCCTGGGAGGTTGACGTGCACCCGGAGGACTCTTGTGGGGGACCCATTGACCTGCACATTGAATTAGACGTGGACCCTCGCACCCTGCTGGCCTTTGAGGATGCGGTACTCGGGCTCCCCGAAGAGGTCGAGCCTCCCGATGAGTTTCACTTTCCCCTGATGTTGACGTGGAGTTTGCCTCCCATGCCCCACGGACCCGATCTGTTGCGTTTGGCCATTGACCTCGCCCCCGTTGGTGGAGTTGAGATGCCTCTGGAGATCACTGCGGCGGATTCCTACTCCTCGCCCACCGAAAGCTCTGAACGCCGTATTTCCATCGTGGCTCGTCACGCCATCTCTCTTTCGCAGGTGGCTAAGGGTGAAGATCCGTTGTGTGAAATCTTTGACCGCTCCCGTTTGGTGAGTGATTTCTTAACCGGCGCCTCCGAGTCGTGGCTCGCCTGAGCGCGCGCGTAGGAATCTGCGCCGCCCTTTTATTGTCCGGCTCTCTTCTCGCGGGTTGCGGTACTGGTGGAGGCGTGGCGGAGGCTCGACATGCTTGTCAGTACGTGACCAAGGCCCTTAAACAGGCCCGGGCGGCTCAAGACCTGAGCGGTTCTTCGCAAGTGGCCCTAGAGAACCAGGCGGTGGCGACTCTCTTGCGAGCGACGCCCTACGCGGCTCGTGCCACCACCGCAGATGGTCAGTGGAATGGTCTGCAGACCACCATTGGCGAGGCCCAAAGGGTTCCTATCAGCGACCTCGCGCCGTCGTTGCGACGTATCTGCCAAGTGGCGAACTCGCCTAGTCCTTATTTATAGGGATTAGTTAAAACGTGCCGAGAGCCAGCTGAGTGAGTTGTCCTCAACCATGGCCTCTTCCCAGCCTTTGATTTTGTCCTCGAGCGCGGCCAGGGAGGGCACAACGCCAACGATGGCGATTGTGAGGTCATCGACCTCGCCCTCGACAAAAAAGTCGCCAAAGATGTCTTCGGTAATAACGGCGTCGGGTTCCACCATCAAGTAGAGCTCACCGGTCGCTTCGACCCAAGAAAGCTCGTACTCGTTGCCTTCGGCATCATTCCACTCTGAACCGAACTCAAATTCGGCACTCTCGCGGCGGGCTTCGTTCTGGTCGTAGAAGTCATCAATGTTCATAGGCCCAGACTAGGTGAGTGTGAGCAAAAAAGAAAGTGCTTTCTGTGCGTAAAGAATGGTGTTGCGCAGTGAATAATCCAGTGATTGGTGTGGTCAATGGTGTCGCCCATGACACACAACACCGATTATTTAGGACAGCTCCGGCGCGATTGGCTGCACACCGGCAGAACCCCCCGCGCCCGAGCAGCCTTCGTGACATTGACCAACCGTTGGCCCGATTTGCCCCTGGTTGGACTGAGTGACCTGGCGGACGTTGTCGAGGCCCTAGAGCGCCGATCGGACTTGACGATGCTCGAAAAGGCGGAGATTCTTAAAGCCCTCCTCGTTGAAGCACCCGACCCCGAGATTTCTCGTGCCCTTTTGCAGACCCTCTTGCCCGGCATCATCGCCACCTGTCGTCAACTCCGATTTGGTGAAGGGGTGGTGAGCGACCCCGGTGAGATGGTGGCGGTGGCCATTGCGTGCTGCACTGAGTTAATCCATGACTGGGCCGGTCAGAGCCGTCAGTACTGCGCGCCCGACTTGCTTTCGGCCCTGCGTGGAAGGCTCCGTCGTTGGATGTTGAAAGAAAAAGAGGCGGCCAGAAGCGTTGAGGCGAGCCAGCATTCGCTCGAACCGGCGGTCGTTCCTTCCGCACTTCTTACCCGGCTGGAGACCCTGGCCACTGGGCCCCACGAACGACTCGTTCGACTTACCTATCAACGTGTATTCGAGGGTCGCAGTCTTCGCGAACTGGCCAAATCTGATCGCAGCGCGCCCCAAGCACTGCAGCTCGAACTACAAAATTTCGCCCGTCGATACCTGTTGTAGGGACCTTGGGCCCTATCTTGGGCCGCAGCCATTTGACGCGTACTCACTACTTTGTGGCGATGTCGCAACGGCGCTGGAATTCCAATGCTCTGGTTCTGTGGTCCGCCCCACTACTGCTCGTGCTGCTTATGGTGAGTCTGGCGACACCTCACTCACACCCAAAACACCACCGAACAACCACCACAATTAGCATCAACACGAACTCCGGCGCCGTGGGTACTACCGCCTCGATCGCGGGACAACTGAGCATTACCAATCCTCAGCTCATGGTTCCGGTCCCCCACGCCGGTCGCTGGTATTTGCAATCTTCCAACTCGCTCTCCGCTGAGTTGGTGTGCCAACGATTTCGTCTCTCGATTGACCAGGTTTTTGTGGAGCCGGCCAATGAGCAGTGCCAAGTAGTTCTCGTCGCCCTCCATCTACCTACCCCGACCATCTGGCGACTGGACAGCGCGTGAACAGACAACCCGTTCCCGCCCAAGGTGTGGCGCTCTCCCTCTACGCCCTCGTCCTGCCCATCATCGCTGTTTGGCAGTGGAACGTTGCGGCCTCGAGCGCTCAGCCGGTTTTGATTCGTTGTGTGGTGCTGGCACTAGTCCTGCTCTGGCTGGGCTTTCTCTGGCAACTGCGACTCGCGCTCAGAGCGATACGAAGTGGTCTCGTGGTCCCCGGTACTGGATACCAGTGGCTAGCGACAACGCTGATTGCCCTGTTGCCCCTGCTCGGCCATCAGCAAACCCGCCATTCGCCGCCACCGGACTCCACCGCTACTTCACCGAGTGCTGGATCTTTTGTTTCTGATCACTCGTCGATGCTCTGGCTATCCTCACTACCCTTAGCGCTTTCGGCCAAGAGACTATCGGACAGTCTTCGTCAGCAACCCACCTTGAACCCTGACCTGGTTATAAACCAGCTCCGTCAACGTGACCCGAACATTGAAAGCCACATATTGTCACTCTGCGGCAAAGATCGCGCGGGTGTTGTAACGGTGACGACAGCGCCGACCGAAATAGGCCCCTCCCTTCGTAAGGCCCCTCCGACCGCCGCCTACATTTCGGCCCAGACTCCCACTTCAGCATCAATTTCCTTTGTTCGAGCGGGTGGTGTTTTGGCGATTCCCGAAGGTTGGACTCTTGCCCACCTGCAAAGCTCACTCGTTGGCTTGCACGACGGGCGCCTCGTGATCACATCGAGTGACCACGAATTGCTGCGGGCGCTCGCTCTTCACTCTTCGACAAAAACTCTGGTCCTTCACCTCTCCACTCCAGACGCCGTCGATCCTGAAATCGCGGCGCTCTGTGCGACACTCTCTCGCCCACTCCTGGTGTCTGAACCGTCCGTCGGCCCGGCCCCCCGCGTGCGAATGCTCCAAGCCAGCCCCGACATCGAACAGGTTGCGCACCCCCTCGACTCTTCACTGCGCCGTCGCATGATCGAGATGGCCAGTTACCTGACGCTGCACAAGGGCGAGCCGGTCACGGGAGACCGACTTCGTTCACGGGTCCTCCAGCACGCGGGCGTTGACGCCTCACCGCGAGTACTAGCCAATGTGGCCTCGGCGTTGCGACGTTCACTGGGTAGCGACCACGAGGGAACTCGACTTCACCCAGTCAGCGCCGCGGGCCTCTATCTCTCTCACGGTGTCACTAGTGATGTGGAAGAATTTCACGAGTTAATCGAGCGGGCCCGCGCTTCGTTCGGGGGTACCCAACTGGACACCCTTCGTGAGGCGCTTCAGTTGGTCATGAGTGAACCGTTGGCCAGTTCCCTGCGAGGCTTTGAATGGTTCATCGCCGAAGGCCACCAGGCGAAACTGTCACGTGACGGTGAGTGGGCCGCCCTGGCCCTCAGTGATTTATCTCTACGCAAGGGCGATGTCGAACTCGCTTTTTGGGCGATACGCCAGGGCCTCTTGCTCGATCCCTACAGCGACGACTTAGCCGAAGCGCTGACGGCTATTCCCCGTTTACGCGAGTTTGGAGGCAATCGACCCAGCGCTACGCAACACCAACCCATCGGCGCCGGCGGCGCTATAGCGGTGCGCTGGGCGCTCACGAGCCTCCGCCAAGAGATCCGTTAACAACTGCGAAAAGGCCAGCGGTGGTTCCACGAAAAGGTGCTTCGAGAGCGAACCGGGGATGGTATTGATTTCATTAATGAACAGTTCGTGGTCGTTGGCCAAGTAGTCAATACGCGCTACCCCTCGCACGCCGGCTATTCGTGCCACCTCGGTGGCGTAGCGCCTGACCGCTTCGGCCTGATTTCCCGGTAGTTGGGCGGGCAGTTCTCGCGGGGCCGAAAGCATTCCCTCACCACCTACGTACTTGTCTTTGTAGTCAAGAATTTCGGCTCGGTCGTTGCGGCGAATTGGTTTTTCGATTGCGGAGAGATCGAGCTGGGGGTAGGTGCGGATAGCTATCTGAATATCGAACAGGTCCGCTCGGTAGGGCTCAACGACACAGCCCAAAGCAAAGTGTGAGTTGACGCCCAGTCGCGCCTTGGCCGTGGCTAAGTCAGCCACCACGTCAATACCAATGGAGGAACCGCCGAAGCGGGGCTTCAAAATATAAGGACCGGGGAATGGAATTTCGAAGGTGTCGGGACCAAGCAATAACCGAGGCAAGGTGGGTAGTCCCGCGTTAGCCACCATCGATCCGAAGGCCCACTTGTCCATGCCGAGTGAGGCGCCGGCCACCGTTGGGCCGGTGTAGTTAATACCCGCTAAGTCCAAGGCGGCCTGCAAGGATCCGTCCTCACCTGGTCCCCCGTGTGTCGTGAGTACTACCGCGCCAATGTCGAGAGGCTTGTCTCGGCCAAGTCGGGAGCCCGCGGAATAGAAGCCGCCTTCTCGACCCAGGCGCAAGGTGAGTTCAGTTGCGCCCTTTGGCAATCCTTCGAGAAAGGACTCGGCCTCAACCGCTCCGGGCACCTCGAAAAAATCACCGGTCTTGGTCCAGTAAATCGCGATGGTCTGGGGTTCGCTGCGCTGTATTTCACGCAGAGCCAAAAGCCCCGTCAGAATCGAAATATCGTGTTCGGGCGCTGGGCCACCAAAAAGTACCGCGTTCGTCATTCATCCACCTTCAGTACTCATCAAGGGTAGTGGTCGGGCAAGTCGTTGAGGTACAACACCGCATCGTTCGCGTGCAGAGAGGACCTGACCCACTTCACCGCGTCCGGGCGAGTGTCAAAACGTAGGGGCCTGTCGACAAAGCCCTCCAGGAGCGCTCGGGCGTTGGTCCGGCCCACGACACAAAGTTCGAATCCGAAGGTACGACAGCCCTCGGCGAGGCGCGCGTTGTACCGATACTGCTCGTCGCCTAGTTCAATCAAGCCCGGGGTTACTACCACTTTGCGACCAGGAGCGTCTACCGCATCGAGCAGGTGTAGTGACGCAGTCACGCTCGCGGGGTTTGCGTTGAAGGTGTCGTCAATTACCACCACGCCCGATGGGGCCGTAACAACGTTGGCCCGATTAGGAATGACCTGTAAACGATCAATGCGCTCGAGAATGCTCTGCGCCGTCACGCCTAATTCGAGTGCCGCCGCCGCGGCGCAGGCCACATTGGTGGCTTGCAGACTTTGCGGGATAGCCACCTGGCCAATCACCTCGCCCCGAACCAAAAGAGTCCACCGGTCATCACTTTCGCGGATACTCACCTCCGCATCGCTCGTCCCCGCGCTAATTACCTTTTTACCCTGAGCCCGTAGGGCGGGGATCCACTGTGCCAATCGTGGTTCATCGACGTTCAAAATTACCGTCGAAGCGTGTTCGGTGATCTCTCGCTTGGCCGACACGATTGTCTCAATCGAACCCATTCGTTCTAAATGAACGGGACCAATCGCGGTCACGATTGCGATTTCGGGTGAACACCAACCGCAGAGATCGCGAATCTCACCCGGACCGTAGGTGCCCATCTCGGCGATAAACACTTGGGTCCCATCACTCAGTTGCTCATTAATTGCTCGCGACAGACCGGCGCGATTATTGAAACTCTTGGGGGTCGCGACTACTTCCAGGTCGTTGCCCATCAACTCGAGCAGGTGGTTCTTCGTCGAGGTCTTACCATACGAGCCAGTGATTCCTACGACTCGCGGATGAATTCGTGCGAGTCGTTCCTGGGCTTGGGTGATGTAACCCCGAGCTTCACGTTCGGAAAGTGGAGTGAGGAGGACAACGGAGATTGCAAGAAAAAAGGGCGCCCCCCACACCGCAGCCATCACCAGCAGGTACGGAGGTTGGACCAAGAGCCCAAGGGCGCCGAGCGCTAGCGCCTGCAGAACGGAAACTGCAACAATCAAGCGCATCCGCTTCGTCCAGTGCAACGGTGCGGTACGACCCCTGACCGAAAGCCCGACCGGACAGAAATATCCGTAAATCAGGCTCGCGACGAGCGACACCACGCTGAGCCGCGTGATAACTCCAACGAAAACCACCACCAGGGCGACGTGCGAGAGGGTGACCGGTCGACCCTTGGCGAACCGCTCAGGCGATCGAGCTCCGGCAATAGTTGGCGAGGTCCAGCGCTCTAGAAATCTGCGCATGGCGGCCGATTCGTAATGCTCCCGTTGCAGGACTCGCGCCCAACGCAAGAGTTGCGCGCCGAAGGCCCCCATCAAAGCCACGGTGATGAAAATTGTTGTCAGAGATTTCACGATAACAATCCTTGGGTCGCGCGAGCTAAATCGAGTGGAGCGGTCGTGGGAACGAGGTGGCCAATGCCCCGCAGAACCTGAAGGTGATGCTCCCCCGGCACGAGGGCGAGAGCTCTTTCGGCTACGGCCACTGGCACGGCGCGGTCTTCGGCTCCCCAAAGCGCAACCACCCTCTGATGAATTGTGGCCAATTCCGCTTCGTAAGACTCGTTAACGGCCGCCACGAGAACATCGCGCATAACGCCCTGCGCGGCGCGGTAATCGGTCGATCCGTAGTGTTGGCGGGCTCGGTCGAGTCGAGCCTCGCTCACCAGCCCGAGGGCCCGCGCCCTTCGAACCAGTCGATAGGCCAGGGGCGAGCGGCCACCCGACGAAGTTCTCACCAACGGAGCGCCGGTGAAGAGTACGCCGGCAACCAGTTCTGGGTTGGTACTCGCTATGACACTCGCGATCCGGCCGCCGAAGGAGTGGCCCACGAGCACTACTGGCTGGGTGGAGAGCTCATTGAGTACGGAAACGAGTAGTGCGGCGTATTCACGCGCTCCACCCGAATGCGTGGGTACCGGCGAAGCGCCAAATCCGGGCAGGTCGAGGGCGAGAGAGGCCACGCCCTGGGCCGCCAGCAATTCAGCGCTCGGTGCAAAGTCCGCTTTGCTTCGCCCCCATCCGTGTAAAAACACGACACGAATCTCGCCATCTCCATAGGTTTCCCCGAAGATTTTCCCCTGCGCGTAGGCCCGTAACACGCTCTCTAGGCTACTCAGCCCCGTGGGGATTAAAGTGACAACACCAGTGGGTGAAAGATCGCCTCAATACGGGAGAAACTATGACGACCATCCTCTTGACCGGTGCCAGTGGGTTCATTGGCAAGCACATTGCCCTCCAATTACTAAACCAGGGTTACGAGGTTCGTGCTTCGGTGCGCAATTCGGCCAAGGCAGCCGAGGTCCTCGATGCGGTTCGCCCCCATCTTCTCGATGGCGCCAATCTCGACTCACGACTGACCTTCGTAGAACTAGATCTCAACGAAGATGACGGATGGGACGAGGCCCTGTTGGGCGTCGATGTCCTCATGCACACCGCTTCACCCTTTCCCCTCGCCTCTCCCAAAGATGAGAATGATCTCATTCGACCAGCGGTCGAGGGGACGCTCCGCGCACTGCGCGCCGCCCACAACGCAGGGGTTACGCGGGTCATCCTGACCTCATCGAACGCGGCAATCTATGGCTGCGAATTACCCGCTGGGGTTGCGGCCTACGACGAGACTTGTTGGACCGATGTCACTCACCCAATTGGTCGCGTGGCCTACACCAAGTCTAAAACCTTGGCCGAAAAAGCCGCGTGGGAGTACATCAAGCACAACGACACCGCGATTGCTCTTACGACAATTAACCCCGTCCTCGTCCTCGGCGCACCACTGGACAAGAACTTTGCGTCGTCAGTTTCTGTGGTGGAGCGAATTCTTAGGGGCAAAGATCCCATGTTGCCCGATCTGAGCTTTGCGATTGTGGATGTGCGCGATGTCGCACTGATGCACGTTGCCGCTATCAAAAATGACCAGACCAAGGGTGAGCGACTACTCGCCACCTCCGAGACCAGGTCATTCGTTGAGATCGCTAAGTATTTGAAGTCGGTGTACCCGAAGAGCAGGATCAAAACTGCTCGGGCTCCCGGTTCCGTGGTTCGAATCCTGGCGCTCTTCGATGGTGACATCAAGTCGATTTTGCCCATGCTCGGGAGGCGCGCGGAGTTCAGCAATGCCAAGGCCACTCGAATGCTGGGCATCAATTTTATTCCCGTAGACGTGAGTGTGCGAGAGACGGCCGATTACCTCGTAAGTAATGGATTCGTCAAACTCTAAATTAGCCGCAGCAGGCTCCGCTAAAACTAAGGACTCAGTACTTAGAGACATCGGCGTGGTGTTAGTGCAACGGTGGAATTGGTTCGAGAGTTTCGAGCGCCAAACGTACATGGGCCTCGTGGTGCTGATTTCGGCCTACTGCGCCTGGTTCATCTCTCAAAGTGCACGGCTCTACTACGGATACTCCCAACCGCCTTACGACCTTTCGGTGTTTAATCAAGGATTGTGGCTAATTTCGCATGGCCACGGCCTCTTCGTGACCATCATGGGTCGAAGTCTCTTCGGCGACCACTCTTCATTCATCCTGTTGTTATTTGCACCGTTTTATTCGTGGTTTCCTGAACCGATGGGCCTGCTGGTTTTACAAACACTTCTGTTGGCGGGGGCCTCGGTACCGATCTACCTACTCGCCCGCAAACACCTTCAGAGCGCTCGGATGGCCCTGTTCATCGCAGCGGCGTATCTCCTCAGCCCGTTTATTCAACAGGGCAACCTCGACCAATTCCACCCCGAGTGTTTCATGGTGGCCATTATTGCTTGGGCTATTTATTTCGCCATTGAAGATCGAATGGTGCTGCTGTTTTTCATGTGCGAACTTGCGCTACTCGTGAAAGAAGATGCCGCGGTTCTCGTCGTTCCTCTGGCCCTGTGGGTGATGTGGAGGAGAAACTTCAAGGTGGGAGCTCGCATTGGCGCACTCGCCCTGGTGTGGCTGGCACTCGTGACGCGAGTACTAATTCCAGATTTTCTCGGTGCGAGCTCCTTCTACTCGGGCCGCCTGCCCTTTGGCGGTTGGTCGGGCACCTTTCACACCCTGTTCCATACACCAGGAACATTCATTAGCTATCTCGTCTCTCAAGGACGCGCCTTCTTCGCTTGGCAGATGATCGCTCCAACCGGTGCGGTCGCAGTACTCGCCCCAGAATTTGCACTGTTTGGGGCTGGCGTGGTTCTCGAAAATATGCTCAGCGTTGATCCCTACCAGCACATGATCGTTTTCCAATACACCATGGTTATGGCCCCAATCATGGCGATCGCTACCGTATGGGCCATTCACCGCCAAGCGAGTCAAGTACATCGGTGGATGCTCGTGTTCGTGGTGGTTGTGTCGGCCCTATGGACCTGCACAATCTGGGGCTACGCCCCCTTCTCCAACAACAAGACGGTCCAGTACATCCAGCCGGCCAGTCCTCAACTTGCGGCCATCAATCAAATGGAACGTATGATTCCACCCCGGGCAGCGGTGAGTGCCTTTTACCCCCTTTCCACTCACTTGGATCTGCGAACCAATATCTACGTATGGCCAAACCCCTTCTACGCCAGTAACTGGGGACTCGAGAATAATCCCGGGGCCTATCTTCCGGTCTCGCGACGCGTGGAGTATCTATTTCTCCCAGCCGTTTTAAGTGATTCCAATGAAATCAAGGTGTTTAATTCACTCAAACAGAATTTTACAATCCTGAAATCTTCCAATGGTTTTACGCTCTACAAGCGTAAGTAAATCATCCTTGCGGAGACCAGCGTTCGATTGATGAGGTGACGTTTCGCGAGGTCCACTCGCATGCGGGGTCAACTTCATCGCCGTGGAAATGAGTGTCGCAGGTGCGGCCGATTACCCCATTGGAAATGGATTCGGCACGCTCAAATTTTCCCCCTTCCGCACAGAATTTGCGGGCCCTCAGGCCATGTCAGTGCCTCCCGATAGCCTCTAGGGACCATGAGTGATGAGGCATTTTCCGAGCAGATGCTGGTTGGGCTCACCCCCGAGCAGCGAGAAGCGGTAAACAGTCACGCTCGTCGACTCATGGTGCGCGCCACCGCCGGTTCGGGCAAAACCCACGTACTCACCCTTCGTATTCAAAGACGCATCCTGGAAGGCGAGTTGAGCCCCGACCAAGTGCTCGCCATGACCTTCACCCGAAAAGCGGGAGATGAATTGCGTAAGCGCCTCTTTCGGGCGGGAATTCGTGACGTACGCGCGGGCACCTTTCACCGAGCCGCCCTCACGATTGTTACTCGCTACCGGGAAGACCACAACTTGCGTCCCTACACTCTTGAATCTCACCGCGCTCGCTTAGTTACCTCTCTGGCTACTCAACTAACCAACGACGGCGAAATGACAATCGCCGATTGGCAACTGCCCCGCGTCGAACAAGAGTTGGGCTGGGCCTTGTCTCAAGGATTGACTGGCGTTACCTACTCGAAGAGTGCCAAGAAACTAAAGCGCGATTCCCCACTTCCTACTCCCATCTTCGCTGAATTTATCGACCGCTACATCGGGATGTGTCAGGCCAAACACGTACTTGACTTTGATTTGCTCTTGCGAGAAGCAATCACGCTGCTGCAAACCGACAAGGCTGTTCGCGACGGATTCCGCCACACCACCCCGGCGCTCTTCGTTGACGAGACCCAGGACATGAACCCGTTGCAGTTCTCGCTCTTACGCGAGATGGCCGGCGATGACCCCGACCTTTTTTGCGTAGGTGACCCCAACCAGTCCATCTACGGATTTAACGGCGCGAATCCCCAACTCATGACTGAGGTGCTCCAAACTTGGCCCGACACCCAAGTACTCGATCTCACACGAAACCATCGTTCCACGGCCAGCATTATTGCCGTCGCTTCTACTTTGCTCGAAGCGGGCGCTAAGGGCATTGTGCCCGCTCGCGAAGATGGCGAGGTCCCACTTATCCGTGCCTACGACACCGATACCGATGAGGCCAACGCAGTCGCCACTTGGTTAAGTAACAAGCACAGTGCGCATAGTTCTTGGCGCAGCATGGCAGTACTCGCTCGCACCAATCGCGAACTCGAGCGCATGGCCACCGCCCTCGAGTTTGCGAACATTCCTTTCGAGCGTCGCGGAGCGGACCACTCTCCCGCTTCAGACCTCGTCGGGACCCGAGAAGTTAATCGCCGCGTCGTTGACGCTGAACATCCCGACGCCGTTGCGCTCTCCACTATCCACCGAGCTAAGGGGTTGGAATTTCAACACGTCGCTTGCGTTGGTTGGGCGGAGGGGGTCCTGCCTAATTACAACGCCCAGACCGATGTCCAAATCGCCGAAGAGCAGCGTCTGGCCTACGTGGCCCTCTCGCGAGCCGAGCAATCGCTCTTTATTAGCTACTCCAAGGCCAAGGATGAACCAAAATTCCCTAATCGCGAACAATCTCGTTTCCTCACCCCGGTCATCGAAAAGGTGAAAGAGCTAGAGAAAATTCAATCCCCTTTGACGGGTGACGCGAGGAAAAACCGGCTCGCCGAGTTGCGCGCGGCCCTCGACGCGAACTCACCTCAGGGCTAAGTCGAATTCGCCCACTACGGGAGCGTGATCACTAGGCTTTTCCGCCTTGCGCTCTTCTCGGTCCACGTAACTCGCCGTGGCCGAGTGGAGCATTGTCTCGTCCACGTACAGCAAGTCAATTCGCAAACCCCAGCCCCGACGAAAGGACCCGTTGCGATAGTCCCACCAGGAGAAATTTGGTTCCTCGGGGTGTAGATGGCGAGTTAGGTCGGTCAGGCCAGTTTCGCTCAAGCCCTCTAGGGCGGTGCGCTCCACGGGCGTGACATGAGTAGCGCCAATAAAGGCCGCGGGGTCGTACACGTCAAGATCGCTTGGCGCGATGTTGAAATCTCCCCCGACAACCGTTGGAATCGATCGGTCACGAGCATCGAGGGTTTGACGAAGTGACTCGAGCCAGCGCAATTTGTACTCGAAGTGCGGATTGTCAAGGGCGCGGCCATTGGGGATGTAGCAAGAAAAAACACGAACCCCACCACACAGGGCACTCATGACACGAGCCTCTTCATCGACCTCGCCGAATCCACGGGTCACGTCCTCTAGACCGACCTTTGACAGAATCGCAACACCGTTCCATTGGCCCTGACCAAAGTGAGCCGACTCGTACCCCAGTTCAGTAAAACCCGCAAAGGGGAATTTGACGTCCGTTTGTTTGGTTTCTTGAATCAAGAGGATGTCGGGGTGAGCCGTTTCTAGCCATTCACTCACTCGCGGCCACCGCGCCGTTAGCGAATTGACGTTCCAGGTGGCAATTTTCACTCTGGCGAAACAAAAACAAAGAACATCTCCGCCTCAGCGGCAACTTTGCCTTCAACCGTTGCACGTCCTACGGCCTTACCGCCACGCGTTGTGACATGATTCATCGTCACTTCGAGAAGCACGGTGTCACCGGGCAGTACCTGTCGACGGAACTTCGCACTCTGAATTCCCCCGAAGAGGGCTAAGCGCCCTTGATATTGGGGATCGGCCATCACCGACACTCCAGCGCACTGAGCGAGGGCTTCAACCAAGAGAACGCCCGGCAGGGTTGGCCGACCTGGGAAGTGACCGGGGAAGAAGTACTCCTCACCCGTCAACGTCCACTGACCCACCGCGGAAACACCCGGGTCAATTGAAACCATCTCATCGACCAGCAAAAAGGGGGCGCGGTGTGGGATGTAGTCGCTGGGGTTCATTGATAGATCACTCATGGCAGGGATAGCTCCGCAATTCGACGTTCAGCGTCAACACTAACCAATTTGAAATTCTTAATGTCGCCACGTTTCACAACGTCACGGGCTCGTGCCGGTGCGGGCTTGGCGAGTGAGGCGGTCGGGGCGTAACACTCCATCGTTTTCGTGCGATTTAGCGCAACTTTAATAACTGCCCCGTGGCTAGTGAAGGCCACGACCTCACCCTCGACTCGCTGACCAATTCGGTAGGTCGCACGGAAGAGCGAAAATTCAGTCTCGGGATTAACCGGCTGACGGCCCCGCCGCATAACGACCGGAGCCTCTTCAATTTTCACCGCCGCCTTCTTGACGGGTTTGACAGACTTCTTAGCGGGCTTGGCCTCAACCTTTTTGGCCGCCTTTTTAACCGGCTTCGCCTCAACCTTTTTCACCGGCGCCTTAGCGACCTTTTTGGCGGCCTTTACGGGAGTTACGGTCGTGCCAATGGCGGGTTTGACCCCTCCCGGCAGAGAGAGCGCCAATTTCTTCGCCGGTTGCTGCGTCTTCGCCGCACGCACCGGTATGCGTGGCGTGAAGATCCAGCCCACTCCTCGAATGGGCTTGCCACCAACGAGGCGGCCCTCTTCAAAGAGCCAGCGGTATTCATTCTGAAACTCTTGGAAGGAATCGTTACTGAGGACTACTCCATCAATTCGATCAGCAATCGTGAGAATGAACCCGTCGCCTCGCCCTACCGCACCGGCGGGAGGAGTCGTCACGTCACCCTTGCTCAACGCTTGGTTGAAGTCGGGCCGCTCACTCGCGGCGATTCGGTGCTCGAAGCTCGCGTCGACCACGACAATGACCTCAGCTTTGGGGAACTCAATTTTGAAGGCGTCGATGGCTTCGTTTAGTTGGGACCAACTGGGTACCGTACGGCCCTCCGTAGCAAAATTCGAGCCGTCGACCACAACTCGAAGCGACTTACCCTTCAAACTCATCCGATCGCCCGCTTCAAGAGGTCAGCCTGTTCGGCGGCGTGCACGAGACCAGAACCGGTCGCGGGAGAGGCCGATTCTGCGCGAGCCACGTGGCGGACATTCTGGCCACGGAACTGATGGTGCATCTGGAGGTGGACAAAAGGCCACGCCCCCATGTTCTCGGGCTCTTCTTGGAGCCAAACAATCTCTTCGGCTTTAGGGTAGGTCGACACGATGGCGTCGATATCCTCGGTGGGCCACGGGTAGAGCTGCTCCACTCTCACCACCGCCACTGAATTGTGCTGGTGTTCATCGCGATAACCGACTGCCTCGTGAGCGACCTTGCCACTCGCGAGGATTACGGTGGTCACCGCATCCTTTTTCGCACCCGTATCGTCCAGCACTCGCTGGAAGGAGCCCTGAACGAACTCATCGAACTTCGAACGAGTTTGCGCCGCGCGCAGAAGTGATTTTGGGGTGAATACGACAAGCGGAGTCTGACGCTCGCGGCGAACCTGTGAGCGCAAGAGGTGGAAGTACTGAGCGGCGGTGCTGGGTATTGCCACGCGAATGTTGTTACGAGCACTCAGGGTCAAGAAGCGATCGATACGACCACTCGAGTGATCGGGGCCTTGGCCTTCGTATCCGTGTGGCAACAACATCACGAGCGACGCGTGTTGGCCCCACTTGTCCTCCGCCGCTACGAGAAAGTTGTCGATGATGATTTCGGCTCCATTGACAAAGTCACCGAACTGAGCCTCCCAGGCAACGAGTGAATTCTTGGACTCGACCGAGTAACCGTATTCAAACCCCAGCGCGGCGTATTCGCTCAAGAAGGAGTCGCGAACGGTAAAGAATCCCGGAGCGTCTAAGTTCGCGAGCGGGATGAACTGCTCACCATTCTCGTAGTCAATCAGTGCGGCGTGGCGATGCGAAAAGGTGCCTCGTCGCGAATCCTGCCCGACTAGGCGAACATTTGAACCCTCTTGTACCAGCGTCCCAAAGGCCAGTGCCTCACCGAGGGCCCAGTCAACAAGACCCTCACCGAGTAACTGGGTGCGCTGGGCGAACTGGCGCTCGAGTTTGGGGTGAATGGTGAATCCTTCGGGGGCGGAGACGGTGGCCTGAGCGACCACGCGCAAGGCCGACTCGGCCACGCCCGTTTCGGGGGCGGCGGGGTCTGCGGGAATCGCCGCGTGCGGCACGCCCTTGAGTTCAGGCACGGGAATTGTACGCACCTCATCGAGCACACTCTGCAAGCGATTATTGAAATCGTTCAAGGTCTCTTCCGCAGCCTCGATGGATATGTCACCACGGCGAACGAGCGTTTCGGTGTAGCCCTTACGCACCGAGCGCATCTGGTCAATAATCTTGTACATCTGGGGCTGGGTGTAACTCGGGTCATCGCCTTCATTGTGACCATGGCGCCGGTAACAGACTATATCGAGGACGACATCTCGGTGGAAGGTCTCACGGTAGTCAAAGGCCAACTTGGCCGCTAACGCGCAGGCTTCGGGGTCATCACCGTTGACGTGGAAGATTGGGGCCTGAATCATCTTGGCTACGTCAGTGGGGTAGAAACTCGATCGGGCCGACTCGGGAGCGGTTGTAAATCCCACCTGGTTATTAATCACAATGTGAATCGAACCACCAATGTGATAGGCCGAGAGCTGGGACATGTTGAGAGTTTCTGCCACCACTCCCTGTCCGGCGAAGGCGGCGTCTCCGTGAATCAGTAGCGAGAGGTACGGGTAGTGCTCAAGCAGGTCCACGCCGTGCGTGCCATCGGAAGGACGAACTACGGCATCTTGCTTGGCCCGAACGATACCTTCGACTACGGGGCTCACCGTTTCGAGGTGCGACGGATTGGCCGACATCGACACCTCAATGGCTGTCCCATTGACATTCGTGAAGACCCCCCGAGCCCCCTTGTGGTACTTCACGTCACCGCTTCCCTGCACACTTTCGGGGTCGAGGTTGCCTTCGAACTCCGAGAAGATGTCCGAGTAGGACTTGCCCACGATGTTCGCGAGGACATTCAATCGCCCGCGGTGGGCCATACCAATAACCGCTTCCTTGGTCCCCGAATCGGCCGCCGCGTCGAGAATGGTCCGCAGTGCCACGATGGTCGATTCGCCACCTTCGAGCCCAAAGCGTTTCTGGCCCACGTAACGCGAGTGCAAGAACCGCTCAAAGACTTCCGCCTCGCTCAAGGCGTCTAGGACACGTAGTTGCTGGTCCTTAGAGAAATTGCGCTCAACGCCTTCGACCCGTTCTTGAATCCAGCGCTTTTGAACTGGATCCATGATGTGGCCGTATTCAATACCAATGGTGCGGCAATAGGCGGAGCGAAGTATTGAGAGAATCTCTTCAAGGGTGGCTTCACTGCGTCCGGCTAGTCCATCGACCACGAAGGTTCGCTGGAGGTCCCACATAGTGAGTCCGTACGTCGCCAGGTCTAATTCAGCGTGCACGACCGGAGGCTTCGAGCTCAAGGGATCAAGGTGAGCGTTTAAGTGACCGCGCATGCGATACATGTTGATGAGTTCTTGAACCCGAATTTGCTTGAGGATTTTCTCATTGTCAGATTCGTCCGTCGAGTTGGTGTCCTTGCTGAAGCGCTGCGGTTCGTAAGGGATCCCCAGCGCCGTAAAGACTTCGTCGTAGAAACCATGACCACCGGTCAGGCATTCGGCGACGTACTTTAAGAAGAGACCCGACTCGGCACCTTGAATAATACGGTGGTCGTAGGTCGAAGTTAGGGTCATGACCTTGCCCACGCCGAGCTCGGCAAGGGCGCGAGGATCAGCCGATTCAAAACCAGCGGGCCACGCGAGAGCGCCCACTCCAAAGATGGCGCCCTGCCCGGGCATCAATCGCGGAACTGACTGCACCGTTCCTAGCGTGCCTGGATTAGTGAGCGATACGGTGGCGCCCGCAAAGTCATCCGCGCCAAAAGATGCGTTATGCACTTTACGAACTAAATCTTCGTACGCCAGCAAGAAACCACGGAAGTCCAAGGTATCGGCATCTTTGATTACCGGCACGAGAAGGTTGCGAGTGGCGTCACTCTTTTCCACGTCAACCGCGAGGCCGAGGCCGACGTGTTGGTGATGGCGCACTCCGGGGGTGCCCTTTGCGTCCACGGCGTCGACAAAGCTTGAGTTCATCGAAGGAATCTGCTGTAAGCCTTTGACAATGGCAAAAGCAATCAGGTGGGTAAAGGAGACTTTGGCGCCGGTGGTCCGGGCGAGGGCCTCATTCAACCCCGCGCGGTTGATCTCGAGAAGGCGAGCGGGAACTTGGCGAACACTCGTGGCGGTTGGTACCGCGAGGCTGGCCTCCATGTTCGTGACAATGCGCGCCGCGGCACCTCGTAAGGGTGTCGCTTCGGCATCAATCGTGGTTGGCGCAGGCTGAGGAGTTGAGGGTGGCGCTGCAGCACTACTGGGGACCGCCGACGGTTTGTAACCCGCGAAGAACTCACGCCAGGAATCGGCCACCGAAGTGGGGTCGGCCAAAAACCGCTCGTACATGTCGTCAACGAGCCACGCATTAGGCCCAAATGAGCCATTTCCAGTTGAGGTGGTGTCGGGGGGCGTCACCCCAACAGCCTAGGTCTGAGAGGGGTCCGATTCCAAGGAAAATTTGGCCAAGCAGTCATTATTTGCGGGTAGTTTGCTTCTGTGACCTCCGCCCTGCCCGCCCGACTCCAGACGCGAGAGCACTCCCCCGTGAAGGGGCTCCGTTTGTTGTCAATGGGTTCGCAGTCCCCCCTCGCGACGGTCATCTGTTCACACGGGGGACTCGACCGCGGGGCTTCATTTTCACGTATCGCTCGACGGCTCAGTGACTTCGAGGTCTGGAGCTATGACCGCCGCGGTTATCAGGGTTCTCGCGAGCTTGCGCCCTTCTCGCTCGAGCACCATATCGATGACCTCGCGACACTGGCCGCCGACGCGAAGCGCCGGGGCCCAGTGATCCTCTTTGGCCACAGTTTCGGGGGCCTCGTGGCCTTCGGTGTCGCCATTAAGCACCCCGAACTCGTGGACCTCGTCATTGGGTACGAATCACCATTTCCTTGGATCAAGCGACTCGGACAGGCCGGCCCACCTCGCGAAGAGGAGGACGAAGGAGCGGCGGCTGAGCGATTCTTTCGAACCATCGTCTCTTCGGAGGGCTGGGATCGACTGAGCGTTGACGAGCAAAACTCACGTCGAGCCGATGGTGCAGCCCTGGTGCAAGACTTGACAGATCTTTATCACAGCGAAATCAATTTCACTATGGAAGACCTGCGCGTACCCGCGGCCTATATTTTTGGCGATGGGCCCTTCAAGTCTCACTACATCGAACTCGGCCGAGCCCTTCAATTATCCAGCCCTCACATAAAAATCATTGAGTTACACCACGCCTCCCATGGCGCCCACCTCTCGAACCCCGATCAGCTCGCCGACACAATCATTGAACTTTGGAGAGAAATATGCGCATTGCCATAGCCGGAGCCTCGGGCCTCATTGGAAGAGAGCTGGTAACCCAGATTCGTGACGGTGGTCACGAACCAATCCTCTTTGTACGTCCCGGTTCAACTCCCCACAACTCACCAACTATCGCGTGGGACCCCGCACGAGCCACGGTGAGCAAATCCGACTTGGCGGAGGCTGGCCGCATTGATGCGCTCGTCAATCTTTCGGGAACTGGAATTGGTGATCGCCGATGGAGTGCCAAGCGCAAAGCCGACATTCTCTCCTCACGCCTTACGGCCACCTCGCTCCTCGTCGAGCACCTTCAGGATTTCCAAGGCGAGTCACCCCACCTCGTCAGCGCTTCAGCGATTGGCTATTACGGTTCGCGCGGTGACGAACTCCTCACCGAAGAATCCTCTCACGGCCAGGGATTCTTAGCCGAGGTCTGCACCGCGTGGGAGAAAGCTGCTACCGCAAGTTCCGCCCGGGTGACCCTCGTGCGTACGGGCATCGTGATGACCAAAAATGGTGGCGCCCTGGCCAAACAGCTGCCCCTCTTTAAGTTGGGCGCCGGGGGAATTCTCGGGAACGGTCATCAGTGGCTAAGCCCGATCTCCTTACGAGATGAGGTTCGCGCTCTCCTGCACATTATTGACAAGGGCCTCACCGGCCCCGTCACTTTGGTTGCGCCTTCTGCGGTGACCAACCGTGAGTTCACGCACACCTTGGCCAAAATCCTCCACCGACCGGCCGTATTACCCGCGCCGGCCTTTGCGCTGAAACTCGCCCTCGGAAGTGAAATGGCCGAAGAATTGCTCTTGGCTTCACAACGGGTCTTCCCCTCACGGTTACTGGACTCTGGCTTTACCTTCGAGCACGCAGAATTGCGCCCGTTGCTGGAGTGGGCAGTTCTCAATTAGTCGGCTCGTAAGATAAGGGCATCGTGCGCAGCCCTCTCTCCCACCGTTCATTTCTGGGCCGCATGCTCCTAGCGTGCGCCAGCGTCGCCCTCGGTGCCACCTTGATTTCGACGAATGCGCAATCAGCCGCCCCTCTTCGAGTAGCCGAGCAACCGGGCGCACGACCTAATTTCATCTTTCCGCTCAATTCCTGCGCCACCTATTCGACCACTAACGTTCAACAATTTCAATCGGTCCAATTTCGCCCTTTATATTTCTATGGCGCAGGCTCGAGTTCGATTCTTAGCCCACTCCTCAGCATCGCTAATACTCCGGTCTTGAGTCGTGATCAAAAGACGGTCTCGATTCTCTTGAAGAACTGGCGTTTTGTGAACCACTCGCTGGTTAGTGCCGCCTCCGTCTTGTTCTATTTGAACCTCTATCGTGCCGACCCCACTTCAGTCTGCGGTTACACCCAGCACCTGGGAGTACCCGACCAAATCACGAGCGTCACCGCCACCGGGCAACAGCTTCGATTCACCTTCGCCACCACCGTCAACCTC
>CAIKZX010000063.1 GCA_903832015.1 uncultured Actinomycetes bacterium
AGAAGTCGTACGCCTGGAGAAGCATGTAGGAGAATTCGGTAAAGCTGAGTCCAACGTCATCGCGGTCCAAACGAGATTTGACCGAATCCTTCGCGATCATTTGATTCACCGTAAAGTGCTTGCCCACATCGCGTAAAAAATCGGTTAACGGCGTCGTGGTGAGCCAGTCCGCATTGTTGAGCAGCAAAGCCTGATTTGGTCCCGGCGTGAAATCTAAGAACCGAGCTAGTTGCGTCTTGATGCCGTCGATGTTGTGTTGCAAGTGCTCGTGGGTCAGCAGAGGTCTTTCGGAGGCCTTAAAGCTCGGGTCACCAATAAGCCCGGTGCCACCACCCGCTAGGGCAATGGGCCGGTTTCCCGCCTCTTGCATGCGGCGGAGCAAGCAAATTTGCAGGAGTGAGCCAAGGTGCAACGAGACGGCCGTTGGATCGAAGCCGATGTAACCGGTAATACCACCCGCCGAGAGCCGGTCGAGAACCTCGTCGTCGGTAACTTGATGCACCAGACCACGGAATTCCCAGTCGTCACGTAGCTTCATACCGCAAGTCTAGGAGATGGTCTTATAAAAACGAAGTAGAGCTCGGAAAAGTGGTCTGCAACCATAAAACGAAAGACTGCCACCAACCAGTGACCTCACAGAGTCCAATGACAATTAGCAACAATCCGCCAATGCGACCAATCGCTTTTTGGTGACCTCGCAACCAAGCCGAAACATGACTCATCCACTCAGTAGCCAGGGCCGCGACCACGAAGGGAAGGCCTAAGCCCAGGCAGTAGACCAGCGCTAGGAACGAGCCCCGCCACGCGGTTGCACCACTCGAAGAGGCCGCGAGGCCCAAGATTGCGGCCAAGGTCGGGCCAATGCACGGCGTCCAGCCCAGCGCAAAGAGAAAACCCAGGGAGAAGGCGCCAAGAATTGTGGCGCGAGGTAGGCGGTGAGACCGCGCTTCTCGCGCAAGAAACCGAGAGGGCCACCAACCAGCGAAGAAAAAGCCCAGCAAGACTGTCAGTGCCCCAAAAACAATCTCCAGTATTCGTTGGTGGGTTTTGAGGGTGGCCCCAAATGACCCGAAGACCGCTCCGAAACTAACGAAGACAACCGCAAAGCCCAACACGAAGGCGAAGGAACCAGCAATCGCACGACCCCTTCCCCGCTTGGAGTCCAAACCGTTAGTCGCCCCGCCAAGGAATGCGAGGTAGCCGGGCAGTAGCGGCAACACGCACGGAGACAAGAAGGAAACAAAACCCGCGGCCAGGGCCACCGGCGCGGCCGCCCACAGCGAACTTGGCAGCACCACGCCACTCATGCGAGCGCCTGGGCTAACTCAATCACGACCGCATTTAGTTGCTCGTGCAACACAACATTCTCCGTTCGAGTTGGCATGGGAGCCACAATAATGCTCAACCCTGGACTCGCCACCGCTCTCGCCAGAGCACTCACGAGCTCCTCGTGCGAGTGGACGCGTTGCGCGCGATGTCCGAAGGACTCGGCGATCCGTGCGAGGTCGTGGTGACGGGGAGTGGTGAAGAGAGTTTCAAAGGTTGATTCGGGCAAGTTTGTGGCTTGCGGGAGGAAGGAAAAAATCCCCCCGCCACCGTTATCGGCTACCACAAGGGCGCAACTGCCCCCCGCTTGGCCCAGCCCATCGACGAGAGCGGACACGTCGTGTAAGAAGGCCACATCACCAACCAATCCAAGTGCTCGGCCCTGACTGGCCACGCCCAGCACCGTGGAAACAACACCATCAATTCCATTGGCGCCTCGGTTGGAGAAAGTCGGCGCCGTGCGCGCCGGCGCCCACCACTCGATGTCACGCACCGGCATGGATGAACTGACTACTAAAGGAAGGTGGTGATCGTTCGCGTAGGCCGTGAGTGCTCTCGCGAGCGCTACTTCGTCCCAGCCCTCACGGGTGGCGAGGCGCTCTCCGATAACGCGACTCGCGTTACGCCAGCCATCAGAGTATTCGCGGTCGCCCATCTCGACGAAGGGGTCGTCGGGTACCCCCCGGTGTGTTTCGGTAATGATCTGGTCGGGATCGGCAATGGCCCCGGTGAACTCCAGACCAATTGTTCGTACCTGCCACTCCCGTAACCGACTACCGAGAATCTTTGAGGCGGGTAAGCCGCCCATTCGGACCACCACGTCGGGCTTCATAACCGCGGCGAAATGATCTGAGCGCAGGAGTGGATCGGCGTACGCCAACGTGTTTTGGGTGGTCGCGTCACCCACAACCACCCAGTTGCGCTGGGTGCAGACCGCGACGATGTCCTTCGTCACGCCCGCGCCCACGACACAAAGAACTCGCTGCCCCTCGAGGCCGAGTGGTGGGTGCGCGTATTCGGTCTCTTCCAGAAGCGGGGCGATTGGCGCGGGCAGTTCGCCCGAACGGGCGTGCAGAGGCTCGCGAAAGGGCGTGTTGAGATGTACGGGGCCCGTGAGCGCTCGCTGCCACAGTCGTTGCGCGTGACCGCGCCACTGGTCTCGTCCCGCGAACTCGGGCACGCCCGCATCTAAAAAGTCACGCACCATCGTGCCAAAGAGATGGCGTTGGTTTATCGTTTGCGGCGCCCCCACCCCCTGAAGCTCGGGGGGACGATCCGCGGTGATCACGATAAGCGGCACTCGAGCCAAATCGGCCTCGGCGACGCAGGCGTGCAATTCAGCAGCGGCGGTTCCACTGGTAACAACCACGACCACCGGCGTCTGGGTGGCGAGTGCGCGACCCAGGGCGAAAAAGCCCGCAGACCGCTCGTCGATTCGAACGTGCAGGGTCAGGTTGGGGTTGGCGACGGCGGCTAACGCGAGGGGCGTCGACCGTGAACCGGGACAGAGAACTACGTCGCCCAGCCCCCAGCGCGACCACTCATCAAAGAGGGTCGCGGCGAAGGTGGCCTGCACCTCGCTCGGAGTAGGTACGCTCGTAGTCAATGACGCTCCTCGGTCTTGAATCAAATGGAACTGGTTCACCGCTGGTTTGGCTCCATGGTTTCACCCAAACCAAACATGCCGCGCAAGAGTTCCGTTCCATTCTTACAGAGAGATTTGAAGTTTTGACCATCGACCTCCCGGGTCACGGTGAGAATGCTCACATCGCAGCGAATCTGAGCGAAACGGCCGACCTCCTGGCGGAAATCTTGCCGAAGGAACCATTCGTTCTCGCCGGCTATTCCCTGGGTTCGCGGGTGGCGCTTCACTTTGCCATTCAACACCCCGAACGCCTCTGCGGACTCGCCACCCTTGGCGCCACGAGAGGAATCAAGCATGTGAACGAACGGTCGGCCCGCCGCACCGCGGACAATGAGCTGGCCACACGTTTGCGAGCGATGGGGGCTGAGGCCTTTCTTCACGAATGGCTCGCCCAGCCAATGTTCGCCAATCTCCCACCAGAAACTTTCGCATCACGAAGCCACGACACCGAGGGAATGGCTCGCGCCCTCGAGTTGTTAGGAACAGGGACTCAGGAATGGCTCGGTGACCAGATTGGTGACATTGCCGTTCCCTACACCGCACTGGCCGGAACACTCGATACTAAATTCGCCACCGAAGCGGCCGCCCTCGCGCAGGCCGCTCAAAATGGAACCTGCTGGCTCATCGAAAATGCCCTGCACGCGGCTCACCTCGAAAAGCCCGACGTGGCCGCGACGCTGATTCGGTTTTAGAGCGAGCTCCAGTGAGCGCTTAACACGATGGTGGTGACTACGCCCACCACCAATTGCGCCCGGGCCGAACCCTTTAACAATGGCAGTAATTCCCGACCGGTCGCTGAACCATTCGCGAGTCGAAGGGCGGGAATGTAGACAATGAGTAAGACGACCGCCACTAGAAAATGGCGCGTGATCAAAAAACCCAAGAGCGCCTGCGAAATACAAAACCAGTAGAGCCAACCCGCTCGACGACGGCCCAACCGTGCCGCGAGGGTCTTCTTGCCCGAGGCACGGTCCCCATCAATGTCGCGGATGTTGTTCGCCTCGAGCAGAGCGCAGGCCAGCATCCCCGCGGCGTATCCAAGTAACCATGACCCGTGGGGCAGTCCCCCGAAGGTCCCCTTCGCGGCGTGAGCAGTTTGTGCGTACGCCGTTCCCACGACCGCAACAAAGCCGAAATAGATGAGGACGAACAACTCGCCAAACCCGAAGTACCCGTAGGGCCTGGGACCACCGGTGTAGAACCACCCAGCCTCGACCGCGCTAATACCAACCGCCACCATCCACCACGAAGTCCGCGAAGCCAACACGACTCCCGCCACCCCGCCCAGGGCGAAGCTGGCGAAGGCGGCGTTACGAACCGCACTCGCCGACACCAATTTTGACGCGGTAAGTCGAAAGGGTCCGACTCGTACTTCGTCAGTTCCGCGCACCCCGTCGGAATAATCATTGGCGTAGTTTGTTCCTATTTGTAGCGCGAGCGCCACGACCAGACAAAGGACTGCGTTTAGCCACTCAATTGATTGGGGCCGAACGCAGGCCACGCCAATGGCCACCGGTACGGCCGCGGCCGGCAAGGTTCGTGGACGCGCCGCGGCAATCCAGCGTCGTGAGGGAGTAGCGGGAGTGTTCATGGCCTCTTGGGGAATCGGCCGAAGTCGGGGGCTCGATGTTCCTGGAAGGCGTTGCGACCCTCTTGCCCCTCTTCGGACATGTAGAACAACATCGTGGCGTCACCCGCTAGTTGTTGGATGCCCGCTAAACCATCCTCCGCCGCGTTGAATCCCGCCTTCAGCATGCGCATCGCCATAGGTGAGAGAGTCAAGATCTGACGACACCACGCCACGGTTTCACGCTCGAGGTCGTCGAGTGAGACAACGGTGTTCACCAGTCCCCAATCCAGGGCCTGTTGGGCGTCGTATTGGCGGCAGAGGAACCAGACCTCCTTGGCTCGCTTTAGACCAATCGTGTTGGCGAGCAGTGAAGAGCCGTACCCCCCATCGAAGGAGCCGACCTTGGGACCAGTTTGACCGAAGCGAGCATTGGTCGCGGCGATAGAGAGGTCGCACACAAGATGGAGAATGTGTCCACCACCAATTGCGTAACCCGCAATTTGGGCAATCACCGGCTTAGGGAGCCGACGGATTTGGAGCTGAAGGTCGAGTACGTTTAAGCGCCCTACGCCCTGTTGCGCGACGTGGTCGCTACCCATGTAGCCGTCATCACCACGAATTTTTTGGTCACCCCCGGAACAAAATGCGTCGGGGCCCGCTCCCGTGAGCACCACTACGCCCACGGAAATATCGTCTCGGGCGATGGTGAAAGCCCCCGATAGCTCAGCAATAGTTTGGGGTCGAAAGGCGTTACGCACCTCGGGGCGATTGATGGTAATCCGAGCAATGCCCTCGCCGATCTCCAAAATGATGTCTTCGAACTCACCCACACGCCTAAACACCGGCAACGGTGCTGAGCGAAACTGCTCTACGGGGTCAATTGGGTCGCCGGTAATAACGGTCTTTTCCATGCACACCACGCTAGTGCGCCTAGCCTGAATGGGTGGCCAAACTCGTTGCGATCGACCTGGAGCTCTCTGCGGCGATGTACGAATCCCTCGCTCGATTGGTCGAAACGGAAACAGCCTTCTGCGTAGTCGACCAGAGAATTTCTCCCAATCTCAAAGCCAAGCAGCTTCAAACCCTGGGTGCGACTCACCTGCTCACCAGTGAGGGTGAAGTTGCGCTCAGCGCGGGTACCGAAGTCGACCCCTCAGTTGGTGTCGTCATGCTGACCTCGGGATCAAGCGGTGACCCAAAAGCGGCGGAACTCTCGTGGGATGCGCTCGAGGCCAGCGCTCGAATCACCTCCGCCGCGCTGGCTATTGACACTCCTTCACTCTGGGTACCCGCCCTGCCCGCTAATCACATTGGCGGTCTCGCCGTCTTGCTACGGTCAGCGTTTGGATTTGCCGAATTGCTGTGGGCGTCGGATATTGCCACGGCGCCCGAACTGGGCGCGACTCACATCTCCGTCGTTCAAGCCCAAGCGGTGAGGAGTGACCTCTCGCGATATAAACGAGTGTTGATTGGTGGTGCGAAACCACCGGCGAATTTGTCACCAAACATGATCGCCACCTGGGGCATGACCGAGACCGGTTCGGGCATTGTCTACGACGGAGTTGCCCTACCCGAGGTCGAGGTAGTTGCCGTTGAAGGCGAGCTTCTCGTTCGCACCCCCACGCTCTTCACGAGGTATCGCACCGGTGAGCGCCCTCACGCGCTGGGTCCCGATGGCTATGCGGACTGGTTCCCCACTGGGGATGCGGGGTCGCTCAGCGATGGTGTGGTTAAGGTCTTTGGCCGACTCGGTTCGGTGATCAACACCGGAGGCGAAAAAGTTTGGCCCGAACAGCTCGAGAACATCTTGCGCGATTTTCCCGGCATCATCGAGATCGGCATTACTTCCGTAGACGACGCGCAGTGGGGGCAAGCCATTGTCGCGGTCGCTGTGGCCGACCGACCAATCGTCCTAGAAGAATTGGCCGAGTTCGCCGATGCGCATGTGGGCCCCTGGGCGAAACCCAAACACTTTGTGTTGGCCGAAGGGCTCCCGAGGACAGCCAACGGAAAGATTCGCCGAAGGGCTCTAGCGGACCTTGCGTCAACCGCCCTCGAGCTCTAGGCGAGCCGCCTCCGGCTTGCCCCGCTTCAGCTTTTCCGGCAGACTGAAGCCATGTCAACTCTCACTCACAGTGAATCAATTTTCATCAACGCCTCGCCAACCGAGTTATACGACCTGATCACCGATCTTTCCAACATGGGTCAGTGGAGCCCGATCTGCAAGGCGAGCTGGTGGAAAGAGGGTGAGGGTCCGCGAGCGGGGGCTTGGTTCGTGGGACGAAATGAGACTGAGTACGACACGTGGGAGACCGAGTGCCTCGTCACCATCGCGGAGCGTGGGAAAGAATTCTCCTTTCTCGTGGAGGGCGAACTGATTCGGTGGGGCTACCGGTTCGCCCCACTAGAAGTCGGAACCGAACTGACCGAATACTGGGAATTTCTTGAACCGGGATTACAGTACTTTCGCGACACGTACGGCGACCAAGCCGACTGGCACATTGAACGTCGCACGCAAGAGGCCATCGCGGGTATTAGCGAGACCCTGCGGGCCATAAAAGTCAGCGCCGAGGGCTAATTCAAAAACTTAATACCGAGTTGCGAACCTCACAGCCCTCTGGCTGGCTACGCTCGCTGAGTGGCTAATCGTCTTCACAACTCCTCGAGCGCCTACCTTGCTCAACACGCCGATAACCCCGTCGACTGGTGGGAATGGTCCGAAGAAGCGTTCAGCGAAGCGCGAGCGCTCGATAAACCTGTATTTCTGTCCGTGGGCTACGCCGCCTGTCACTGGTGCCACGTGATGGCCCACGAATCCTTCGAGGACGAGACCATTGCTGCACTAATTAATCAGTTCTTCATTCCAATCAAGGTCGATCGCGAAGAACGACCAGATGTTGATTCGATTTACATGGCCGCCACTCAGATCATGACCGGCCACGGTGGCTGGCCCATGTCAGTTTTCCTGACCCCCGATAAGAAACCCTTCTTGGCGGGCACGTATTTTCCTCCCGTTGATCGAGGGGGGCAACCCGGGTTTTCCAAGGTGGTCACCGCCCTCGGCCAAGCCTGGGCCAGTGAACGCGCTCGAATCGAAGAGCAAGCCGAAGAGCTCGCGAAGGCCATGCGTCAAGAGGTCACCTTCATTGATCGGCTCACTCCTACCTCCGAGCCACCCCAACTGCGCGAGGTCCGCACAAAATTGCTCGCACAACTGTCAGAGAGATTTCACCGAGGTGGTTTTTCAACTTCCCCCAAATTTCCACGCGCGAGTTTTGTGAACGCACTGCTAGAAAACGAGGACCAGCGCAGTATCGATATGGCCCTCCAGGCACTCGAGGCCATGAGTCATGGGGGGCTCTACGACCACCTGGACGGGGGTTTCGCTCGCTACAGCGTGGACGAATTTTGGGCAGTCCCCCACTTTGAAAAAATGCTCTGCGACCAAGCCCTACTCGCCCAATTGTATTTCCGGGCGGGCAAGCGTTTTCATCGTGACGAATTCACCGCGATTGCTCGCTCCACCATCGATTTTGTACGCCGAGCCTTTAGAGTTGACGCCGGCTTCGCCTCGTCGCTTGACGCTGACGCCGCGGGGGTCGAAGGTTCGCACATCACCTGGACCAAGCTAGAAATCGAAAGTGTGCTTCGAGCATCGGGATTCGAAGCATTTGTTGACGAGGCCTGCGCACGGTGGGTAATCACCGAACAGGGAAATCTCGAGGGGCGTAGTGTGCCCCAGCTGTCCCCTGATGCCCCCTTCGAAACACCCGAGCACCTCCGACCGGTAGCGGCGGCCTTGCGCGATTCTCGGTTAAAACGACCTCAGCCTGGACGTGACGAAAAGGTCATCTTGGAGTGGAACGCTATGTTGGCGTGTGCCCTCTTGGCTAGCCCCGACAATGAGCATCACCTCGAAGCCTTAGCGCTCTTGACGAATTTGTTCTCGAGTCACTTTTCAGATGGCTGGTGGCGGACTGAGGCACGGCGGGCACGAGCGACCCTCGCTGATCTCGCTTGGTTAGTGGAAGGTTGCGTCAGCGCCTTCGAGCTCACGGGTGAGGATACGTGGTTGGGCTACGCGCAATCCCTCTGCGGTTACATACGGGACCATTTTGAGGACCGAGACGAAGATGGGGTGCTTCGCGGTTACTTCTCACAAGACAATCAGGTTCTCGATATTCCCTCGCGCACCAAGGATCTCTTCGACGGCGCAGTTCCGGCGGCTCATTCGGTGTGGACCCGAGCACTCGCACGACTCGCCCTGGTTCTTGGGGACCCAGATCTACTCGCCGAAGCTCAGAGATTGATTCTCCTTGCGGGTACCGTACTTCACGACTTTCCACTCGAGGTCGTTGACTTGGTGAATGCAGCCGGATTCGCCTTTGAAGGCATAGAGGTTGTTGTCCCTGGGGGTCTGCACCCACTTTCGACTCACCTACGATTGAGTCCAATGATTCGCAGCGTTCTAATTACTGGCCAAGGGTCGAGCCCACTCTTGCGGGGGCGGGTACCTGGGCTCGCCTACGTGTGCCGAGGTGGCGCGTGTCAATTACCCGTAGATAACTGGGCGGACCTCGACTCCCAAATTGCGGAGTTGATCTACTAATGGCACTCTTTGAATCCAAAAAGCCCAAAAAAATTAATCGTCGGCTCGTCAATAGAACCCCGGCAACTGAATTTGTTGACATCGAGCCGGGCTCGACCATGTTGGCGGTAGTACTCGGGTCGAGCAGTTCAATCACCACCGTCATTGACGTTGCCTCTAAGGCCATTGTTCGTTGGCGGATTCCCTGGCCCGAAGGAGTTGAATCGGATCTCCGTCTTTTTGATTTGGTGGAGGGCGAGTTGGCCTTTTCTCTTGAGCGCGATGATCTCGCCCAACCCGAAGCACTCTCACTGGCCGACCTCCCCGTTCGCCTCGGCACCTACCGTGACAAGCGACTGCGCGGCTGGCTCGAGAAACTCACCACCCCCACCGAAGGGCAACTCTTTGGCTTTCGGGGACCCTCCTCGCCCTACTGGGATTTCCGAGGCGAACGGCCTAGCGTCGCGCTCATTACCCCTGAACGCGGGCCACAAGTTTTGCGCCGAGACGACGACGGCACCACCTGGGTGCGTTTTGGATGGGCGGGCGAAGACGTATGGCTCTTTTGTGATGACCCCACCGTTATTCGCATGATGGAGACCACCCGAGTCGCCTCACTCTCGGGAAAGGATCTCGCGGGCGCCCTCGGCTATAAGCCACAGTACGTAATAGCGGCACTGAGCAATCCCGTTCAGGGGCGATGCTACAAAGTCTGTCTCGGAATTTTGCCCCGAAACTAATTACTTCGGAAGTTTGCCCGACGAGAGTGCTTCGGCCATGACCCAGCCGAAGACCACCAAGCGCTCGCCCTTAGCTGGTTTCACACCTTTAAAGAGTGCGGCGGCACCTTCCGGCACGACCGATTTAGCGGCGATGTAGTCAAGTCCCCCGACCGGTGTTTCGGTCGCGGTCATAATGAAGGTTTTGTCGTCAATCGTCTTTTCCGAACCAAAGCGCTTCGCGAGTCGACGACCCCACGCGCGATCTTCGCCGGTGGGCTTATAGCCAACGCGAGGCACTACATCTTCGAGGCCCAAGAAGGCTCGGAATCCGTCGGCGGTAGCCAGGCGAGAACCCAGAAGAACATCTTCATCCGGGAAGGCCAATAACGCGCGGCGATAAAGATCGGTCAGAAGGGCCTTCAAGGTGGCGTCGGACTTGGTATTGCGGTCGACAAGCATGACGCCAATAAGCATCGCTGGCGTGCCGCCAATACGCTCGAGGGTGCAAAAGGTGTACCCGCGGAGCTTGTTTCCCTCACGGGCCTGCGTCACCAAAACCCACTCCTCGCGCTCTTTGGAGAGGAATCCAATATCAAACTTGGGTTCGCGGTCAACGCACAAATCTGCCATTTCGGCTAGTTCGGCGTCGCTTAATGCGGTGGTGTCTTTCGTGGTGACGTCAATTGCCATAGGTTCTATTCTACGACTTCGTGGCACCCCCAATAATTTGGGCTAATTCACAATGATGTGGCGGCCAAACTCCGAGCGAATATCCCCCACCACCGCCTCTATTGAGACGTTGCAGTCGGCTCCGAGCTGAAAGGACTTGCCGTCATCGCCGACCAACAGTTCAACTGGCGAGGGGCCCGGGTAGAGCTGGAGCATGGCCTTCAAAAGAGTCACCTTCTCTTGGGTCAGCTCATCATCTCGAAACTTAAGCCTTAGAACGCCTATTTCGTTGGAAAGAGGGATGGTGTTGAAATCAAACCCCGTTACTCGAATCTCGTCATCGAATTCGGAGATTCGAGCCTTAAACACAACCGCCGTGTCCTTCACGAGTCGTCCGCCCTGCTCGGCGAACTGCTTCGAACCGACCATCACCTCCACCGAGCCACTGAGGTCTTCGATCTGGATTAGGCCGAACTGCAGACCATCCTTCTTGGTCTTCACTGTGACGTTGGTGATAATCCCCCCCAACGTCACCGGCTGGTTTGACGAGGCCCAAGCGGCGCGCGACTCGTGTAGCTGAGCCAGCGTGCAGTCAACCCGTTTAACCAACTCGGCCCCCGAGCCGCGCAACGGATGGTCCGAGATGTACGTACCGAGCATCTCTCGTTCGAAATCAAGTTTCTGGGATTTGGAAAATTCCAGGGTGTCGATTGGAATATCGGTGCCGGACCAATCTTCGCCCGCCTCATCAAAGGCGGCGAAAAGTGTCGTGACACCTACCGAGTGGTCCTTACGGCGTGAGAGAGTCACGTTCACGAGTTCTTCTTGCTTGAGGACCAAACCTTGGCGCGAGACTCCCAGACAGTCAAAGGCGCCCGCCTTGATCAGCGATTCCATCGTTCGACGATTCAGCGCCCGAGGGTCAACTCGCCGTACGAAGTCGTAGATAGAGATGAAGGGCCCGTTGGCTTCCCGCTCTTTCACAATCATCTCCACAACCAATTCACCAACGTTTCGCACCGCGGCCATGCCGAAGAAAATAGCTTTGTCCTCAACCAGCGAAGGTGAATATTCAGCGAGGGAGTCATTCACGCT
>CAIKZX010000064.1 GCA_903832015.1 uncultured Actinomycetes bacterium
ATTGAGTGCAACCGCCACATTAAGTTTGACCTGCTCTTTGAGCGGGCCAATCGCTTGGGATTTGACGCCGTAGCGACCGGTCACCACGCCCAAGTAGTTCGTAAGGATGGTCGGCACTTTCTAGCGCGCGGAGCCGACAGCGCGAAGGATCAGAGTTACGTACTCGGTTACTTGCGTGAACCAGAGATTGCCCGATTGATCTTGCCAATTGGCCACATGAACAAATCCGCCGTGAGAGTGGCCGCGGAACGATTCGGACTGCGAACCTGGAATAAACCAGATTCGCAGGATGTTTGCTTCATTGAATCGGTTCGTGGTCGCGAGGCGTTCTTGCGTGAGCGCATTCCCGTTACCGCCGCGGCAATTGTCGATTCTGCGTCGGGGGAGGTCTTGGGTGAGACCAACGCCGCTGAACTGATGACGGTGGGTCAGCGTCGCGGAATTACCCCGAGTAAGGATGGCGAAAAGCGCTACGTGACTCGAGTTGATCTCGGTCGAAAAGTCGTCACCGTCGGCCGGCTCGCTGACATCATGACCACCGAAGTTTTGATTGACGACTCCACCTTGACCTTCGCGCGCGAAGCGCTCGGTGACGGCCAAGTTGTTTTGAGTCAGTGGTCCGCTCACGGCAAGGTCACCAAAGGCACCTTGCGCTACACCGATTGCTGGAAGGTCGAGTTGGATGATCCAGTTCGCCCCGTGGCGGCGGGTCAGACGATTGTTTTTTACAACCCGAATGACCCGGACCTCGTACAGGGTGCCGCTATCGTTTCTCGGTGATGAAGCCCGCTCAACGAATTGCGGAACTACGCAAACTCATTTCCCACTACAACGAGGCGTATTTCACAAAGGACGCCCCACTCGTACCCGACGCCGATTACGACGCGCTCGTACGTGAGCTCAAGGAATTGGAGTCTCATCATCCCGAGTTGGCGGTGTCTGATTCGCCCAGCCAATTAGTTGGGGCACCGGTAAGTACGGTTTTTAGTCCGGTGACGCACGCCGAAGTGATGTTGAGCTTGGACAATGTGTTCGACGCTGCAGAACTAGTCGCCTGGGCCGACCGAGCGAGCAAGGGTTTAGGGGTCGACTCGACCACGCTCACCTTTGCCGTTGAGCCGAAAATTGATGGGCTCGCCCTCTCAATTCGTTACGAAGAGGGTGTCTTGGTTCGAGCCGCCACCCGCGGTGATGGGCGAGTGGGCGAAGACGTGACCGATAATGTCCGCACGATCGCCAACGTCCCCCAGCAATTACCAAAAAACGCTCCAGCCCTCGTTGAGGTGAGAGGTGAAGTGTTCCTCGCAAAAGCTGACTTCGAAGCGTTGAATGGGCACCAGCGCGAACGGGGTCAAAAAGAATTCGCCAATCCCCGAAATGCAGCGGCGGGCAGCTTGCGGCAAAAGGACTCCACGGTGACGGCCGAGCGACCGCTCTCCTTCTTGTCCTACCAGTTAGTAGACTTGGCGAATGCGTTGAATCAAGACTCGTATCTGGGTCAGATTGACCTCCTGGGTTCGTGGGGCTTTCTCACCGCTCCAGAAAAGTCTGGTGAGGTAGGCGTTTCGGCCATGGTTGAACGTTCCACCTGGTTCGAGGTGCACCGTCACGACTTGCCCTACGACATCGATGGCGTGGTCGTAAAAATTGACAGCCTCACACAACGTGAGGCGTTGGGATCCACCTCACGAGCTCCGCGCTGGGCGATAGCGCGCAAGCTGCCACCAGAGGAGCGAACAACAACACTGCTAGCGATTGAAGTTTCGATTGGGCGAACGGGCCGAGCGACACCCTACGCCGTTCTTGAGCCAGTACTGGTGGCGGGCTCAACGGTCTCGATGGCAACGTTGCACAACCAAGACCAGGTCGCCCTAAAAGATGTCCGAGTCGGTGACCGGGTCATTGTTCGAAAAGCGGGGGACGTTATTCCTGAAGTCGTCGGGGCGGTTGAAGTTCCGGGCCAGAAGCGTGGCCCGGCGTGGAAATTCCCCACTCAGTGCCCCGAGTGTTCGGGGCCACTGGAACGAATCGGCGAAGAGAGTGATACGTACTGTGTAAACCCTGGGTGCCCAGCGCAACAGATGCAAAAAATTATTCACTTTGCGTCACGCGGTGCAATGGACATCGAAGGGCTCGGTGATCAACGGGTCGCACAGTTGCTGAACGAGGGTCTCATCACCGACGTAGCGGATCTGTTCTTTCTCACCAGTGACGCGGTGGCCGCTCTCGAGGGAATGGGGGAGCTCAGCGCTAACTCGCTCGTGGCCAATATCCAAGGGGCTAAGGATCGCCCCCTCTCAAAGGTTCTCGTCGGTTTAGGCATTCGCCACGTTGGTCCCGTGGCGGCGCGAGAGATAGCCAGGGCCTTTGGTGACTACCAGTCACTCGCTGAGGCCCCACTGGAAGTACTCGAGTCACTCCCCGGAGTAGGACCAGTCATCGCCGAATCAATCTTCGAGTACACCCGCGACCCCGAGGCGCGCGTTCGCATGACCAAAATGCTCGAAGCGGGCGTTTCTTTGATTGAACCCAATGCCACGGCCGGAGTCGAGCAGACCCTGGCCGGCAAGGCGGTCGTAGTTACTGGAGCGGTGCAGGGATATTCCCGAGATGAGGCCGAAGCGGCCATCGTCATGCGCGGAGGAACCTCTCCCGGATCGGTCTCGAAAAAGACTTTTTGCGTTGTGGTCGGTGAGGCCCCTGGGGCCAGCAAGGTAACAAAGGCGGAAGAACTCGGGATTCCTCTGCTCCCAGCGGTCGAATTCGACGGGTTACTCCTGAGGGGCACCCTGAGCCCTAATCTATAGGGAGTCAATCAAAGAGGTATGTAACCATGGCCGCATCAACGTTCTCCGCAGGACACGTTCTCGCCAAGCGTTATCAGCTCAAAGACTTGATCGGGGTTGGCACGACCGCCGAGGTGTATCTCGCCGAGGATCTCTCCTTGCATCGCACCATCGTCGTGAAGGTCCTCTTGCCAGAACTCGCGGCCCACAATGACGTTCGAAATGATTTTCGCGATCACATTGTTCGTGGCGCAACCCTTAGCCACCCCAGTATCGCCAAAATATTTGATGGGGGACAAGACAGTGGTGCTTACTTCATGGTCACCGAGTACCTGCCCGGTGGATCTCTCGCAGATTTGATTAGTGGAGGACAGGTTCTTACCCTGCCCGACGCCGCCAGAATCGGACGCGATGTCGCTTCGGCGCTCGACTACCTCGCGCGTGAGGGCTTCATCCTCGGCTCATTGACGCCCGCCAAGTTGCTCTTCGATGTTGAGGGCAATATCCGCATCGCCGACGTGGCCCTGGCCGGTCTGGCCGACAATTATCGCCACGACTTCACTTTGAACCAGGTCCGTTACCTAAGTCCCGAACAGGCTCAGGGCCTGGCGGCCACTGAGAAAAGTGATGTCTACGCCCTAGCCCTCATCATCTTTGAATCCCTCACCGGCGAGCACGCCTTCCCGGGAAACTCGGCCGAGCAGGTGTTGCGCGAGCGCATCAGCTCGCCCATCCCCGCACGCGCCGAACTCGGCACGCTCGATATGGTCCTGGCCCAAGCAACGGTGCCCGATGGGGACATGCGCATTGACGCCGCCCAACTCGAACAGCGCCTATCGGGCATCGTCGAAACCATTCCCTCCTACACCGAAATTCCCGTGGGCTCTTCTGATGAGCCGTACGAATGGGGATTTGAAGATGAGTTCGTCGAGCCCACCTTTGAAGAAGCCACTCCCGCCCCCTTCAAGGTCCGTGATGTACCGGAGCGAGTTTCACCCATTGGTTTTAATCCCGACACGATACAAATTTCGGGCGGACGCCGCGCTCGCGATGTTGTAAACACGCGAGACTTCCAAGAGGTGTCAGCGGACGACCAGAACGCACTAATGAAGCCTCGGCAAATGTCACGTCGACCTCTTATTGACCCCGATCTTGCTTCGGCGAGTGGTTCACGCGGTGGACGTCGCGGGCTAGCCCTGGCGGGAATTGTCATTGTCGTGCTCTTGATTGCGGGAGTCGGCTTATTTGTCGCTGGCATGTTCTCCTCTTCCACGAAGGTACCTTCGCTAGTGGGTAAATCGATGACTCAGGCCAGCGCGCTCGCGTCACAGGCGGGGGTGACCCTATCGGTGACGAGTCACGCCCACTCCTCGAGCGTTCCGGTAAATGACATCATTAGCCAAACCCCTCGTTCGGGTACGAGCGCGAAGTCAGTCAACGTCGTAGTTTCTGACGGCCCAATCATGACGACCCTGCCCACGGGACTTACGGGAGTGGACTGTGCGAGCGCAACCGCGAAGTTGGCCAAGGTTGGCCTCATCGCGACCTGCCCTGCCGCGCAACAGGTTTCAAGCGCCACGGTCCCGAAAGGACGTGTTGTCGAGGTCCTCTACAACTCCAACGTCAACCCCACCTCGGTTCCGGCCGGTTCCAACGTTGTGTTGGCGCTCTCCTCTGGCAAGGCCACTGGGGGGACGACCACCACCACGACCTCGACGATTCCGGTCGCCAGTCCAACGGCTCCTAACTTTGTCGGGATGACCCCCACCCAGGTCAACGCACTCTCCGTTTCTTCGGGCTACTACTACCGCACGGTTGGTCCGCACGCCGGAACTAAGGGGTGGACGAAGGTGCTCAGGCAGAGTCCCGCCAGCGGGCAACCGCTAAAGGTTCACGGTCTAGTCACCCTGTACGTCAACTAGACCGAGGGGATTCGCGGCGGCGGAGATAGGCTAGAGCCCCAATCCGTTCGAGAAGAGTTCACGATCATGAGTAGCCCACTCTCTAGAGAAGAGGTAGCCAAAGTTGCCAAATTGGCTCGTTTGCGCATCACCGATGCCGAACTTGAACAATTTACCGAGCAGCTGGGCCAAATCCTCGAGCACGCTAACGACATGACCTCGCTCAACCTGGCTGACGTGGAGCCAACGGGGCACCCTTTTGGTTTGATCAATGTCATGCGTGAAGACGTGGTGCGTCCATCGGTAGACCGCGATGCGGTTTTGGCTGAAGCCCCTGACGCTGAAGGTGGTCGTTTTGGCGTTCCTCGCATTATGGGAGAAGCGCCGTGAAGCACGCCATTGATATTGCGGCAGTGGTAAACGCGAAGGAGAGTTCTGCGGTCGCGGAACTGGCCACGTCGATGGCGGCCATTGCGCAAAAGAACGAAGCAATTCACGCATTCCTCTACGTCGACACCGACGGCGCCAATGCCTTTGCCGCCGCGGTGGATCAACGCGTAGCGCAGGGCGAGAAGTTGCCCCTCGCTGGTGTGCCCGTGGCCATTAAGGACAACCTCTGTCAGACGGGCGTTCCCACTACGTGCTCTTCAAAGATTTTGGCGGACTGGCGTCCGCCGTACACCGCAACCGTGGTCGAGCGCCTCATCGCGGCCGGCGCCGTGCCGGTGGGCAAAACTAACCTCGACGAATTCGCAATGGGCTCTTCAACCGAAACTTCGGCCTTTGGACCCACTAAGAATCCCCTGGACCTCTCTCGCGTTCCCGGTGGTTCTTCGGGTGGTTCCGCTGCCGCCGTGGCGGGGGACATGACACCAATCTCGCTCGGCTCCGATACGGGGGGATCGATTCGGCAACCCGCAGCCCTCTGCGGTTTAGTTGGAATCAAGCCCACCTACGGGCTCGTATCACGCTACGGGCTGATTGCCTTTGCGTCGTCGCTCGACCAAGTTGGCCCTTTCGCCAAGACGGTTACGGACGCGGCGCTGGTACTCGAGGTCATTGCGGGTCATGATCCAATGGACTCCACCTCGCTACCCGAACCAGCCCCTTCGCTCGTCGCGCACGTAAATGATGGCGTCGCGGGCAAGCGCATTGCTCTCGTCAAGGAACTGTACGAGGGTGCCGACGAGGAGGTGGTCGCGGCGGTGAAAAAGGCGGTGGCGGCACTCGAGTCCGCGGGAGCCACCATCATCGAACTTTCGATTCCCGAGCTCCGTCTGGGGCTAAGCGCGTACTACCTGATTGCGCCGGCGGAGGCCTCGAGCAACCTGGCGCGCTACGACGGTGTTCGCTTCGGACTTCGTGAACAGGGTGCTGACGTCTCAGAGATGTACGAAGCAACCCGCACCGCCGGTTTCGGCGCGGAGGTGAAACGACGCATCATGCTTGGCACCTACGCTCTTTCGGCGGGCTACTTTGACGCGTATTACGGCCAGGCCCTGAAGGTACGCACCCAAATGATTAAGGCCTTCGCTAAGGCCTACGAACAAGCGGACATGTTGATTGGCGCAACCACGCCAACGGTGGCCTTCGAATTTGGCTCTAAGACCTCGAACCCAATGGCGATGTACCTGTCGGACGTCTTCACTATCCCCACCAACCTCGCGGGGGATGCCGCGGTGTCGGTTCCTTTTGGTACTGGAGAAAACAACCTACCGATAGGCGTACAGTTACTCGGCCCCGGTCGCAGTGAGGCTACTTTGCTCGCGGGAGCTCGTGTACTCGAGATTGCCGATGGTCGACCATGACACTCCCTAGCGGTTGGGAAATGGTGGTGGGTCTTGAGATTCACACCGAACTAAAGACCGCAACGAAGATGTTCTGTGGGTGCGCCAACTCATTTGGCTCCGAGCCCAATACCAATATCTGCCCGGTCTGTCTCGGGCTTCCCGGATCACTGCCGGTGTTAAACAAAATGGCCGTTGAACTGGCGATGGCTATCGGGGTGGCACTGCACTGCACCATTGCGCCCTCGACCTTTCACCGCAAGAACTATTTTTACCCGGACATGCCCAAGGACTTCCAGATTTCGCAGTACGACCTGCCAATTAACTCGCGGGGCTACCTCGATTTGCCCGACGGATCTCAGATCAGTGTGGAACGGGCGCACCTCGAAGAGGACACCGGAAAGTCCACCCACCTCGGTGGTTCGGGTCGAATTCACGGTGCCGATCGTTCGGTGGTTGATTACAACCGTTCGGGCGTGCCACTCGTAGAGATTGTGTCGGGGCCCGATATTCGCTCCTCCACCCAAGCTCGGGCGTACGCCTCAGAGGTCCGTGGCATTTTGATCGCGACCGGCGCTTCCGACGGCCGGATGGAAGAAGGCTCCATGCGAATCGACGCCAATGTATCGGTCCGAAAGAGTGGTCAGCCCTTTGGCACTCGTTGTGAAATTAAGAACCTCAACTCCCTTCGCTCCTTGCAGCGCGCCATCGATTACGAGGCGTTGCGTCAAATAGATGTGCTGGAAGATGGCGGCTCCATTCGTCAAGAGACTCGACACTGGGACGAAAACCAGGGAGAGACCTCCACGATGCGCACCAAGGAAGAGGCGGAAGACTACCGCTACTTTCGCGAGCCGGACCTCGTTGAACTCAGCCCCGATCAGGCCTGGCAGGACCGCGTTCGCGCAGCCCTACCTCCCATGCCCGCCGCTCGACGAGCGCGACTGGAATTGCTGCTCGGTGAGCCTACTGAAGCACAACGTGATGCAGTCGGGACGGTGGTCGAGCTCGAACTTGACCAGTTCGTCATTGCCGCCGCTGAATCCAATCTTGACGTTTCACTCGCGGTTGCACGTGCGGCTAATGAAATTGCGGCGGCTATTAACAATGTTGGGAGGTTGAGCGTTGAGTCCTTCGTCGCTACCGTTTCGATGGAACAGTCAGGCAAACTTTCGGCCACGCAGGCCAAAAAGGTGTTAGGCGAGTTGCTAGAGAATGGTGGGGACCCCGTCGCCATAGCCAAATCAATGGGCTTCGAGCAGATGGGCGCGCAAGCCCTCGGTGAATTGGTGGCCCAGTGCATTGCGGAAAATCCCTCGGAGTGGCAGCGGTACCGAGACGGCGATGAGAAACTCTCCCAGTTCTTTATTGGTCTGGTCATGAAACTGACAAAGGGCCAAGCCAACGGAAAAGCCGTAATCGCTGAACTGCAGCAACGTAAATAGTCCGTTTAGTACATTCGACGAGTGGAAAGAACCCATATGTTTCTAGCGGTTGACATCGGAGCAACGTCGGTAAAGTTCGCGAGTGTCGGCGCTGACGGCGAATTCACGAGTGAGGTCGGCCAAATTCCAACTCCCTACCCCTGCGAGCCAACGAGCATGGTCGAACTCGTAGCTGACATCATCAGTGGGTTCAGTGAAATGTCAGTCGGGGTGGGCTTCCCGGGTGACTTCGCGGACGGAACTGTGATTCAACCTGGCAATCTGTCTCGCGAGGCTGGTTTTGACAGTCCCATCGATCCGATAATTCACGCCAAGTGGGAAGGGTTCGGATTACAGAACGCCCTGCGTGAAGCCACTGGACGCAATGTTCGAGTGGTCAATGATGCGGCGATGGCCGCAATTGGCTACTCCGATGGGCAAGGACGAGAACTCACTTTCACCCTGGGAACCGGACTTGGTATTGCGCTCGTGGTTGAGGGGCAACTGACGCGCATTCGCGACGTGGGATCTGAAGAGTTCAAGGATTACGGAACCTACGACGAGGTGTTGGGTGAGTTTGCGCGCGCCCAAGACTCGCAAGTGTGGCGAGATCATCTTCACGAAGCGGTCCGCGCTTTTATTGATGAATTTAAAGTAACCAAGGTTCACTTTGGTGGTGGAAATGCTCGGCGACTGCCCAAAGACGAATTTGCGGAACTGGGTATCCCCGTGGTTTTCAACGACAACAACGGAACGCTCAAGTCGGTTCTTAAGTTGTTCGCTGACGAATCCGTGAATAGGTAGGCGGGGCAAATGACGACAAATTTTGAGACGGAGATACGCTCTCAGGGCCAAGCACTCGCCGCTCGCGCTCCGCACTCACAAGAACTGGCTCTGCTCACGAGGGACCTGTGGCGGGACGCTAACTACCTACTGGTTGCCGCTCGCGGATCGAGTGACAACGCGGCTCAGTATTTTCAGTATTTGGTCGGACAGCACACCGGGCGGGTAGTGGCTTTGGCGACGCCATCGCTGTACGAGAATGGTCGAGAGCTACGCATGCCGGGGGCTGGCGTCTTGGCGATTAGTCAATCGGGCCGCTCACCAGGAATCGTCGAGGTGGTGTCCGCCGCTCGGAATCAAGGCCGCCCCGTGGTGGGTGTAACAAATTCAATGGATTCACCGGTAGCGCAACAGTGCGATGTGGTGATTGGCCTCGAAGTTGGACCAGAGCTGGCAATCGCCTCAACGAAGACCTTTACCGCAACGGCCCAGACCTTGGCCCATATTGCCAGCGCTCTGGGCGACTCACCGCTGCCCGAAGTCGATCGCTTTGCCACCTATGTTGATACCGTCGTGGAGTTCGCCCTCGCGGCGGAACTACCCCTTGAACTCTTGAACGTAGATCGAGGATTCACCGTGGTGGGTCGCGGAGTTGGTTTTGGCGCTGCCGCCGAAATCGCACTGAAGATTCGCGAGGTCACTGGGATCAAAGCCGAATCGTATTCGGCGGCAGATTTTGTCCATGGCCCCATAGGTGCCGATGGCGAGAATGCTGCTTTGGTCGTACTCGTGACTGACGAAATGTCCGATGAATTAGTAGCAAAGCTCTTGAGCGAATGTTCCACCAAGGGCATGGGTACGGTAGTGATTCGCCCGCCACAGCGCCAAGGGTTTTCGGCAAACGCTGAAATTGTGCTTCCTGAACAGACACCTAACTGGCTCACCCCAATGGGCTGCGTGGTTATTGGCCAGGTTTTGGCTCTACGACTGGGAAGTTTGCGAGGACGACCTATCGACACCGCCCCCGGGCTAGCAAAAGTCACACTTATTGCCTAACTCCTCACACGTGGTCACATCAAATCTTCGGGTAGGTTAGCGAGTGGTACATAAGAGGGGGGAGGCGGTTGCGTGGCGGTTTTCTAGCCATAGCCAACGAACCGCTTTACATCGATCTCGTATGTCTGCATCAAAGCACCGAATTATCTAGGTGAGTCGCGAGACTCACAAAACAAACAAGGAGTATCACAATGATTGGAAAGTTCAAAGCGGG
>CAIKZX010000065.1 GCA_903832015.1 uncultured Actinomycetes bacterium
AACTTGTTAGCGAGAATCGACCCAATCGAAATATCATCACCGACGCGTAGTTTGCGAGGACTCTTCCAATCTCGCTTGGCCGCTTTGCGAGCTTTTTTGCTGAGTCCGGAGATCCCCTCTACCTGCTTGCGGTCGGTGGGTACACCGAGCATGAGGCCCTTGGGCAATTCGTGCAGCGCACCATGTAAAAAGATGCTGGCTCCACTTGAAGCAAACGGCACTAGGTCCTCTTCAATGCCGATGTCCCGAGCGAGCTGCACGCCCTCGGCGCGAGTCGCGAGAAAACCGTCGGGCCCCAAATCGATGAGTCGATCGCCGAAGGTGGTGGTCTGCAAGGGGCCCCCGAGTTGAGGGACGGCTTCGATTATTTCAATTCGGGGGGTGTTCTGGTTGGGCCCCGCCACGCCACCGCTCAGTTCGTAGGCGGCGGCTAGGGCCGTGATGCCGCCGCCGACTAGTACGACTGAGGGTCGACTCACTGGGCTCTTTCAACTACCAAGTTCGCCAGGACCGCGATGAATTCGGGGTCGGCGTTGAGTGAGGTAGTGCGCACCAAGTTCAGTCCCAACTCGTCGGCCACCCCTTGAGCTTCGATGTCGATATCGAAGAGAACTTCGAGGTGGTCGCTCACGAAACCAATCGGACACGAAACAATGTCGGTGACGCCGCTGGCGAACTTCTCTCTAAGTACCAGCAAGATGTCGGGGCCAATCCACGGGTCGGCGGTTCGACCGGCCGACTGCCAGGCGAGGTCCCACTTGTCCACATGGGCGAGCTCGGCCGCACCCACGGCCGAAAGGCGCAGCTGTTCGGGGTAGGTGTCTCCGTTAGCGAGGATGCGTTCGGGGAGGGAGTGGGCGCTAAAGAGAACCTCGGTCGTGTCGCGACGCTCGGCGGGAATCTGAGCCAACGCCTGGGTGACTCGCTCCGCAATCAGGTTGAGAAAACCAGGTAAGTGGTACCAGTCCTCAATCTCGACAAACTCAATTCCTTCACCCAAAGCCGCCTTGGCGCGAGTGAAGTACTGAGTGGTTGACATCGAAGAGGAGTGGGGGGCCAGAACCAGCCCAATGACCTTGGTGAACCCCTCAGCACGGAATGACTCGGCCGTCTCTTCGAGCATGGGTGGCTCGTACTTCGAGCCGAACCGTACGTCAAAGACCCCCGGGGCAATCTCTTCGATCTGCTTTTTTATCTCGGCGACTTGAGCGGCGGTGCGCTCGGCCAGGGGGCTCGTGCCCCCAATAGCGTTGTAGCGACGCTGCAGGTCGGATAACAACTCCGGAGTTGGTGCATTGCCGTGTCGAATGCGGGTGTAATACGTCTCCACATCTTCTGGGGTGCTGGGTGTGCCATACGCCATTACGAGTACGCCAATTTTCATTGAACGCCTGCCTTTCCTTCTTCGTGAACTACTTGAACCACGCGCTCTAACACCGTGGGGTCGGTTGAAGGGAGTACCCCGTGACCCAGGTTAAAGATGTGACCCGCATCGGTACCGGCCTTGGCCAACACCTCACGGGTTGCTTGAATAGCGGCCGCCTCACCACCGAGGCAGCGAGCGGGGTCGAGGTTACCCTGACTGGGTTTTTTGGTTCGGCGTCGACCCTCGTCGAGGTCCACGTGCCAGTCGATACCGACGATCGATGAGCCGGCCCGGCTCATCAGGTCCAATAACTCTCCGGTACCCACGCCAAAGAGAATGGTGGGGACGTCGAGATCTTTCAGTCCGTCGAAAATACGTTGGGTCGAGGGCAGCGCGAACCGTTCGTACTCATCACGAGTCAGGGCACCGGCCCACGAGTCAAAGAGTTGCAGGGCGCGCGCGCCGTGGGCGACCTGGGCCCGTAAGTAGGGAATG
>CAIKZX010000066.1 GCA_903832015.1 uncultured Actinomycetes bacterium
CCAAAGGGATTACTGGTCACACCTCCAAGATAGAGCCAAAGTGGGCAATTGTGTCAAGGGTTAGTGGGAGGGGAGGAAACTCCTAACATTGACCTATGGGTCTAGACGTAGCAATTGATATCGGCACGTCGCGCACCCGGCTCGCCACCTCTTCGCAAGGGGTTATTTTCGATGAACCAACGCTCGTGGCGATTGACACCAATGAAGGTTCCGTTTTGAGTGTTGGCGCGAACGCCCTCGATTTAATTGGACGATCCGCGCGCCCAATTATTGTTTATCGGCCCTTGGCCCAGGGAACGACCATTGACTTTGACGTCACCGCTCGTTTGCTCTTCGGGCTCTTTCACCGTGCGGGACTTTCCAAGATGTCTCGCGCCAGAGTGGTCATGAGTATTCCAACACTGGCCACGCCCATTGAACGCCGAGCCCTGCGCCAAGCGGCGATCCAGGCGGGGGCGAGGGATGTGACTCTCATTGAAGCCCCACTGGCGGCGGCGATTGGCTTGGAATTGCCCATTCAAGAACCCCTAGGTAATGCAGTGGGGGTAATTGGGGGTGGCGCTTCGGAGATTGCGATTATCTCCCTGGGTGGGATCGTTACGAAAGACGCACGCCGAATTGGTGGTGAGGACATCGATCGCACCATCGCCGACGCTATTCGTCACCAGTTCAATGTGGTCGTGGCGCCCGCCATGATCGAAGCGCTGAAATACAATCTCTCGTCCGTTCTTGGCGCGACCAACGGGCGGCGCGAAGTGGTGCCGGGACGCAGGATTGACTCGGGTTCACCAGTCGAAATTGAAGTTGACGCGAGTTTGGTGAATGAGTCGGTGTTGGCGGTCATGAAGGCGAATGCGGAAATGATGCAGGAGTGTTTTCGAATTACGCCCCCGGATCTCTCACAAGATGTGGCCAACCTCGGTGTCACCTTGGTGGGTGGCGTGGCGGGAATGCGCCAAGTAGGGGAGTACCTCTCGGGGCAGACAGGGGTGCGCACCATGGTCGCCGAGAGTCCGGACCTGGTCATAATTCGCGGACTTCAGATGTGCCTCGAGCAGATGAGCACACTGCACTCGATATTCCGTGGACGAGAATAAAGATGGCGATTGAGGCGCTGACACCACGAAGTTACCTGCGACGCCCCTTGGTGGTTGTGGTGGCGGTTATTGCGCTCATCTTTGGTCTTTCGCACTGGCAGCTCTCAACGTTCGTCATTACACCGGGTACCGCCACCAATGTCCCACCCTTAATCAAGGTCGACACTCTTCAGACGAATAAGCACCCCGACCAAATCATGTTGGTCGACGTCTATCTGTCCCAACTCAATGTCTGGAGTTGGCTCCTCAGTCGATTCCAGTCGCACCAGGAATATGTGACGATACATGAATTGTTGCAGCCGGGAATCCCGGTAAATCAACTCGACGCTCAAGGCTTCTTGCAGATGCAAGATGCGAAACAGGCGGCCGAAGTTTCTGCGCTGCGGGCCCTCGGATGGACGGTCCCCTTGCGAGCCAGTGGAGCCATTGTCACCGGCGTCTTTAGTCATTCACCCGCGGCCAAAGCGGGTATTCACGTTGGCGATGAGTTCGTGAGCGTGAACTCCACCCCGGTCTCCAATGCGTGCAGCCTCCTCCAGGCAATCGCCAAACTTCCGGCGAATACGGCGATCTCGGCTCAGGTAAAAAAGGTGAAGATTTCAGCCAAGGGCGCACTGAGCTGGTCGGGTGCATCGATGGTTCACCTCACGACCGCTGCGGTCACGAAGAGTCAAAGTAGTGACAGCTGTGGTGGGGAGGTCATCGCCAGGTCTTCCTATATTGGCGTGAGTTCAGAAGATGGCGTCAGCTCTCCACTACCCGCTCACTTCACGATTAACACGAACTACATTGGTGGGCCCTCGGCGGGACTGGCGATGACCCTCAGTCTGATTGACAAACTGAGTGCGGGTTCGCTCACGGGCCACAACCCAATTGCCGTTTCGGGGACCATGGACCTCTACGGCAATGTGGGGGATGTGGGTGGAGTCGCCGAAAAAACGGTCGCCGTCTCGGCAACCGGAGCCAAGTACTTCATCGTGCCCCAGGTTGAGGTGGGGGTGGCTCGGGCCAACGCTCGACCCGGATTGAAGATAATTGGTGTCACCACCCTGCAAGAGGCACTGAGAGTGCTGCGGGGCATCGGGGGCAATGCAATTCGGCCCCTCACCAGCCCCGTTTCGGCAAAAAATTAGGACCATTTGGTCCTAATCTGTACAGAATGGATGAACGGCGAGGACCCCAAGGAAGACGCGGATTTTCCGACGTCTCACGGATCATCTTCACCCCCGTTCGACGCGGCGGTGTGGACCCCAATGAAGTTCGCCTGCACCTCGAAGGCGTCGCCAAGGACTTGCAGCGATACGAGGCCCAGGTTCGCGACCTCGAAGATCAGCTCGCTAGCGCACTTCGCCAACCCACTCCGCTGCCCATTCCGGCCAAACCCGAAGAGCTCTCCGAAGCCGAATTGGTCGAGCGCATCGGCGGTAAGACCGCCGAGATTTTGCGCAACGCACACGAGGAGGCGGGTCGCGTACTCTCGGAGGCACAACAGCGCAGCTCTGATCAATTGATTGACGCTCAAGAGAGAGCCTCAATGATTGTCTCAGAGGCGGAGAACACCGCTCACACGCTCGAACGCGAGGCGCGAGAAGCGGCTGAGCGGTTGGTGGCTTCGGGCAAACTGAATGGTGAAGCTCTAATTGAACACGCGCAGGACCAAGCGCGTTCCATTGTCGAGCTGGGCAAGGAGGCGCGGCGTCAGGTCTTAAATGACATGGCGGTAAAGCGCAAGGCTCTGCACCTACAAATCGAACAGCTACGTACCGCTCGCGACACCATCGCCACCTTCATTCTTTCGGTGCGTGAGCAAATGGATGGTGTGCTGGGAAATATCCAAGGTTCCGACGAAGCCGCAAAGATTGCGGCCCTCGAAGCGCTCAGACGAACAATTCCAATTCCTGATCTCAGCGAAGAAGAGGCGCTGGCCACGGCTACCCTAGAGCCTTCGCGGGCCAAACTCACGGAACGAACGAACACGGAACCAGTTGAGGGCGAAAGAGAGGCGTATGGCGCCCCGAAGGTTCGCCCGCGTAAAACGGTCGAACTGGACCGCAACATGGTTCCCCCGCCAGCCCCCGCTCAGTCTGACGTAGATCAGTTCATCGACGAGGGTGAAGTGATTGACGCTGACGTTGTGAATGACATCTTTTCTCGGCTTCGCCAAGCCACGCTCGAAGAGCGCGGTGCAACCGCGGTAGTCGCTAAGCGTGTTGTGGCGAAGTCCCTGCCCACCACCGACATTGAAGAACTCTTTGTTCGACGCGATGACGCGCTGGAGCCCTCACTGACGATGCTGACCCGCAAAGTAAAGCGCGCCCTGCAAGATGACCAGAATGTAATGCTGGACCGGCTGCGTGATGTTGAAGGAATCATTGTTGACGAACTCGAAGAGGAGCGTGTCCAGCGAGCTCGCTACGCGGACGCGGCCTACGAGGCTTTGTTCGAGGCGGCTCAGGCGGGTATCCAATTTGTCCTCGATGAAACGAGCGTGGGCGCCGGGGTAACCAGTTCGGTCGTAATTCAAGAATGCGCTACCGACTTGGCGGTCACGATTGTGGTCGCATTGCGCAAGCGCCTCCTCTCCGAGACGGGGGGCGATGGAGCCGAACGCGCCAACACTGTCTATAAGGAATGGCGCGGAGCCCGAGTGGAACGGCTCTGCGTGGACGCCGCCCGTCGAGCCTTCAATGCGGGAGTAGTCGCCGGTTCCCAGGGCCGTGACCTCACCTTCTACGCCGCCCCGAGTGACGCGCCTTGTGATGACTGCGCGAATAACGCCGAGCAGGGTCCCCTGAGAGCCGGCCAGCCCTTCTCCTCCGGCTCAGCATTTCCGCCAGTTCATGCGGGATGCGCGTGCCTGGTACTTCCCTAGGAATCCTCACCTAGGCTTGAGCCGTGCGCTCACCCACTGACATGTCCTCCGCCCCTCGCCGACTCGGCCGTTTTTCGAGAAGGGCGTGGGTCGGGCTAGTAATCGCCCTCCTCGTCGTTCTCTTCACTTCACTGAAGACGCTGGCCGTGCTCTGGACTGATCAAATGTGGTTTTCCCAGGGTGGCTTCGGGTCGGTTTTTGGCTCACTGTTTATTTACAAGTTTGGACTTCTGGCGATCTTCGGCTTGGTATTCGCGGCTTTGATTTTCGGCAACTTGATGTTGACGCACCGCTTTCGCGCAAAGAATCTTTCCTTCGAGCCCGAAGACGAGATGACTCGGCGTTACCAAAATGCAGTTACGCCCTACGCAAAACGTATCTATGGCGTTATCGCGTTGTTCCTCGGCTTCTTGGCTGGTCTTAACGCCCAGAGCCAGTGGAAAAATCTCCTCCTCTTCTTGCACCCGCAGCACTTCGCCGGCGTAGATCCGATCTTTCACATGAATCTTGGTTTTTATGTCTTCACACTTCCCTTCTTGAGCTTCGTTGCAACGTGGCTCCTAGTTGCGTTCTTCGTAACAATTCTCGTTACTGCTGTATTTCACCTTCTCAATGGGGGTATCCGCTCCACTAAGGGCTGGCCGGTAGTTTCCTCAGCGGTAAAGATTCATCTCTCGTTGCTCGGTGCCGCGATTGCCCTTTTGAAAGCGGCGGGTTATCTCCTAGCCAAGTGGCATTTGGTTACCTCCACCAACGGGTACGTGGAGGGCGCTGGTTACACCGATATTCACGCACGCATTCCCGCCCTAACGATCTTGTTCTACCTCTCAATCGGCTCCGCGCTAATTTTGCTCGCAAATGTTCGCCGACGCGGCTGGTCTCTACCAGCGGTAGCGGTGGGCTTGTGGGCCTTCGTCGCACTAATTATTGGCGTGGCCTACCCCTCGATCTTGCAAGCGGTCAAGGTCAGCCCTAACCAGGCTTCTTTAGAGACGGCTTCAATTCAACACAACATCAAGGCCACCCGCGACGCGTACGGTCTAAATGGTGTTTTAAATAAGACGTTCCCGGGGGCCACAATAATCACCCCCGCTCAGTTAGCCGCGGCCCAGCCCACCATTAACAACATTCGCCTGTGGGACCCGAGCCCACAAATTTCACTCGCCACAGCCAAGCGTCGGCAGGCTGTTCGTTCCTACTACACCTTCACTTCAATGGGTGTGGACCGCTACATGATCGGCGGGAAGGTGACCCCAGTTTTAATTGGCGCTCGTCAGCTGAACACCACGAACCTGCCCAGTCGAGGTTGGGTGAACCAACACCTCCAATACACCCATGGTCAAGGCGTGGCCGTGTTGGAAGCTAATCAAGTCAACACGGTCAGCGGAAACCCCGTATGGGCCGTGGGTAATGTTCCACCGACTTCGGTTGCCACTATGGCTGTACTCCACCAAGCGGGTATTTATTTTGGTATCAACGACCCAGGTTGGGTGGTCGCGAATTCTAAGCAAGCTGAATTTGACTATCAGGTCAACTCTGGATCCAAAGCTGGACAACAGGTTGAGTCTCATTACAACGGCAACGGTGGTGTGAAGGTTGGCAGTTTCCTCAGCCGCGCCGCGCTAGCTCTTCGTCTGGGTGACTTCAATTTTCTCATCTCAAGTCAGGTCACGTCGAACTCGCGTGTACTCTTTACCCGCGACGTCCAAGCAATGGTCACCAAGGCTGCACCATTCCTCACCTTTGACTCACAGCCCTACGCCGTGATCAACCAAGGTTCACTCGACTACGTACTGACGGGCTACACCACAACGGATCAGTACCCCAACTCGCAAAATGCCAACACGGTGGGGACCTCTCTAGGGGGTCTCCCAGGAAGCTTCAACTACGCTCGTGCTGCTGTACGAGTTGTCGTTGATGCGTACACCGGGCAGATGACCTTTTATGTCACTGACCCATCTGACCCCATCATTAGGGCCTACGAGGCGGCCTTTCCCAAGATGTTCACCAGTCAGAGTCACCTGCCCGTAACAATTCGTCAGCACCTGCGGTACCCGACCGATCTCTTCACTATTCAAGCTGCATTCTTGGGTCGCTACCACATTCTCAATTCGGGGAACTTTTACTCAGCGGCGGACCGATGGACGCTCTCGCCCTCAGCGGGTGCTGGTTCGGCCTCGCAGGGCCTGCTGCAAAACTCTTCGGGCACTGGTTTGGCGGCGATGAGCCCACTGGTGCAGGTGGCCTCGCTGCCTGGTTCTAACACCCAGCAACTGACCGAGACGTTGGCCTACGTGCCCGCCGGAAACGCCTCGACGGTTCAAGGTCTCACCGCCTTTTTGATTGCGACTTCGGATCCCAATAACTACGGGCAACTCCACCTCTACGTAACGCCTCGAGGCACCACGGTCACTGGCCCCGCGCTCGCAGACTCCGAGATTAACCAAAATTCGGCGGTTTCCTCGCTCATCACGCTGAATGACCAACACGGATCTCAGGTCCTTCTTGGTGCGGACGTAATGGTTCCACTCGATAACAGCCTTTTGTACGTGCGTCCCTTCTACGTCACTTCGTCGGTCAACCCCATCCCGCAATTACGCTACGTCGTAGCGGTGTACAACCAAGATGTCCAAATTGCGCCAACCCTCGCTGGTGCACTTTCGCAGGTACTCGGCGCCAACGTGTCCACTGGCGGAGGCAGTAACGGTGGCGGTGGCGGTGGTGTTGGAAAGACTGCGGCTCAATATCTCCAAGCGGCGGCAACGGATTACGCCAATGCCCAATCGGCATTAAGTAGTGGCAACCTCGCCCAGTACCAAAAGTACGTTGACGCCATGAGTCAGGCAATAAAGCTCGCCCAAGGTGCTCTCAAGTAGGCGAGGGACTCAGAAAGAGAACTCGTAGTTAGTACGGTGGAATCTAAACACCTTCACCGCCCGCTCGGTACAGATGAACCGCGCGGACTTGAGACTGAGAATTGGTAGAGTGACGGTGATGCAAAAGCGAATACCGACCGCTGTGCTCGCCCTAGGGGTTTTAGTCCCAGCGCTGCTATTCGCTGTGCTTCCATCGGTGTCCGCCAGGGCGACGACCTCACTTTTTCACCAATTCATAACGGTCGCTAGTTACACCGGAACGCCGACGGGAGTAGCGTTTGATCCCCAGGGCAATCGTTTCGTTGCGTTCAAGAATGGTCCGCGTGACCAAGGTCCCACTCACGTCTTGGAGTATCGTGCTTCGGACCCCCGGACAGCAATAAATTTTGCGAACGACGGTGGCAATAGTTCGGGAGTGGCGTATGACGCAACCTTGAATACATTGCTCGAAGTACAGCCCACCAACGTTGCGGGCGACACGGTTTTCTCGGAGGACTTGAGTGGCGTGACCGCCATTGCCGCAATTGATAATGCCTCGGGAGTCCTCGCTGATCAAAATGGGAATATTTTCGTAGCCACGGGGGCCGACGGCACGATTGTGGAACTGCCAATCTCCGGAGGCAACTCAACCTTGGTGAGTGATCTCACGAACCCAACATCACTTGCAGTTAAATCAGCGGGCGTACTGGTAGTTGGGAACTGCGGCACGAGCAGTACACATGGAAAATTAATTCAAATAACGGTCGCCGGTGCGCAGGAGAATATTCTTGCCCGAAACATGGTCTGTCCCGACGGAATAGCTCTTTTGCCAAATGGATCACTCGTGGTGAGCGATTACGGTACAGGGATTGTGTATCGGCAGAGTCTCAGTGGCTCCTTCGTGCCAATTGCTCAAGGTCTACTGCACCCACAAGGAATCACATTTGATTTGGCTGGAAATCTATTCATTGCGAATTCGGGTGCAAAAAGACTTGTTGAAATGCCCGCTTCCGCATTCGCGGCTCAACTTTCAATTACGCAACGGGTCGCGTCAGCCACTGCGAACTCGATAACAGTACGTTGGGCTACGCCGGCCTTCACCCGCGAAGCGACCTGCACACTGTTCCGTCGCCAAGGCTCTCGCTCGCTATTTGTTCGAGCTAAAACGGTGAGCACCGCTACATGTTCCTTCACGAGACTTTCCAAGTCGACACCATATGTCCTTCACGTTGTGACTACGGATGGAGTTGTCAATTCTCCCGAGGCTTTAGTCAACATCAAGACAAAGGCAAGGTAATGAAGCCCTTTTCACGCCGTTCGTTTCTTGGGGCCGCTAGTTTCGTGCCGGCAGCACTATTGGTGCAAACCGGAGAAAGCGAAAGGACTCTTAAGTCACAGCCGCGAACTCTTAGTAGAGCCCCTTCCATTCAGGGTTACGAATTGAGTGGACTTTCCGCATTCATCGCCATGGTCACCATCCAAGATGTCGTCGTTAGTTCCTTGACCTCGGTGTCTTTTTCGATTATTCCAAAATCGGGATCGTCGACGACACCGATTTCAGCCACTTTCACGAAGGCCAACCTACAGTCTCGCGGTGTTCTCGATTTTAGTAGTGGGCTAGTAACTGTGCCGGTGTTCGGCCTTTACGCTTCACCAACGACTACCACGAACCAGGTGGAAATTACCGTTCTAAACGGAACGGTATCGAACTCTTTAACTCTGACAATTACTACTAACCCTTGGAGAGACGACAACAGACTCTACACCAGCCCGACGATTACCACGCCGAGAAACAGTGCGGTTTCACTGGGCTACAGCTACTTCATGATGAAGGAGTGGGTCTTAGAAAGGTCTCCCGTGGTGATCGACACTGACGGCGAGGTTCGTTGGTTCGGAACTCAATCGGGCTCGGCGACCCAAGCCTCGACATTCTTCGAGAATAGTTTTTACGTAGCTCTTGGATCTCAGCTCTGGCGCAATGAACTTGACGGCACCTCGAAACTGGTCAAGGACTTCTCGAGTGTCCAGGTGTCCAATACGGGATACGTAAATTACATCCAGCACCACAATATTGACTTTGGTAAGACTGGCCTTCTCTTAGAGGTAAATACGACCGAGTACACCGAATCAACAATTTTGGAAGTTGACACCGCGGGTAATGTTCTCGAAACCTTTTCTCTTTCAGAGATCATTGGCAATGCTATGACGGCCGGCGGGGACAATCCCAGCCTTTTTATTCCGAGTTCTTATGACGGAGCTGACTGGTTCCACAACAACGCAGCGTGTTACTGGCCCGAACAGGACGCTATCGTGATCTCGAGCCGCGAAGATTTTGTGATTGCCATTGACTACACAACAAAGGCAATCAAGTGGATTCTTGGCGACGTTCAAAAGCAGTGGTACGAATTTGCGTCACTCCGCGCCTTTGCCCTCACTCCCACCCCGGGAACCGTCACCCCAATTGGCCAGCATGCGGTCTCGATGGTAAATAACGAGCTCATTTTGTTTGATGATGGCTACGCTAGTTTTGGGCACAATCCCAGTGGAAACTCGCGGGGGTTTAGTGTCGGTCGAAAGTATGCGGTCGACCCCGTTGCGATGACCGCCAGCGAGACGTGGACCTTCAACCACGTCCCTCCGATTTGGAGCCCGATTTGCTCCAGCGTGTATCAGGTAGGAAATTCGTACTTGCTGGACTACGCCGCGAATGGATCTGGTCCAATTTTGGTGGGGCTAGGACCAAATAATGAGATTGCCTTTGAGTATCTCTATGGTGGAGGAATTGCGACGGGCTGGAACGCCTTACCAATTGCGATATCGGGCCTGCACTTTTCCTAGGCTTTGCGTTCTGCGTCGGACTCGTGTACAGTTGATTCCTCATCGCGGGGTGGAGCAGTCTGGTAGCTCGTCGGGCTCATAACCCGAAGGTCAGAGGTTCAAATCCTCTCCCCGCCACGAAGCTGTAATGATAGAAGTCCTGGTCTTTTTCCCTCCACGGAGAAAGGCCAGGACTTTGTTCGTTGAGAGATTGAGTGTGGTCCAGTATCAAAAATGCTGCAGCTGATTCTCTTCAGCGCTACAGAATCGCTACCCGTAACGTTTGAATTCGAAGAGGCTCTACGGGGGTAAGGCGCAACTCACACAGCAAGCTACCCTTTTCGCCGGGGATCAACCACCGGGCGTAGAGGGGAGACTCATCGAGTTCGACCTCGTACTCTGGGGGAGCATGTACTGGGCCTACCTTCCCAATTAGAGCCGAAATCTCCTCCGCGCGCTCTTGGTAGGGAATGTCGAGGGCCACGTTAGGGGCGCATAATTCATCGGCCAGGGCGTCGTCCCAGTCACTGATCAGCTCGCTGGTCTTGATAATAAATTCATTCAGCCTTCCGTTTAGTGGGTTGGGCGGGTTGTGGGGAAGTTCAACTAACACTCGTTCTAAGACGGTGGTGGCGGTGGCCCAGGCGCCGGAGTATCGCCCATTTTCCAACACAATGACGCCAAGGCCGCTAGAGGCGTGCCAACGCATGTGCGCGCTATAGCCAGGATACCCACCGGAGTGAGAGACAAATTTTCCTAGGGTTTCGTCAATGTCGACGTGGAGTCCGTAGCCGTAAGTAAAGAGTCTCCCCGCGGTTTCTGGGGTTGTAGCACTTTTCGAACTGAAAGGCATTGGTACGTGAGATTGTTGCATCTCTCGACGAGAGGCCTTACAAAGAGGCCCGGTTTCTGGGGTGTCGGGATCGAGGGCGGTACTCAGCCAATTGGCCCACGTAGCTAAATCTCGCGCGGAGCTAAAAACTCCACCGATACTCGAGAAGGAGCCGGGGGAGGAGAATTCTTGGGCCAACCACTCCTGACCACGGCGACGGTACCCCACTGCAATAGTTGGGGCGGTTGACTCCTCCACGGAAAAACTGGAGTCCGTTAGGCCCAGAGGCGTAAAAAACTCTCTGGTCACAAAATCAGGGAAGCTCAGTCCGGAGGTCAGTTCCACTACTCGTCCTAAGAGGGCGTAGCCCAAGTTGGAGTATTCGAAGCGAGAGCCAGGAATCGAAATGAGATACACTCCCTGGGCAACGTGGTCCTCTAGTTGAGTTGGGGTAATTGATTCCTCTCGATCGGCCCAGGGGTCGTCGGTACCAAACCCGGCCGACATCGTCAGAAGCATACGGAGCGTCGGTGCCGCACAGTCGGCGAGTGGCCCAACCTGACGATAGGCAGGTAGGTACTTCGTGATGGGGTGATCCAGACTCAGCAAGTTACGATCTCGAAGGATCAAAACGGCCGCCGCGGTGAAACTCTTGGTGCACGAGGCCACACGAAAAGCAGTGCCAACCTCCGGAGGGGGGCCACTAAGTTCGCGGTTTCCCGAACCTTGGAAATAGAGCGAGCCGTCTTGTGAGAAGAGGGCGCAAACCACTCCGGGCGCTCCGTTAGAGCTGATGCGCTCGTCAACAATGGCGCTAATGTCCTGGGCTGAGAGTTCGATGGCCCTAGTGATGGCATCGTGGTTAGTGGTCATGATTCCCCTTCTTAGATGGTGGCGTTATCCGCGTGATTTGGATGAGCCCCTCCTTGACCGTGCCCGGCCCCGTCTTCATTATGCGCAACTCCACGGGATCATTCAAGTCACCCGGAGGAATTTGTCGGAATTGATAGGGCCCCCAACCGCTGTAGAGCAGGGGCTTGCCGGTTGAGTGCATGTGGTAGTTGAAGTCTTGAACGCCAACGGAGTTGGCGAAGGTTCTCCGAATAAGCAGGGTCTTGGTGGTGTTATCCCAGAACTCGACAGTAAGAGGCGCTGTTGAATTGATATCCATGTGGACGTGCCACTTACCCGTAGCGAGGTTCCAAGTGAGGCCATAGTTAATAGTGCCCTGGCGCTTGCCGGTTGATACTGTGCATCTCCGGGTGACGTCATGACACTGTTGGGAGAGGTTGGTGCCCTCACTGAGCCACATTGCGATTGGCTGGAGGGCCATATGCCGCATCGGAGTGTATTCGTTGAGGGTGGCGGTGCGATGTTCTTGGACTAGGAATGCTCCACCTTGGTGAACCGGCATGGTGGCGCCGGGGAGTTTGGCGAGGGCGGTAACGAGTGCCAAGTGTTGGGCGGGATAGAGATTTTCGATGGCGCTCCAGGGCACGACGATGAAGTCAGTAGTTTTTGACCAAAAGTGATCCTTATGGGAGTATCCGAGTTTGAAGTCGTAGTTACGATCGGAGTACATCCCAATAATGCCAAAAGAAACAAAGGTCGCATCGTGAGGCTTGATGTAGTGCTGGGCGTGGGCGAGGGCAACTTGAGTGGATCTCGGCATCCGTGCGTAATCCAACTGCACGTGGGGCAACCAGACGAGTGACCATATGGCTGTATTAATAAGGAGAAACCGAGGAACGTATTTGGTGAGAATTCGTCGAACCTGACCGGTGGAGCGCCCTGCGATCCAACCCCAGCTCAGCAGTGAGGCCGGCACCATGGTCAAGGTGGCGGGAAAGGTCTCCCAGGGAATGGTGGCTAATCGACCAATTTTCCCCGACAGACCAGTCTGGAGCATGACCAACTGGGGAAGGATTGAGATTGGATTGAGGAAGCCCAGAAATCCCGTCGAACTGTTGTACGAGAGCCAGGAACTCACTGAATGCTTGAAGTGACTCCACGCTAAGGCGGGGTGCGTGAGAATTCCCTCCAGTACCTTCACCATCGTCCCATGCTTGACGGCGTAGGAGTTCTTTTGCCCCAACAGGTACCCATAGTGGACGGCGAAGTTTGTTCCGACACTGCCGTGGAACATTGTGGCGACCGATCCCCACAGCACACCCGCGATGACAAAGCCAACCAGGATAACCAAGGACTTCAGGGACTTTCGGTGAATGATGATGAGCGACAGGGCGAGGGCAATGATGTAGGTGCCCGCGACGTCCGCCACCGCAAAGGTAACCAACGCAAAAAACCCTGCCGAAAACCATTTCTTCTTCAGTCCAAAGTAGAGAAACCAGATTGATAGGCCCATTGTGGCGCTGGTCTGATAGTGAACATCGTTGGAGATGGTGTACCAGATCCATGGAGACAATGCGAGCACTAAGGCCGTCGTGGTTACAACGGGTGTCGGCCTCCACTCGGTGGGCCACCAACTACTAGGGAGAAAGTGTCGTACGACCGCAATCGCGCCACATTCAGCCGAAAGAACAAATCCGTTTTGCACCCAGAGGATCCAGCCCATGTGGGGCCATAGGTTGGCCAAGGGAGCGAAGGGCCAGTTAATTAATTCAAAGTGGTCGGAAATGAAAGTGCGCCCCAGTGGGGTGGTGTAGGGGTTGAAGTGCCCATGGGCAATCTTCCACCAAGCCTGGTAGCGCATGGCAAAGTCGACACTTTCGCTGTAGTGCCAGAGAAGTACTAGTGACCAGAGGCACATCGCAACCATCTGTAGCGCTAAAACTAAAACTGCCCAGCGGATTTCGCCCAGTCGACGCCAACGTTCAATGAGCGCTAAGCGGACGGCGGAAAAATTACCGGACATTCATAAACCGTATGGGCACGATATCCGAGTAACCGTAGGGATAGCCGGTCAGGTGATTCACTAGGTTGGCCTCAAAATAAATTGGGTCCGCGGCTGAGTACCGCGAAGAAACCACGAAGAGGGCGCGCCCATCTGAATTGGTATAAGACGCAACCGGCGACATACCAACCCCCTTGCCGTTAATTGTCGCTTGCCCAAAAAGCTGACCAGCTTGCGAATAGATGGTTTGGCCCAAGAAAACCGGGAGTCCGGATTTATGTACCGGTTTGTCAAAGGCGTCGACCAATTGGGCGGTCAGGGTGATGTATTTTCCGATGGGTTGAATCTTGTTCACCGCCTCGGGGTTAAGGATCACGTGGTATGGATTTACCGTGAAGGGTGGCGAAATACTTATTGTGCCGGGACTTTCAGTAAAGGCCGCAATTTGGAATCCACCGGTAAGAGGCGTCTGAGCGAAGAAGTTTGGGGCTAGGAGTCGGTAGGTTGCGCCAGTTTGCGGCGGCAGACTCTGTGGTCCGACAGCTCGAATCCAAAAGGCGGTCTCCGCTCCACCATTCTGGGCGGTGAAGTGGGGGCTCACCGCGTGGTCGGTGTGGTTAAAAACCTTCAAATTGACATCGATGATGGTGGCCAACTGCCCAGTCGTTCGAATGGAGAGGATTTTCAAGGAAAGCGGAGGACTTGAGGTTAGAGCCAATATTCCTATGAGTAGACCCGCACCACTTAGGGCTGCGGCAGATTTTTTCAGCACCTTCTGGGCAGAGAGGCGCGGATACTCTACGCGGGGGACGCTGGAGGTCGAACAGAGGGCCACTAACCCAGGCAAGGCGAGCACTACAAAGTAAGAAGCGAAGGATCGGGCACTAAAAAAAAGTACGAATGAAGGAGTCAGAATCGTGAGTGCCTTCAACCGGGGGTACGTCACCACATAAATAAGGAAAAACCCGACAAAAACGATGACCAATAAGAGAGAGAAGTAGAGCAGGTTGCCCCCACCAATTCCGAGAAAAACAGCGAGGGCCACTAGCCCCTGACCGGCGGGGACGGCGTTGGAAGTCACTGGGGTGGCGATGCCTTGGAGCCAAGCGGAGGGATTAGCAATAATGAAGGGCAAATTGGTTAGGAGAAAAACACCACCCATGACGACGAGGAATCGGATGATGAGCCGGATGGCGTCCCTTTTGCGTCCTAAGCGATTTAATTCCAAATACCATGCAGCCAACAAGAAGGGGATAATTGGCCATGGGGTCTGCTTGACGGAAATTGCGAGTCCCATCGCTACTGGCACCATCCACTTACGCCACCCGGTGAAGTTGGGGTACTGGTCCCACTGGTAGACGGCCATAATCAGGGGAATCAAAAACACGACATCGGTCACACCGCCAACGGTGAAACCTGTCAAAATCGGCAGCGACCCAGCGATAATCGCAAGGGCCCGTAGACGCTTCGGTAGTAAATAAAAGGTGAGTAAGACCGCCAAAGCCCAAAGGGCGATGTTCACAATCACCGCCATTTGCGAAGTGAAACCTAGCCAGAGTAGGGGCACGTAAATAAGGAAAGAAAAAGCGGGGTAACTGAGTGCCTCTACCGGCGTACCGTTTAGCCGAAAGGTATAGCCATTGGGCGAAACATGGAAGAGCTGGAAGGATGGCCCCATGGAGTGGGTATAGGGGTTATGCCAATGCGAGGCAATCTGAGCGGCATATTGGTTGAAAGCTATTTCGTCGGTACCATACGCTGGACTCAGACGAATTTGCGTCCAAGCCCATAAGCAGAAGCCCAACATCGCCAGAACGGCAGAGATCCAGGTCCATGTGGTTATGTAACGGCGGCGAAAACTGGGGGCGGTCCAGACAACGGCAATGGTGGCGAGCCCCCAACCACCTAGGAGGAACTCGTAGTATGCGAGCCAGGCGTAAAGGTCCGTAAAGGCCAAAAGTAAGAACGCCCAGGTTATGAGGAGGAAGCCAACGACTCCCCACAGTCCGCGAAAGGTCTCAAGGCTCTTGGCTGTTACCTCAGGCTGGTTGAGCATCTATGCATTCTACAAAGTTCTAGTTTGTAGAAAATATTTGAATATTACCCACCTTGTAGGTACCAACAAAATCAACGAGCGAAGCCCCATCTGATGTCACCGCCAGCGCGTGAGCGTTCTGCGGCGCTGCGATGGCGCGCAACACGGCCTCAGTTGATGCGTTAATGACGGCAACGTTGAGGCTCCCAATACCCTTCAAGACGTACAACCGAGTGGCGTCTGGGCTGACCGCTACCGAAATTGGGTTTGGGCCCACTTCAAAGGTTTGGGTGATCTGACCGGTCGTAGTAGAGATGTAGGTCACCTTTCCTCCCAGCTTTAATACCACGAGCGTGGCGCCATCGGCACTGACTGTGAAGGAGGTCGCATCCGAAGGAAGCGGAAAAGTGGGCTTCTCTACGCGCATTAAAACTGGATTTAATATCTGGATGGCTTTGGCCGTTGGCGTTGAAATCATTGCATAGAAATTATTGGAATGGGGAACTGCACTAACGGCGGTAACCGGTCCAGCGGTGGGGATGACGCCAGTTTGGAACCTCGTTATCCCGTTGAAGAACGCGACAAATCCTGAAGTGGGGGTGCCGGCGCCGACTGCGACTGTATTTTGTGCGCCAAAGGCAATAGAGGTGGCGTCAAGTGATGTTGGAATGATTGCGCTCACTTTGCCGGTTGAAACTGAAATCAACTGGGCATTCGAAGCCGTACCGGTATTGGTTAATACCCAGGCGGTTTGACCTCGACCAATGAGCGCTCCGCTAGCTATGCCGGCTGGGCCGGGGACGATGCCGTTAGGGAGCGCTCGTCCCGAACCGCCATTTGAGGATCCGTTGGTTAAGAAAAATACTCCACTCGCGATCAATGCGAGCACAGTTGCTCCAATTGAAATATTCTTTGCGCTCAAATACTTCTTCATTTTGGCTTTCGTTTTAAGTTATGTGTTGCTTAGAGGGGGGGGCAAGATATGGGTGAAATCTAAAACAATGAGAATAGGTTGGTTCAACCGGCACCCACTCTGGTCGTTGTCGTCGTAGCCGTAGGTCTGGTCGTTGTCGTCGTAGCCGTAGGTCTGGTCGTTGTCGTCGTAGCCGTAGGTCTGGTCGTTGTCGTCGTAGCCGTAGGTC
>CAIKZX010000067.1 GCA_903832015.1 uncultured Actinomycetes bacterium
GTACTGATTGTCGCGGGGGCTCTCCTTTCTCCCCACGCGGGCGCCGCCACGCCCACCTTTAGTGCTGGCACCATCTCAATTCCCTCGGGTACCGGTATTGCCAATGGTCAGGTGACCTTGTTGTCTTGCCTCAGCGCGGGAAACTGCCTTGCCGGGGGTTGGTACGGGACGAACTCGGGGGCGACGGAAACTTTCTTTACCCACGAACTGAACCAAAATTGGTCTATCGGAACCAAGGTTCCAGACCCGTCTGGTGGTTACGGCCTCACGCTCAACGCCATAACTTGTGCCACCGCTCAGTGCATTGGGGTTGGCCAGAGCTCACTCGGGGCAACACTTGTTCAATACAACTGGAGCACCCAGTCATTCCAAGCCACCTCCGTGGTCACCTTTGCCAACAACGCGCTCGACACCACTCACTCATCACTGAAGGACGTTGCGTGCACCTCCGATGGAAATTGTGTGGCCGTGGGATCGGTTAATGTCACCGCCGGTGTCAACTCCTCAACCCTGCTCGTCGATTCGATGACTAATGGTTCTTGGTCCAACGCCGAGACCGTCGCACTGCCTAGTTCAGCGGGCACCAATCCCGCCGTGAGCGCCGGACAGGTGGGGTGCATCTCCACCGCACGGTGTTTCTACGTGGGAAGTTTTGTCACCACCGCCGGGACTTCACGTCCATTTATTGCCATCCGTCAAGATGGCGTGTGGCAAAGTGCCACCTCACCTTCGATGCCGAGCAATGCGGCCACTCTGGGCTCGCAAACACTCAGCGAGCTCTCCTGTGTGTCGGGGGGCAGTTGCACCGCCGTTGGTACGTATCACACGACCGCGGGAACCCTTGTGCCCTTCTCGGTCACCATCACCACCAGTTCCATTGGGCCCGGGGTGCAAATTCCCTTGCCCGCCAACGCCGCGCCCGCGCCTAAAGCCTTTCTTTTTGGTTTTCAGGGACTTGTCTGCTCCTCGGTCGGAAACTGTTCATTGGGTGCGCAGTACTCCTATCAGGTGAATACCGTAAAGCACTTCGGGGGATTTCTGACCAGCGAGGTAAATGGTGTCTGGCGCACTCGTTCCCAAGCGACCTTCATGCAGATTCCCGCCGGGGCAGATTCGGCGGGGCAATATGGCGGTGTCGTGGGCATGTCCTGCTGGAGCGCCGGTAACTGTGCGGGGGCGGTGGCCTACGTCGACGGGTCGAAGCAGTACCAAGTGGGCGTGGTCCTGGAAACCGCTGGAGTGTGGGCTTCGGTGACGCCGGTCAGCATGCCTTCGGGGCGGCCCGCTGGTGCGGCGGGTGGTCTCTACGCCCTTCGGTGTTTTAGCGCGACCACCTGTTCGGGGGTTGGTAGTTACCAGGGGTACTCCAGGTACTCGGCTTTTTCTCTCAACTCCTTGTAATTGTTAACGAGAGAAAAGGTCTAGCAAACCCCTTTTTTACCTTCGAGAAACCTTCGTTGCTTACTCTTTGGTGGTGGCACGACGATCCCATACTTCCCCCCTTAGTGCGCGTCGTCGTGCTTCCACTCGCTCCATGAGCCTCGGGATCAATGGTTGATCCCGAGGGACGCTCGGTCATCCTCGTTGTCGAGGATGAACCCTCGTACCAAGATGCCCTCAACGTCGGGCTAACGGTCGAGGGGTTTGTGGTGGTGGCCGCTCGCAACCTAGAAGAGGCCCGCTCGCTCATGACCACCGCCGAGCCCGACCTGGTTTTGCTCGACGTTATGTTGCCCGACGGCTCGGGTGTCGACTTTTGCCGTGAACTCAACGCAAGCTCCACCACTCCCGTCATTATGGTTAGTGCGCGTACCTCCGAGGTCGATATTGTCTTGGGCTTAGAAATCGGCGCGGCCGATTACGTGACTAAGCCCTATCGACTTCGTGAATTGGTGGCGCGGATTCGCGCCGTTCTTCGCCGACCCGTCGGCGAGTCCACGAGTGACGAGGTGATCACTATTGGTCCATTGCGCATGGACCTCCTGCGTCGCGCCATCACTCGCGATGGCGCTGAAATTGAATTGAGCCGCAAGGAGTTTGACCTGCTGGCCCTGCTGGCCTCACGACTCGGCCAGGTGGTTACCCGTGAACATTGCTTGGACACTCTGTGGTGGGGGCTCGAATTATCCGACACCCGCACTCTAGACACTCACATCAAGCGGTTGCGCCAAAAAATAGAACTCGATCCCGCTAACCCACGACACTTACTGACCATCCGCGGAGTGGGCTTTCGACTCGACCAATAGTCTGGGGTAATGATCCAAGGCGACCTCGCACCAGATTTTTCCCTGAGTGACCAAAACGGAAAGCAGATCCGACTCAGCCAGATTGTTACTAACGGACCGGTGGTTCTGTTTTTCTATCCCGTTGCGATGTCTACGGGGTGCACCAAAGAGACTTGTCACTTTCGTGACCTCCACGGAGAGTTTGTCGCTCTGGGCGCACAGCCTCTCGGTATCTCAATGGATACTGTCGACAAACAAGCCCAGTTCACCGTGGCTAACGGGTTGAACTACCCGCTCCTCTCGGACCCCGATGGCGCAGTAGCCGAGGCGTACGGCGTTAAGCGTTCACTCGATTTGTTGAAGGTTCGCCGAGCTACCTTCGTTATCGGTCGTGACCAGAAAATTCTCAAAGTCATCAACTCCGAAATTAATATGAACAAGCACGCCAACGAGGCGTTATCGGTACTTAGCCAGCAATAATTGCGGCGGCGGGGTCATTCAAGAAGTTCCCAATGTGCGCGAGCACCTTCGAGGCCAGTGCGCCGTCGATAAGACGGTGGTCGAAGGAGAGACACAACTCGACAACCTGGCGGACAACAATTTCGTCATTGATCACCCAGGGCGACTTCGCGATTTGACCCA
>CAIKZX010000068.1 GCA_903832015.1 uncultured Actinomycetes bacterium
CTCTCGGTCGCTCGTGGAGAGGATGGAGACCCCAATCCCGCTCCCGCTGACCGCCAGCGACTCGAAGAGCTCGCCCCCCTCATCGCTCGACACATCGAAGGCCTCTTCGCCGTCCTCGTGGACCCCCGAGTCGAAACGGTAAATCGAACCCAGCTCACCCACGCTGCGCTCGAGCAGTGGAAGCCACTCCTAGAACCCGGACTCGCACTATCGAGTGAGGCACTCGCCACCTCGGAGATGCCCCAGATTGCCGCTCTGGCGGGCACCCTTGGTCCGATGATGACTGGCTTTCAAATGGGTTCCATCGCGGGTCACTTTTCTGAGCAGGCGTGGTCTCTCGCTAGCTTGCCCCTGCCGCGCGCCGACACGATTCGCCGTATTGCGGTAAATAACGTCGCTCGTTTTGCCGATGAGTGGTCCCTCGATCACCAGGCGGTCTTCACCTTCGCTCTGGCCCAAGAGATGGTCGCGAGCTTGGTGCTGACCCGTCAAGGAACGAGTGACGCTCTCCGGGCCCTTTTGGTCGACACCGTAAAAGAGTCTGCCGCCCTCCAAGGCGGCTTGATTCACCGCATTCAAGAGATGATGCAAGAGGGTAATCCCGAAGAGTTGATGGCGAACCCCGAGTCCATGCTTCAAGGGATGGCGGTGCTCGGGGCTACTCCGGCTACCGACGCGCTCAACGCCGCCACGGGAGTCCTCTCCGCGTTCATTGAATTCAGTGCGTTGCGCATTACCGAGTCGATGTTTGGGCCCTCCCCCGCCTTAGCCGAGGCCTACCGTCGCCACTGTCTAAGCGACGCTCAGGCCGAGGTGGCCGCTAGTGCACTCTTTGGTATTGCCCCTCGCTCACACTGGCACGAACAAGCCAATGATTTCGTGGACCACATTGCGCAGACACACGGCATCGCCACTTTTGACGCCCTACTTCGCGTCGACGGATTGCCCGTACTCTCTGAACTCGGTGCACCCGAGGTGTGGTTTGAGCGAGTAACTAACTCGCCCTTGGCCTAGTCCTCGGAATAGCCGAGGTTCCACTCCACGAGCAAGTTCTCACGCTCGGCGTCGCGACTGACGCGGTCACGGTTGCGACGGAACTGTGGGTCGTGGGGTGGCAAGAAGCGCAGGCGTGCGTCGATACGGTCAACGAAGGATTGAATCTGCTCTTCGTCGCCAAAGACCATGCGGCACTCCCAGTGGGGTGCGACTGGTCCGAGGTAGACCACCTGGACGTGGCCAACGGGGTCAACCGGAACTACTGGTTCGGTGCTTTCGATCTGACTCACGAGACTCCTCAAAATTGCTCTTCCCATTGTACAAGATGCCATCCGACCGTTCTCAGGCTCTAGGGTGGCCATGGTATGACATCAGGAATATTCGAATGCGTAATTAACGTCTCCGAAGGCCAACGCGAGCTGCTTTTGGCCCACTTCGACGAGTTGGCCGGTGAGAGTTTGCGTGACCGCCACAGCGACGTGTTCCATAATCGCAGCGTTTTCACCCTGATACATCACCGTGAAGCCCTCCTTCGCGATGTTCGGGCCCTCTTACACGCCGTCTACGCCGAACTCGACCTTCGCAGGCACGTCGGGGTGCACCCCCGATTTGGTGTCGCCGACGTCGTTCCCTTCGTGGCGCTTGACCCCAACGAAGCGCACGTGGCGGTAGAGCTACGCGACCTCGTAGCCCGTGAGATGGCCGAATCGGAAGGCATTAGTGTCTTTCTCTATGGCCCCCTTGATGATGGCCACTTTCGCACCCTCCCCGAGCTTCGTCGCCACGCCTTCGGGGAGATCACCCCTGAGTTTGGCCCCAGTGCCCCCGACCCCCGCAAGGGAGCGTCCGCCTTTGGGTCCCGCCCACTCTTAGTCGCCTGGAACCTTTGGGTTGCTGGTATTGACCTACCTCTCGGCCGCACAATCGCTAGCGCGGTTCGCACGAGCGAGGTCAGAACTTTGGCTTTTCCGGTAGGTGACGAGATTCAAATAAGTTGCAACTTCATTACCCCGTTGCACACCACGCCCGAATACGCCTACGAAGTGGTCAAATCGGCACTCCCTAGAGAGGCACGCCTCACTAGGGCCGAACTCGTCGGGCTTTCCCCTCAAGGGATGCTCGATCTCATATCATCCGAAAAATGGGAAATGCTGGGACTCAGTCCCAGCACCACCATTGAATCTCGTTTGTTGCGTTGAATTAGCTCGCTTGCGCGCGCCGTTCAATCGCTCGAGCCCGACGAAGACGTCGACGCTCGCGCTCACTCATACCGCCCCAAATGCCGAACTTTTCGCCATTCTCCAAGGCGTACTCGAGGCAGTTGTCACGGACGACGCAGCCGCGGCACACTTCCTTAGCCTCGCGGGTTGATGCACCACGCTCAGGAAAGAAAAGGTCCGGGTCGACGCCCATGCAGTTTGCTTTGGCTTGCCAGCCACGGTCTTCATCACCAGTCAATAACTGTGCGATTTCCATGTTGTTCCCTTCAAAACGGCAGCTCCGCACCACCGTTGTAATTACAAC
>CAIKZX010000069.1 GCA_903832015.1 uncultured Actinomycetes bacterium
CGTCGAGACGCACTGGGCTAAACTGAATACCTCCTCGGGGGTGTAGCTCAATTGGCAGAGCGCGTCGTTCGCAATGACGAGGTAGTGGGTTCAAATCCCATCACCTCCACCAAGGGTTTTTCGGATGATGCAAGTTTTACCTTTGCGTTCGAATTACCGCACAGCCGATTTGAGCCCGGTCGTTTTGTTTTCTTAAATCGCAGAAGTCCGTAAACTGGCCCAATAAGAAAGTCGGTCATATGAGTATGCATTCTGGAGGGTCGGCTGGCCGAGCAGGCCGGATGGGCATGCGATCAATGACCCGGGACCGGAAACTTTTGGAGCACCAGGTCAAGAAGGGCACCCTTCGACGAATTCTGAAATTCGCACGGCACTATCGGGGTCTGTTAATAATTTTCCTCGTAGCGGTCATTTTGGACGCTGCACTCTCGTCCGTTGCCCCGTTGCTACTTCGCGCAATTATTGATAACGGCATCGCCAAACACAATCAACGACTCATTATTTGGCTCGCTTCAATTACGGCCATTTTGGCCATCAGCAGCGCGGGCCTCTCCTTAGTTGAACGAAGGATTTCATCGGTGATAGGCGAAGGGCTTATCTACGACATGCGTTCACGGGTGTTCGAGCACATCCAAAAAATGCCCATCGCCTTCTTTTCACGGACCCAAACGGGAGCGCTCATTAGCCGTTTAAACAACGATGTGGTCGGCGCCCAGCAAGCCTTTACTGATGTCCTTTCCAATGTGGTCGGAAACTTCATACTGGCAACAATCATCATCGTTACCATGTTGTTTTTGAACTGGCAGATCACTTTGGTCGCGCTTGTCTTGTTGCCCATTTTCTTGGTTCCCGCCCGCCGAGTCGGAAAGCGCCTCGGCACAATGTTCCAACGTGGCATGAATCTCAATGCAGAGATGAACATGGTAATGAGCGAACGGTTCAATGTCGCTGGTGCCATGTTGGTGAAACTATTTGGTCGCCCCAACGATGAAGTGGCTTTTTTTAGAGATCGAGCCGGTCAGGTGCGCGAGATTGGAATCCAGCAAGCCCTCTATCAGCGCTTCTTCTTTATTGCGCTCTCGCTCACCGCGTCATTAGCAACTGCCTTTGCCTATGGCTTTGGCGGAATTGAAGTCCTCCACGGCACGTTGGCGGTTGGAACGGTAGTCGCATTGACCGCTTACCTCGGACGTATTTATGGACCGCTAACCCAGCTTTCAAGTTTCAATATTGACTACATGTCAGCGGTAGTGAGTTTCGAGCGCGTTTTTGAGGTACTCGATCTCGAGCCAATGATTCAAGAATCCGAGCACCCCGTCGAGATCCCCGCCGGCCCGGCCTCATTAGTTTTTGATCACGTCAGCTTTTCGTACCCCAAAGCCGAAGAGGTATCTCTCGCTTCATTGGAATCAGTCGCTCGCTTAGAAGAAAGCTCACGGCAGGGAATATTGCACGATCTTTCCTTTGAAGTGGCCCCCGGCACCATGACGGCTCTAGTTGGGCCGTCGGGCGCCGGTAAGACAACAATTTCGATGCTGGTGTCACGCCTCTATGACGTGCGCGAGGGTTCGGTGCGAATAAATGGCGTAGATGTCCGTGAGGCCAGTTTTGCCTCGGTAAACGCCACCGTTGGTGTAGTGACGCAAGACCCTCACCTCTTTCACGATTCACTGAGGACCAACCTCTTGTTCGCCAAGCCTGATGC
>CAIKZX010000070.1 GCA_903832015.1 uncultured Actinomycetes bacterium
CGGCCAAGAAGAAGGGTGAGAAGCGCGCCGGCCGTGTCGACTTCACCGTTAACAAGGTCGAGTACCGCTCAGAGCTGGTGGACCCCGAACTCGTGAAGCAGCACTTCTTCGCTGACGAGGTTCGTCGAGTCGACGAGGCCCTCGCCGTCGCCCAAGCAGTCGTTGAGGAACTCGAGTCCAACTACGCCGGCGAGGACATGATCTTGTCTGACTGCGCCAACGACAAAGGCCAGTTCACCAGGAAAGCCATAGCCGATGCTCTCAAAGTGACCGCCAAGGCCGACGAAGAGTACGCGCCATTGACCGAGGTACTGGCTGCGCTCGACGCCGAAGCGGCCGCCTCCAAGGCCGCTAAGGACTTCGAGGCCAAGGTATATGCCCGCTACGCCAAGCTCACCACCGATGAGGTCGTCAACCTTGTCGTAGACAGCGCGTGGCTTGGGACAATCCAGGGTCTACTCGAGGGCGCGCTTACAGGGGCAAGCATGAGACTGACCGAGCGCGTCACCGAGCTCAACACCCGCTACCAGTCAACGTTGGGTATTCTCACTACTCGCAGCGCTGCCCTCGCAGCCGCAGTCACGGTGCACTTGACTTCCATGGGGTTCGAAGACTGATGCTAAGTGGAGCCCTTGAGCCGATACCAGAAGGGTGGACCGTTGTTACGGTCGACAATGCCTTCTCATTTGGCAAGTCTGTTGCGCTCTCACGAGCACAGTTGTCTAATGACGACGAACTCGGCTACATCCACTACGGGGATATTCACGTGCGGTGGAAAACGCACCTTGATCTCGATACACAAGATTTGCCCACGTGCACTGTGGCCTTGGCAGGCAATGCGACTCGTCTTCGAGATGGAGATCTGGTCATGGCAGACGCTTCAGAGGACATCGAAGGTGTTGGCCATGCGGTAGAAATCTGCAACGTTGGTGACAGGGGTGTCGTGGCTGGGCTGCACACCATTGTTCTTAGACCGGTCGAAGGTCTGCTTGTCCCAGGGTTTTCGGGTTGGATCGCGCAGACCGATCGATTCGCCTCACAGTCAAGGTTTCTGGCGGCCGGGCTCAAGGTATACGGACTTTCCAAGTCCGCCTTGAGTCGAATCACAATCGCTCTGCCACCAAGTGTGGAACAACACGCCATCGCCGCAGCTCTCACTGACGCCTCTGCGTGGGTGGAATCGCTCGACGCACTCATCGCCAAAAAGCGAGACGTCTTCGAGGGCATGCGCCAGATGCTTCTGACAGGTACCCAGCGGCTACCGGGCTTCCACGAGAACTGGGGCGAGCTTCGGCTTTGCGATATTGGTTCGTTTGGCGGAGGCTGTGGATTTCCAACACGGATGCAAGGTGGGTCTTCAGGGATTCCCTTCTACAAGGTCTCAGACATGAATACGGGCGGCAATGAGACGATCATGCGCGTTGCACGTAACTATGTAACCGAACAGGAAGCCAAAGCCCTTGGGGCAAATGTCTACTTGCCGGGGAGTGTCATATTCGCCAAGGTTGGCGCAGCGATCTTTCTTGAACGAAAGCGAATCCTTAGCGAGCCAAGCTGCATCGACAACAACATGATGGCGCTAACCCCGAACGCCAAGCTAATGGACACCTCGTACCTCCACCTTCTCTTGTCGCTAGTTAAACTCTCAGCCCACTCGGCATCAACTGCGTTACCAGCTCTCAACGCTGGGGTGCTTGCGGCGAAAACAATTCGAGTTCCATCCCTTGATGAGCAGCACGCTATTGCCGCCATCCTGCTCGATGCCTCAACCGAGATTGACAACCTCGTAGCCGAGCGTGACAAGGCTGAACTCATCCGCCAAGGCATGGCTCAGGATCTCCTCACTGGAAAGGTGCGACTGGTATGAGTGCTGTGGGCCAAATCGAACGTCGGACGCAGAATCGAGTCGTATCGATGCTGCGGACAAAGCTCAAGTACGAGTACCTAGGTAGCCTCGAGGCCCAGTCGAACCGAAACATCATCCCCGCGGAACTCGAGCGATTTCTTCGAAGCCAAAAGGTGTCTGGAACCGTAGCCTCTCGCGCTATCGGAGAACTCGAGCGCGCAGCGAACGACGTCACTAAGAGTCTGTACGACCGCAACCACACCGTCTACGACCTCCTCCGCTACGGGGTCAAGGTACGCACCGACTTCGGCGAAATGACCGAGACGGTCTGGCTCATCGACTGGAAGAACCCACTTAAGAACAACTTCCAGGTGGCTGAGGAGGTCACGGTCGAGGGTCAATCCGGGGTTGGCTCGACCAAGCGGCCCGACGTTGTCCTCTACGTCAACGGTATTGCTCTGGGCGTACTCGAACTCAAGCGCTCGACGGTGTCAGTCGCCGAGGGCATCCGCCATAACCTCGACAACCAACGACCCGAGTTCATCGAGTCGTTCTTCTCGACAATGCAGTGGGTCATGGCCGGAAACGACACGCAGGGTCTGCGATACGGCACGATCCAAACGCCTGAAAAGTACTACCTGTCTTGGAAAGAAGAAGGGGTCGAGGAGAACCTGCTGGACCACGCGCTGCTCCAGGTTTGCGAGAAGAGCCGGTTCTTAGAACTCATCCACGACTTCATCGTCTTTGATGCGGGTACCAAGAAGCTCTGCCGACCCAACCAGTTCTTCGGTGTACGCGCCGCACAATCGAAAGTACTGAACCGCGAAGGCGGGGTCATCTGGCACACGCAAGGCTCAGGCAAGAGCTTGACGATGGTCTGGTTGGCCAAGTGGATACGCGAACACGTGACTGAGCCCCGTGTGCTCTTGTTAACCGACCGCACTGACCTTGACGACCAGATCGAGAAAGTCTTTCAAGGGGTCAACGAGCAGATCTACCGCACCAGCAGCGGGGCCGATCTGATCGCCACGCTCAACGAAGCGGAAAAGTGGTTGATCTGCTCGCTCATTCACAAGTTCGGACGCCGAGGCGATGACGACGCTGACGTGTCGGACGTGACTGACTTCATCGAACAAGTGAAGAAGGCGTTACCAGTGGGCTTTGAAGCGAAAGGCAACCTCTTCGTCTTCGTCGACGAGTGCCACCGCACCCAGAGCGGCAAGCTCCACGAGTCTATGAAGGCAATTTTGCCCAACGCCACATTCATCGGATTCACCGGTACGCCCCTTCTCAAGCGGGACAAGGCACGCAGTATTGAGATCTTCGGTCCTTACATCCACACCTACAAGTTCGACGAAGCCGTAGCCGACGGAGTGGTTGTCGACCTCCGCTACGAAGCACGTGACATCGACCAGCGCATCACCTCGCAGGAGAAGATCGATCAGTGGTTCGCAGCTAAGACCGCTGGGCTCAATGACGTGGCTCGCGCCGAGTTGAAGAAGAAGTGGGGCACGATGCAACAAGTGCTCTCCTCGCGATCTCGCCTCGAGCAGATCGTCGCTGACATTGTCTTAGACATGGCTACGCGGCCACGACTCATGGACGACCGAGGCAACGCAATCTTGGTCTCCTCGAGCATTTACGAGGCTTGCGTCTTCTACGAGCTCTTCGCGAAGACGACCCTACGGGGTAAGTGCGGGATCATCACCTCGTACAAGCCAACGCTTGCAAGTATCAAAGGTGAGAACGCGGGAGAGGGTGAGACGCTGCCGGTTCAGCAGTACAACACCTACAAGCAAATGCTCGCGGAGTGGTTCCACGTCGACCCCAATAACGCCGTCTCAATGTCCGAGACTTACGAGCAAGAAGCGAAGCAGAAGTTTGTCAACGAACCCGGCCAGATGAAGCTCTTGATCGTTGTCGACAAACTGCTGACCGGCTTCGATGCACC
>CAIKZX010000071.1 GCA_903832015.1 uncultured Actinomycetes bacterium
CTCTTGGGCGAAGGCCTGGGCCAGCGGTTCAGCGAGTGTCGCAATCTCACTTAAGCGAGTCATTGCGTTTTCATTTAAATTCATTGCCCTCAACGGTAATATGCGCCGGCTTTGGTAGCCGTGCGCTTGTAGCCTAGTTAGGCATGTTCCACCGTTTTTCTTCCTGGTGGCGGGCGCTGTGCGTGGTACTCGTAAGCCTCGCGACGATTACGTGGCCACACCTCAGTGTGGCTGCGACCTCGCCCGACTTAGTACTGAATCACCAAGACACCATCGCCACCATTAACGCCAAGGGAATTGCCCGATACGCCGCCTCTTTTACTTTGAGCGCCCCTGGGGATCACACTCTCCAGGCCGTCTTGTACCCCCCACTGGTTGGCACCTCACAGCTGCTCGGTGTGGCCAGTGGTGTGGGGCCGGGCACCCCACCGGTAACCAGCTCGAATACCGTTCAACTCTCGTGTACAAAAGATGGCGTCACCGCGGTCTCTCTCGTACTGCAAACCAGCACAACCGCGGCGGGTAAGGGGCCCTGCGGCACCGCGCCCTTAGTTCTTCGACTCCCCTGTTCTACAACCACCTGTAGTGGGGTCTACCCCATTCACTACATCGCCACCATTGGTCAACGTCATTCGACCACCTGGGCCCTAGTGGTGGTCGCTAACGGCAAGATTCTTCACCCGATTAACGTAGCCCCCGTACTCACCGTCACCGGCGGCGCCACCACCTCACCAACTCATTTGGCCTCTCTCTTACGCGTGGTGGCGAACTTTCCCAGCAGCCCAATCACTATCGCCACCAACTACCAAGCCCTTCAAAATATTTCTGTCGCCCCCCAAGTTCTGCGGTCGGCCCTACGGCTCAGTGTGAATTCACTCACGCACCGAGTTATCGCCGCTCCGTCACCCCAAATTGATTTTGGTCAGCTCTCGGCCCACGGACTTGACTCGCAGGTCCAACAACAACTCAATCTCACCAACGAGTTTCTCTACGCCGCAACTGGCCGCAACTTAGACGCTCCCCTTTTCTTGCGAGGCGCTACTCCCGTTGCATCACTCGCCGCCCTGGCCAAGGCTGGCGTGCAACAGGCCGTGGTGGATGAAGCCTCCCTCGTGACCTCTCCGTCGGCGACCTACACCTGGGGCGCCCCCTTTGCTCTCGCCCAAACACCCGCAATTACGGCTCTGCCCACCTTTGGTCCCATCAGCCAGCTCCTCGCCTCACCCGCCTTGGCGCCCGCTAATCGCGCCAATGCACTCCTCGCCCTACTGTCCTTCTTGCACTACGAAGCCCCCAACCTGGCTCAGGCTCGCTCCGTAGTGGTACCCATCAACGCGGGGGGCGCCGACCCCCTCTTCCTCCGCGAGTTCGTAGCGGGTCTCTCCACCAACCGACTCTTGGCGCCCTCGCCACTTTCGACGGTGCTCTCGCCGACGTTGGTCGGTGCGAACGGGGCCTCCCGGAGCGAATACGTCATCGATCATCCGACCACAGCGTGGACCGAGGGTTCATTGGTTCACCTGGACCAACTCATCAGTGCGGTGAGTTCGTTTAATCAATCGATCCTGAATACCCGATTGAATCTGACCTTGTTGGAGCGACTCGCCAATGCTGAGCGGATTGGTTCGGCTCAGGCCTTAAACAATGGTCTCGCGCGAGCGGGGGCCACATTAAGTCATCAACTCCGTTTGATTAGTGTTGATCCTTCAACAATCACGCTCACGGCGCAGCACGCCAGCATTCCCATCACCCTGCTCTCTAGGGCGCACTACCCACTCACCGTATTGGTGCAGCTGTCGGCCAATGGCTTGGCCTTTCCGAAGGGCGCAACCCAATTAGTTACCATCAACTCACAAACCAAGTCACTACGCATTTCGACCGTGGACCAACGGAGGTCTTCGTTAACCCTGCGAGTAAATGTTTTAACTAAGGATGGTCAACTAGTTATCGCCCACGAGGTCATTCAGGTTCGCTTTGCCGGTGCCTCCCTCGCTGGATATCTGTTGACGTTTCTCTCCGCTCTCGTCTTGGCGCTGTGGTGGATTCGTACAACTTGGCGTCGTCGTGGACAGAAAACGAACCCGTGAGTACCCACGGCTCTCGCGTCCTTTCGCTCGCGAGCGGCACTCTGGCCTCACGGTTCACCGGGTTGCTCCGCGTTCTAGTTTTGGCTTGGGTGCTTGGGTTCACCCCCTTGGCCGACGCCTTTAACCTTGCCAACACCGTGCCCAATATGGTCTTTGACCTCGTTCTCGGAGGAGTGGCCGCGGCCACCTTTATCCCCGTTTTTGTCGAGCGTCTCGCCGTCGATGGTGAGCGCAAGGCCTGGCAGTCAATCTCCTCGGTGGTGAACGCTTCGGTCGCAGTACTCGCAATCACCTCACTGCTCGCGTGGTTCCTCGCTCCACAAATCATTCAGGGTTTCACCTCGATGCAGCATGGTCGTTCCCTCCACCTCACCGCGCAGCGTGAGGTGGCGATTCAGTTGCTGCGTTGGTTTGTTCCACAAATCTTCTTCTACGGTCTCATTGGCATCTCTACCGCGATGCTCAATATTCGCAGTCGCTTCACGGCCGGTGCGTGGACGCCGGTCGTCAATAACGTCGTGTGCATCGGGGTGTTGATTTGGTTTCATCAGGTCGAGCCCAGTCCCACCGTGAATTCGGTTATATCCACCCAACACTTGTTGTATCTCGGCGTGGGGACAACCTTCGGCGTTGCGTTACAATTTTTGTTCCTGCTCCCCTCGCTCGCTCGCACCGACCTCTTTCGCCTTCGCCTGCGGATTGACTTTGCGGACCCCGCTCTCGCGGCGATCCGTCGTTTAGGTGCTTGGACCCTGGCCGTGGTGGTGGCGAACCAGTTATCGCTCTACGTTGTTTTGGCGGTCGCTTTTTCCTTAGGGGGTAGTGGTCCGGTCTCGGCCTACACCTACGGCTGGAGCTTCATGCAGATGCCTTACGCCGTGGTGGTCGTGTCGGTGCTGGCTTCACTTACTCCCCAGCTCGCTCGCTTCGCCACCGGTCAGGATTTTGTCTCTTTCACTACGCGTCTGCGTTTTGGACTGCGCCAGTCATTAGTCATCATCATCCCCTGCGCCTTGTTCTTGGTAGTCCTGGGCTCGCCTCTGGTAGCGCTCTTGCTCCACCACGCCGACCTCCGTCACCCCTTGCTGGCGGGGACTGTTTTGCGAATTTTGGCCGCCGGGCTCCCGGGCTTCACCGTCTTTCAGCTCGGTATCCGTGGGCTTCAGGCCATGCAGCGCGCTCGCGAAGTCTTTGTCCTCTACGCCATTGAAAACACCCTAAACGTGATCTTGGCCTTCGTCATTGGTCGCCACTCAATCGCGGGGCTGACCGGTTCGGTGGTGATCTCGTACTCGGCCTGCGCGTTGTTGGTCTTGCTGGTCTTGGCCCGACACCAGGTCTCAATCTGGTCGGAACTGTGGTCTATTCACGTTCGTCGCTCGCTTCTGGCCTCGGTACTTTCACTGGTGTCGATGACCTTGGTCTATTCGGCCATGACCGCCACCGTTGGAATTGGACTATTTGAACGGTTTAGCGCTTCGCTGCTGTGTGGTCTGATCACCTATCTCGTAGTACTTTTAATTGGTCAAAGTCGTCAACGACCTCAATCAAAGGAGCACCGTGGCGCCAGTACGCATCATCACCGATAGCGCGAGTGATCTCCCCCAAGCCCTGGCCGATCAACTCGGCATCGAGATTGTTTCCCTCACCGTGCGTTTTGGTACCGAAGAATTCCTAGATCGCGATCTCACCCCCGATCAGTTTTGGTTTAAGTGCGCCAGCTCGGTCACCCTGCCCGAGACCGCGGCACCCTCACCCGGAGCCTTTCAGGCCGCCTTTGAGCGCGCCGCGGCCAATGGTTGTGAGGGCGTGGTGGTTCTGGCGTTGACCTCATTGCTGTCGGCGACCTATTCATCCGCCTCTCTCGCCGCCGAGGCGGTAAAAGATGTGATTGCGGTTTCGGTCATCGACACCCAGGCCGTCACCATGTCCGAAGGCCTGCTGGCAATTGAGTTGGCGGAGATGGCTCAAGCCGGTAGGTCTATGAAGGACATAGTGGCCCGGGGAGAACAACTCGTACCCGAACTCGGGGTCATCGCCACCATCGACACTCTCGACCACCTCATTAAGGGTGGTCGCCTCGGTGGGGCCAAGGCCTTCTTGGGTCAGATCCTCTCCATTAAGCCCATGATTGCCCTGCGCGAAGGGATTGTGGTGGAGGCGGGCAAGGCCCGAACTCGTTCGAAGGCCCTCGCCGCACTCGCTCAAGTGGCCTATTCGGCCGGTCCTTTGAGGCGAATCGCAGTTATTCACGCGCAGTGCCCCGACACCCAGGCCCTCGTTGACCTCCTGGCGGACATCCCGACCGAGTTTCCCCTCGTGATCGCCGATATGGGCTCAACGGTGGGTACTCACGGTGGCCCCGGCGTTATGGCTATTGCTTGGATTCGCGCAGCGTAGTAGACCGCTAAATTTTGGTGGTGAGCAAATTTAGATCGTCGGGTTGGGCCAAAAAGGTTGAGGCCTTCCTAGAAGACAAGGCGGAGTCTTTAATCGACGGTGTTACCGAACGAGCCCAGTCCAAAGCTGACGATTTTGTCGAAGAGGTCACCGCCAAGGTTCAGTCTTGGGTCGACAACATGGTCAACGTGGCCGTCGACACGGTGCAGGCCAAGGTCGTTCGCCCCGCCACCGTCGCCACTCGCGCCCTGTCCTTCTCAATACTTTTGGTGGTCCTGCTCCTCACCTCCTCGGTCTTTTTCACCATTGGGTTATTTCGGTTCATCAACATCTATTTATTCGCCGCCCACCAGTGGCTTAGCTACCTGAGTGTCGGGGTACTCTTTATTCTCCTCGGGCTCATCACCTACCGATTCCGTATATCTAGAAAGAACCGCCGTTCATGACCGATCACACTCGAGTACTCATCATTGGGTCTGGCCCCGCTGGCCTCACCGCGGCAATCTACACTGGCCGAGCTCTGCTCAATCCGATTGTTATTGAGGGCGAGCCCTCCTCCACCACCGACCAACCTGGTGGGCAGTTGATGTTGACCACCGATATTGAGAACTTCCCCGGCTTCCCCGAGAGTATTACCGGACCGGAACTCATGGCCCGAATGCGCGAGCAGGCCAAGCGATTCGGAGCGGACCTGCGAGTGAGCAAGGTGCATAAGGTCGACGCCACCTCTCGTCCCTTCCGGGCTTGGCTCACCGACGACGTCGAACCCTCCATCACCGCCGATTCGGTCATTCTCGCCACCGGCGCTCGCTCCATGATGCTCAACGTCCCCGGTGAGGAGCGACTGTATAGCCACGGTCTGTCGACCTGCGCGACCTGTGACGGATTCTTCTTCCGCGGTCAAGACATTGCGGTTGTTGGCGGTGGGGACTCCGCTATCGAAGAGGCGACCTTTCTCACCCGATTCGCCTCATCGGTCACCCTGATTCACCGACGTGACTCACTGCGCGCATCAAAGATCATGCAAGAGCGCGCGATGATCAACGAGAAGATTAAGTTTGCCTGGAATTCCAAGGTCACTGAGGTTCTCGGTGAGGAGCGAGTCGAGGGGGTTCGCCTCGAAGATACCGTTACGGGCGAGACTCGCGTATTGCCAATTACCGGAATCTTTATCGCCATTGGCCACATCCCCAACACCACCCTGGTCACCGACCTACTCCCCCTCGATGAGGCCGGCTACGTAAAGACCTCGCACGGCTCCTACACCAACATCGACGGGCTCTTCGCTGCGGGTGACGTGCAGGACCACGAATATCGCCAAGCGATTACCTCGGCAGGATCAGGCTGTATGGCTGCACTGGATGCTGATAAGTTTCTCGAATCCATGGAATAGCCTTGTGAGAAACCATAAATCGCTTTATAATTCCGCGGTTTAGTTGACCTCTATCTAAGGCGTCACTCC
>CAIKZX010000072.1 GCA_903832015.1 uncultured Actinomycetes bacterium
ACCGCAAGATTGCTGCGCACCGCGTAGAAAAGAAGTAGTTCAAAATAAGAAAACCCCCGAGCCTTTGGGCTCGGGGGTTTTCTTGTTTTACATTGATCAGGGGAAGAGTCCGCGAACTTCGGTTGCCTCTGCGATTCGCTCCACGCCAACGGCAATTGCCGTCTCACGTAAGGGCACCTTCAACTCTTGGTGACGTTTCCAGATGTGTTCGAAGGCATCGTTCATCGTCTTTTCCAAGCGCTGCATGAAGAGATCCGTTTCCCACATATAGCCCTGAATGTCTTGCGCCCACTCAAAGTAGGAAGCAACCACGCCACCAGCATTAGCCAACACGTCGGGGACGGCAATAATGCCTCGACGGTTGAGGACCTCGGCACCTTCGCCGGTAGTTGGTCCGTTTGCGGCTTCGATGATGATGCTGGCTGACATAGTCTCGGCCACGTGAGCGTCAATTACGCCACCCAAGGCCGCGGGAATCGCAATGGTGCTGGGAATCGTGAAGAAATTCTCGGAAGGCACTTCGGTGGCCCCGGCAAACCCCATGACCGTTCCGGTAGCAGCAAAGTGTTCTGCGAGCTTGGCCGCGTCGATACCTTCGGGTACATGAATGGCGCCTCGAACGTCAGCTACACCAACCACGCGAATGCCGCGCTCGGTGAGGAACTTGACCAACGGGGCCCCAACTTTGCCGTACCCCTGAATGATGACGCTCTCTAGGTCGGCGGGGCGGTTGAGGTGTCGCAGTAGGGCGGTGGTGCAGATTGTGACGCCAAGCGAGGTTGCGCCCGCGTGGCCCAAAGTACCACCAATAGAGAGCGGCTTACCGGTGACTACTCCGGGGGTGTTGTAACCACGGAGCATTGATACGGTATCCATAATCCAACTCATAATCTGAGTGTCGGTGTTGATGTCGGGGGCGGGAATGTCGCGATCGGCACCAATGATTGGAGCAATTGCGAAGGCGTAACGGCGAGTTAAACGTTCTAGTTCGGACCGGCTTAACTTGGTCGGATCAACACGGACACCGCCCTTGGCACCGCCGTAGGGGATGTTCACTACCGCACATTTGATGGACATATCGCCACTTAGAGCGGCGATTTCATCTTCGTTCACGGTTTGATGAAAGCGAATGCCACCTTTGCCGGGACCGCGCGAAGAGTCGTGTTGAATACGCCAGCCGGTGAACATTTCAACCTTGCCGTTATCCATTCGAACGGGAAGTGAGACTTCGAGGACACGCTCGGGGGAGACGATGCGCTGAACGAGATCTGGTTCGAGCCCCAGCAATGCGCCAGCTGACTCAATCAGGGACACCACACGGAGCCAGGGATTGAACTCACCATGAGTTACTTCATCTTGACGAGTGACCACGCTGTCACCAACCTTTGAACGGAGAGCCTCGTTGCTCTGACCCAATTCTAGAACAGCCGTCTAAGGGATTTGTCGAGGAAACCGGTGGAATTCTGGGCTGTTCGGAAATCTTACGCGCGGGTAGCGTCGCGCCCGCCGGCCGCCAGCCAGGCGGCGTACATGGTGGCGTAGGCCCCACCCTTTTGAAGGAGTTCAGAGGGGGTGCCCATTTCCACCACACCACCCTTGTCCACCACCACAATCCGGTCGGCCCGTTGGGCGGTAGTGAGGCGGTGCGCAATGAGAATGGCGCTTCGGCCTTCGAGGATTTTGTCCAACGCGGCCTCAATCACCTTCTCGCTCTGTAGGTCGAGTGAAGAGGTCGCCTCATCAAGAATTAACACTCGCGGACGCGAAAGGAATGCGCGCGCTAGAGCAATTAATTGGCGCTCACCAGCGGAGAGAGTTTGCCCACGTTCGTGAACGATGGTGTCGATCCCCTGGGGGAGGCTCGCAATGAGCGGAGCGAGCCCGACGACACGCACTGCCTCGTTGATCTCGTCGTCGGTTGCATCGTTGCGACCAAAGAGGAGGTTCGACTTTATGGAGCCCGCAAAGAGGAAGGGCTCTTGCGGGACGACGCCAATTTGTGAGCGCAGAGAATGCAGAGTTACCGTCTTAATATCAACGCCGTCAATCAGAATACGACCAGCCGTGGGGTCGTAGAAGCGGTTGGCGAGTTTAGCCAGAGTGGACTTTCCCGCACCCGTTGGTCCCACGAACGCGACCGATTCGCCCGGGGCAATCTCTAAATTGACGTGGCTGAGTACCGGAGTATTGGTGAGGTAACCGAAGCTGACATCTTCGAAGGTAATTCGTCCTGTCACGGGAGGGAGAACGGTAGCTCGCTCACTTTGCTGCACCAATGGTGGGGTGAGTAGCAGCTCGCGAAGTCGAATGATTGAGGACCGACTCGATTGCAAAGAGTTGTATTGCTGTACGAGTAATTGGATGGGCTGGAAGAATCGGTTCAAATAGAGGAAGAAAGCCACAAGGGCACCGACCGAAAGCTGGTGCTTGAGGACCATATGCCCACCGATGTACAACAACAAACCTTGGCCGACAATGCCAATGGTCAAGGTGGCGGGACCGTAAAAGCCATTAACGCGACCGGTGTACAGGTTTGCGTCACGGTAGGCCCCCACGACCTTGCGGTGATGTGCGATGTTGACCTCTTGGCGGTTATTCGAAGCCACGACTCGAATCCCGTAGAGAGATTCGGATAGGTCAGCGAGTACCGAAGCGATACGGTCTCGACTCATCAGGTAACCCTTCTCGGAGGCACCATGGAACCACCAGGACAACACGAACAGAATTGGAACGACCAGGCCCACGGTCCACAGGGCCAAGGTCACGTTGGTGGCGAAGAGAATGGCAATTATCGCAATCATCGTGAGGCCCTGGAGAGCGAACTGGCTGATGCCGTCTTGAATCAACATTTGGAGATTTTCTACGTCGCTCGTCATGCGACTCATGAGCACGCCAACTTTTTCTTCGGTAAAAAAGTCGAGGCTGAGTCGCTGGAGGTGAGTAAAAACCTTTAGTCGCAGATCCTTCATAACGTAGGCGGCAAGTTTTCCGGTAACTAGAACTTGAGCGCGTTGAAAGTACATTCCCATAAAGGTGAGCGCCATGTAAATGGCAGAACACCAAACAATGACCGCAACTGATTTGTGGGGCCCGGTCATACCCTTGTCGATGGCCCACTGGGTAATGCGCGGGCCGGCCTGGAGAACGATACTGATCAAAATCACGTACAACGAGCCGGTGATCAACCAAAGTTTGTACTGGCGAACTAGGCGCACCAGGGTTAGGGGCTTCTGATCTTCGGCGCTCGGTAATTGGGCGAAGGCTAGGTTGGCCTTTTCGTGGGTGGGCTCGGTTGCGAGCAACTTATTGGCGTTTTCTTGCAGCTCAGTGGGAATGCCACCAAAAGGCAGGCCGGACGATCCCCCTGGCCCACCGAACATATGTCCACCACCGGCACCTCCGAATCCACCACCCCAGCTCATTCGCTGACCTCGGTAGTCATGTCGTGGGAGAGAATTTCGTTGTAGAGGTCGCTGGTCGCCATCAACTCTTCGTGGGTGCCCGAAGCGGCCACGCGCCCATTTTCAAGCACCAGAACTCGCGTGGCGAGTGAAATTGTTGAGATGCGATGTGCAATTACTAAAGTCGTGCGGTGTTCGAGCAATGATGTGAGGGCCTGGTAGATAGAGGTCTCGACGTGAACATCGATTGCGCTCGTCGCGTCATCGAGAATAAGAATTGGTGGGTTCGTGAGCAGGGTTCTAGCGATAGCTATTCGTTGACGCTGTCCACCAGAGAGGGTGTAGCCCCGTTCACCCACAACGGTGTCGTATCCGTCGGGAAGCCGCACGATGAACTCGTGTGCATTCGCCGCCTCGGCGGCGGCGACGACCTCTTCAAGTGAAGCCTCGGGGCGTCCGTAAGCAATGTTGTCGCGAATTGAGACGCTGAATAAAAATGGCTCGTCCATGACCACGCCAACGTGGTCGCGCAGGGAATGCAGGGTGACATTGCGAATATCCTGGTCATCAATTTTCACTGCCCCACCCGTTACGTCATAGAAGCGGGTGAGCAGTCGAGCTACGGTTGACTTTCCTGAACCAGTTCGACCCACCAAGGCGACTGTTTCGCCGGGTTGAATCTCAGCGGTGAAGTCCTCGAGCACCTTCGTCCCGTTGGCGTATTCGAATTGAACGTGATCGAAGGTTACCTTTCCCGAGACGTGATCGAGGGCGCTGGCCTCGGGCTGTTCAACAATTTCGGAATGCTCGTCGAGAATTTCGAAAATGCGACCCGCGCTCGCCTTAGCGCGCTGTCCCATCATGACTAGTTGCCCGAGCATCATGAATGGTGCTTGGAGCATCAAAAGATAGGCGTTAAAGGCCAGGATCGCACCAACACCCAAAGTGCCTCGGTACACCATCCATCCACCAAACAAAAGCACCAGGACAAGTCCAATCTGGGGGAGATTCTGAATCCACGGCGCCCAAACTCCTCGGAGCTGCGCATCTTTGACGTAGGCCCAGGTAACTCGCTCGGAAGCATCAGCGAGACGATTCACCTCAGCGTTTTCTTGGGCGAAGGATTTAACAACCCGAACGCCATTGATGTTCTCGTCCACGATTGTCGCGACGTCAGCCAGGCGCGCCTGAGTAATCCATGAAATTGGAAACATGACCTGACGCATGCGTAAGCCAATGAGGTAGAGGAAGGGCATGACCGAAATAGCGATGAAGGCCAACTCAACATTGATGCGAAGCATGAAGAAGAAGGCCAATACGCCGATGAAGAGTTGAACAATGATTAGAGGCGCAAAGGTGGTGTACATCTGAACACTTCGAATATCTGAATTGGCGCGACTGATGAGCTGCCCTGATTGAACGCGGTCGTAAAAAGAAAAAGAGAGCCAGGTCATGTGCTCGTAGATCAACGAGCGCAGGTCGGCTTCGACGTTGTAGGCGGTGGTGAAAACGTAGTTACGAGAGATAACGCCGGTAATGCCGGTTACGATTCCGATTCCAATAATCCACGCTACGTCGTGATTCAGTGAGCGCCCGTGGTGCGAGATTAAACCGGTGAGGGCGTAGTTGAGGTAGTTGGGGATCAGCGTTTGGAAGAAGAGGCTGACAAAGGAGAGTGAAATTGCAATAAAGAAGGTCAAACGGTGCGAGGTCAGTACCGGGAGGATTCGTCGCCACCATTCCAAGGAGGTGTCTGGTGACACCTGAGCGGTGGGCCCGGCGTACTTGGTTTTTAGTCCCCGGTCGATCAGTTTTGAACGCTGAGCGGGGTTTTGGGGCATCGCTACAGGATACCGTGAGAACTTTGCCCCTGGTCACAGACACCCGAGCAGAACATATTCGGCGTAATCTTTCTTCGTGTCTTCTTTGTTCGTTCTCGATCACCCCGTAGTCGCCGACAAGGTTCGCCAACTACGAAGCGCCATCACCTCAAACGCCGACTTCTTGAGACTCGCCAATGAAATAACCCGTTTTGTTGGGTACGAGGCCTTCCGAGATCTGTCGCTCGCTTCCACCTCAGTGACCACCCCAGTCGTAAAGGATGTCCCCGCGGTCATGCTGGCCGAGGAGTACCTGGTGGTGCCAATTCTTCGTGCCGGACTCGGCATGACTCCCGCGGTGGAAGAACTTTTGCCAGTACATCGACTTTGTCTGATGGGACTTCGCCGAAATGAAGAGACGCTTCAGCCGGAGATCTATCACGATGGTCTGCCCAAGGACTTGAAGGGTGTCTCGATGGTCATTGTTGACCCCATGCTCGCTACAGGAGGATCAATCAGCGCGGTCGTGGAATTGGCTCGCTCTCGGGGAGTGGGATCAATCAAGGTTCTGTGTTTGATTGCGGCCCAGCCGGGGGTTGACGCACTGTTCGCCAAGCATCAGGGGTTAGAGGTCTACGCCGCGGCCCTCGATGCGGAACTAAATGAAGTTGGTTACATTGTG
>CAIKZX010000073.1 GCA_903832015.1 uncultured Actinomycetes bacterium
ACTTCCGTTTTCATCGGAGCCAGTGGAGAATTTTCGATTATCGAAGATTGCCCACTGGGATCCGGGCGGAGTGTTGCACACCACATAAGGAGAACACCCATGACTGACGCGATTCGCGTAAGTAGCCCAATAACGGGCACCGATAAGACCATTACCTTTGAGGCCGGTCACCTCGCCCAACTCGCCGATGGAGCAGTACTTGCTCGTATCGGTGACACCATGTTGTTGGCCACCGTGGCCGCAGCTCGAAATGTACGAGAAGGAATTGACTTCTTTCCGCTTACTGTGGATATCGAAGAGCGTGCGTACGCCGCCGGAAAGATCCCCGGATCATTCTTCCGCCGAGAGGGAAAACTGTCGGACCAGGCCATTTTGATTTGCCGCCTCATCGACCGCCCGCTACGTCCTTCCTTTCCTAAGGGATTTCGCAACGAGGTTCAAGTTGTTGGAACCGTTTTCAGTGCGGATCAGGAAAATCCACACGACATCCTCGCAATTAACGCCGCTTCGGCTGCGTTAATGCTTTCGGGAATCCCGTTCGATGGCCCCATTGGCGCTGTTCGACTGGCGTACACCACCGACGGTGAATGGATTGCTCACCCCACCTTCCAAGAGGGTGACGACTCGGTTTTCGAGCTCGTCGTAGCGGGACGCGCGTTGTCCGACTCGGTCGAGACCGACATCGCCATCATGATGGTCGAAGCCGGTGGAACCGAAGGTTCCTTTGAGAAGTACGCCGACGGCGCACCGAAGGTTGACGAAGAGGTGCTGGCTCAGGGCCTCGAGAAGTCGAAGCTCTGGATTCGTGAAGCAATCAACTTGCAGCGTGAATTGGTCAAGAACTTTGTTTCTGCTCGTGGCGCGATCACTCCGATTGAGTTCACTACCTTCAGCGAATACGAAGAGGATGTCATGCAGCGCGTGGTAGCGGTAGGCAAGGAAAAGATTGCTTCAGCAAATAACCACACCGTCAAGGCTGAGCGTTCGGCGGCACTCGATGTTGCCACTAAGGAAATTGTTTCCGCTCTCGAAGGAGAGTTCGCGGACCGCCTTAGTGAAATCAAGGCCGCAGTCAAATCTTTGACCAAGAAGATTGTGCGTGCTCGCATCGTCGAAGAGGGTAAGCGAATTGACGGTCGTGGCATTACCGATATCCGTCCATTGTCCGCTGCGCTCGATCTATTCCCGATGACCCACGGATCAGCACTCTTCCAGCGTGGTGAGACCCAGGTTGTTAACGTAACGACCTTGGGTATGCCTCGCATGAAGCAGCAGATTGACACAATCACCCCCGACGAGTGGCGCCGCTACATGCACCACTACAACTTCCCTCCATACTCAACCGGTGAAACCGGTCGTGTTGGTGCACCGAAGCGCCGCGAGGTTGGGCACGGCATGCTCGCTGAGCGCGCTCTTATTCCGGTACTGCCAAGTGAAGAAGACTTTGCCTACACCCTTCGCGTGGTTTCTGATGTCATGCAGTCCAACGGATCGACCTCAATGGCGTCGGTCTGTGGTTCAACCTTGTCTCTGATGGCCGCTGGCGTACCTCTCAAGGCACCAGTAGCGGGCATCGCCATGGGCCTAGTGTACGAAGAGGGCAAGTACGTGACCTTGACGGACATCTTGGGCGCTGAAGATGCATTCGGTGACATGGACTTTAAGGTTGCCGGTACTTCTGATGCCGTAACCGCACTTCAGCTGGACACAAAAATCGACGGACTGCCTGCCGATGTATTGGCCGGAGCCCTTCGTCAAGCCAAGGAAGCTCGTCTGGCGATTCTCAAGGTCATCACCGACACAATTGCTGAACCACGCAGCGAAGTTGCCGCCGTGGCGCCAAAGATTGTCTCGCTGGAGATTCCAATCGACAAGATCGGCGAGGTCATCGGGCCAAAAGGTAAGGTCATCAATACCCTGCAGCAGGAGACTGGTGCAGAGATTACCGTCGATGACGATGGCGTTGTCGGCACCGTCACCATCGGTGCAAAGGACGGCAGGGCCGTTGAAGAAGCTCGTCGTCGGATTGCGTTGATTTTGGACCCACCAACCGCAGAGGTCGGTGCTATTTACCAGGGACGTGTTGTCAATATGGCCAAGTTCGGAGCATTCATTTCGATCTTGCCAGGCCGTGATGGCTTGCTGCACATTTCCAAGCTTTCACCACTAAATGGTGGAAAGCGTATTGGCCAAGTCGAGGATGTCCTTGAATTGGGTCAGGCAATTGAAGTCAAGGTTGATGACATCGACCCCCAGGGCAAGGTGTCACTCTCCCTCGTCGGTGATTTCCCAGAGGCGGAAGGTTCTTCGGAGCGTGAAGAGCGCCCCGAGCGTCGTGACGACCGTGGCGAGCGTAGCTCTGACCGTGGAGAGCGTCGCAGTGAGCCAAATCGCTCAAATTCGTTCGAAGCGAGCTTCGAGGCGGAGTTGGCCGGTGAGATCGGTGACTTGGGTCCTGGCGGCCCATCTTCCGGTGATGGCAACGGCCGTCGCGGTGGGGGACGTCCCCGTCGTCACTAAGTAGTTCTGTCGTGAACCCGTCACTTGTTGTTCAGCTTCGAGTGACGGGTTTTCACGCATAATGAATGAAATGAATAATGGTCCGACCTTGAAATCCGCCGCTGAATTGCGGGCGACAGTGTGGTACCGACCTCTCGCCAGACTCGATCTGGTCTACATCGGGCTTTTGGCGCTTTTGCCGTGGGTCCTGTACGGGATTCCGACATTGCTGGGTCACCCCGCTCTCGCGGGCGACAATCTGATTCAGAACTACCCCTTGAGAGTTCTCTCTGGGCAGATTTTACGAACGGGGCACCTGCCCCTGCTCAACCTGTACGCAAATTCTGGAACGCCCCTACTGGGCGCGATGAATGCTGGTTCCTTGTACCCGCTGACCTTGATCTTTGCTTTTTGTCCAGGGCCTTTGGCGTGGTTGATCAATCTCTTTGCGGTCTATTTCGTTGCGGGATTGGGCGCCTACGCACTCGCGCGGTGGCTACGTTTTGGATCTACCAGCGCATTCGTCGCGTCGCTTTTTTATGCCTACTCGGGAGCCATGATGGGCCAAATGGTCCATCTGGGTGTTGTCCAGGGCTACAGCTTCTTGCCTTGGCTTGTCCTGGTGATGTTCGCTTGGCAACGAGATCTCGCGGACTCTTTGGGTTCGACCTGGCGGTCATTATTCAAGGCGAGTGCGAGATGGATGGTTGCGCTGTCGGGCATTTGGGGTTTGACTTTTTTGACCGGCGAGCCCCGAGCCATCGCCGAGGTCGAGCTCTTATTTTTGATACTGCTGGGCAGCGTTTTAGTTCTCCGTCCCACCTGGGCCCTGCCCACTTTTAAGCACCGAATCGCACTCTTGGTCGCCAGTGTCGTCGCGACTGGTTGGGGTGTGGCAATTGGACTAGTTCAGATGCTCCCGGGCTGGGATTTTATTGGTATCTCTCAACGCGCAAGTTTGAACTACTGGTTCTTCGGCTCGGGATCACTGGTCGTTCGCTGGACGGGACTTCTTTGGTTTCCTACACTTCTTGGGGGAAATGGAAGCTGGGGGCAACCGGCCTACTACGCAAATTACAATCTGCCTGAGGTTACGAGTTATGTAGGTTTACTCGCCTTAGTCGCCGCGGCAGTCTTTTTCTCCCGGTTGAAATGGCGGGCGCGGGGGGACGCAACACACGAACTCAACTTCTTCGCCCTGTTGGCCGTTATTGGTTTGGTCGCCACCTGGGGGAGTTTCACGCCTCTCGGACACTTACTCCGTCTTATTCCTCTCTTCGGCTCAACCCGTCTGCAGAGCCGCAACATTGTCTTGGTCGACCTCGCACTCTGTGTCTTTTTGGCGTGGTTGCTCGACGATGTTCGTGAGGGTCGATGGAATGTTTCGAAACTCGCCACAAGAACCAAGGTCGCAGTGCTGTTCATTACTGGCCTCGTCATTGGCACGGTCGCGCTCTTGTGGGTTGGTGGAGCAAGATTTTCTACTTGGCTCGGCGCCGTACCGCGGTCGGCCCATCTGGTGGAGCGTCAGTGGCCGATTTTCATTATCTTTGGACTTCTGGCCTCGCTATTGGCAGTTTTGCTATTGCAAAAGGAAGTGCACAAACGCTTTCGCTGGTTGGTCTCCTTTGCCATTATCGATCTGGCCCTCTTTCTCGCTCTCGGCCAAACGAGCGTGTATCTCACCACGGGCACGGTGGCCAATCACTCGATTACTGCGGAACCCTCTCGAAGCGCCATTCTTAAGTTGATTGGACCCGTGAATGGGCGAACGGCCATTCTGGACCGGTTCGGTTCCAACGAGACCGAGGTAGAGCAAATCGGCCTGGCGAATCTCAATGTTTTCACGGGCATCCCGAGTGTTCAAGGTTACGGATCACTAATCAACGAGCACTACTCCTTAGTGACGGGAACGCATCCCAGGGCGAGTTTTGACGTGTGCGCATTTAAGCAAGGCGTTTTTCGACAGTTAGACCTTTCAACAATCATCGTCAACACCGCCGCCCTGGCCGACCACAACACGCCGCACCATCACCCTGAGCCGGTCTGTAGTCGCTCGTTTGGCTCCACCGCCTTGCGTTACTGGGGGCAACCATTACATGTCACGCAGGTGGTCCTGTCCACCCCTGGGTCGCGGGCCTCTCATTTCCGTGCCC
>CAIKZX010000074.1 GCA_903832015.1 uncultured Actinomycetes bacterium
GACCTTGCGTTGTTCGTTCATCACTTCGTCGTACTTCAAGACGTCCTTGCGGATTTCCGCATTGCGTCCTTCCACGGTATTTTGCGCACGCTCAATGGCCTTGGAGACCATCTTGGCTTCAATGGCTTCGCCCTCGGTCATGGTACGGTCCATAACCCACGACACGGCTCCCGTCGCAAAGAGGCGAAGGAGTTCGTCTTCGAGAGAGAGGTAAAAGCGACTTTCACCCGGGTCGCCCTGGCGACCGGCGCGACCACGCAACTGGTTGTCAATTCGACGTGATTCGTGGCGCTCGGTACCGAGTACGTAGAGCCCCCCGAGCGCCCGGACTCGATCGCCTTCACTCTGGCAGTGAATCTTCCATTTAGCGAGGGCAGCCGCAAACTTTTCGTCGTAATCCGTCGAGCCAACCATTACCGCGGAGCCACCCAGTTCACGGTGCGCGAGTCCTTCGGGGTTTCCTCCCAGCAAGACGTCTACCCCTCGACCAGCCATGTTGGTCGCAACCGTCACCGCGCCCAAGCTACCCGCCTGGGCCACAATCTCCGCTTCGCGGAAGTGCTGTTTGGCGTTCAAGACCTCGTGAGTTATTCCCGCTTTGGAAAGCTCTCGAGAAAGTAGTTCTGATTTTTCGACCGAGGCGGTGCCGAGCAATACGGGTTGGCCCTTGGCGTTGCGCTCGCGCACGTCATCAATGATTGCCGCAAATTTATCCGCTTCGGTCTTGTAGATAAGGTCCGCTTCATCTTTACGTTGGGCCGGTCGGTGCGTCGGGATCGGAACGACGCTGAGTCCGTAGGTGGTGGCGAATTCGGCCGCTTCGGTTTCAGCGGTACCGGTCATACCGGCGAGCTTTTCGTACATCCGGAAGTAGTTCTGTAGGGTCACGGTGGCCCACGTGTGGTTTTCGTCTTGAATCTGCACGCGTTCTTTAGCCTCAACCGCCTGGTGCAAGCCGTCAGCCCAGCGGCGTCCGTCCATGGTGCGCCCGGTGAACTCGTCAATGATCTTTACTTCCCCCTCAGCGACCAGGTACTCCTTGTCGCGGTGGAAGAGTTCTTTGGCGCGTAGTGCTTGACCAAGCTGGTGAACGTAGTTGGTCGCCACAGCGTCGTAGAGATTGGTCACGCCCAACTGGCGCTCCACCTTTTCAATACCCTCTTCCGTGGGGACGACGGTCTTTTTTTCCTCATCAACTTCGTAGTCCACGTCACGCGACAGGGTGCGAACGATGGAGGCAAATTGGTAATACAACTTGGACGAGTCACTCGATGGACCGGAAATGATCAGGGGGGTGCGGGCCTCATCGATCAGAATTGAGTCAACTTCGTCGACAATGGCGTAGGGGTGTCCACGCTGGACCATCTGCTCACGCGAACGAGCCATGTTGTCGCGCAGATAGTCAAAACCGAACTCAGTGTTCGTACCGTAGGTTACGTCGCAGGCGTAGGCCGATCGCTTCGCCTCGAAATCTTCACTGTCAGGCCCCACTCGCCCAACCGTCAAGCCCAGGAAGTGGTGCAACTGCCCCATCCAGTTGGCGTCACGAGTGGCGAGGTAGTCGTTAACGGTAATGACGTGTACGCCCTTACCGGCGAGCGCGTTGAGATAAACGGGAAGGGTTGAAACGAGGGTTTTACCCTCACCGGTTTTCATTTCCGCAATCCAGCCAAAGTGCAGCGCCATACCACCCATGAGCTGAACGTCGTAATGACGCTGGCCGAGCACTCGAGTCGCAGCCTCACGAACTACGGCGTAGGCCTCGACGAGTAGGTCATCGAGAGTTTCGCCGTCGGCGAGTCGTTCTTTAAAGTGCGCGGTCTTCGCCCGCAATTGCTCGTCACTCAAGGCGGCCATCTCGTCGGAGAGGTCATTGATGGGGGCAACCAGCTCGGCTAATTGGCGAACTCGCTTGCCTTCCCCAGCGCGGAGGGCTTTAGAAAAAAGACTCATTGGAACTACTACCTTACCGGTCAACCTCTCGATGGAAAAACTGGTTAATCAGCGCTATTTGCCCATGCCCAATGCAATTAAGGATGGGCTTCGCCCCACAATGGGAAATTGGGCTGTGAGCGCTGACCTGGTCTTTGACCCCACATCTGCCTGAATTCTCGGCGACCACTTTGATCGATCTGAATCAGGACTTACTTCTAAACCGCGCCATGCTCAGTTCCGATTAAGGAACCTTACGTGGGTCGTTTCGCCCGCGACTGGCATCGACTTTCAACCACAGAACCACTCACAGCCCACCCCAATACTAGGTGAGAGTTACGGGTGGCGACTGGGCCAAAGTGACACCAGCAAGAACCGAAGCCCCAGGACCAGAGCGGCCAGTGGCACCAGTGCACGCCGCAGGCCACGAGAACTTTGCACCTCGAAGCGCAGGGCGCTGCGGTGATGCGCACGTCTCATTGCTCGTGGAACGCGAGCTCGACTGAGACCCTCGATATGAGTAACGACCGCATCGGCAACAACGGAGGTCTTCCAACCACGCTGGGCCAGCATCCAACACAGGGCCATGTCCTCAGCGAACATAAAGTACCGCTCATCGAACCCACCGACAGCCTCAAAGGCGTCGCGGCGAACCACAAAGAATGCTCCCGATACCCAATCCACACTACCGTCTTTATTTGCTGAGCGATAAAGCTTGGACAGCGGATTCGATGGCCAGAGCGGGGCCACGAGCGCGTGAATCCCGGCTAGGACAATATTGGGGAACTTGCGATGGCTGGGATAGACCGAACCATCGGGGCGCAAAATTGTGGGCCCCACAATCGCAACTTCCGGGTTGGCCTCTAAAAACTCAACCAACTTCGAGAGTGCTCCATTGTGCACAATCACGTCGGGATTGGAAACCACGAGATAGGGCTTCTTTGACGCCGCTGCTACCCCACGATTGACGCCACGGCCATAGCCCAGGTTCACTCCGGGGGTTACCGTTCGCGTGACGAAGTCCAGAGAGGCCGGCGTTGAACCCGGCGCACCATTTTCGACGACGACAATTTCGTCGACGCCGTTTTCTTGCAAACTGCGCACACAGTTACGGAGTGACTCCTCCGCGTGATAATCAACCACTACCGCGTTGACCAGTTGAGCGACTTTCATGCCGGCAACCCTCCAACAAATCGACTGAGGGCCTCACGCCAATCGGGCAGAGCAAAATAGGCCTGGGTGAATTTAGTCGTGTCGAGATCACTTCGCCTTGGTCGTGGAGCCGCGGGTTGGGGACGTAAGTCCGCGGTCTCAATTCCTGTCACAAAATCATCGTCACGGCCACAGAGTCGGCCTATCTCTTGCGCTACTTCAAACCACGTAGCGGAGCCAGAATTAGCGACGTGCCACGTGCCCCCTGGCGGGTTGAGCGCCAAGGTAGCGAGCGCGACGGTGAGGTCGCTGGCGACGGTCACCGACCCTCTCTGGTCGAGAACGAATTTGACCGACTCTCCCGACTTCGCGCGGTCGGCAATGACCTTGCCTACGGTCTTTCCTCGAACCCCCATGACCCACGAGGTGCGCACAATCGTGTCTCTCGCTGAGCAGAGTTGCTCTCCGTGCCATTTGCTTTTGCCGTATACCGACTCAGGGTTTGGTGTATCAGTTTCTACGTAACTCGCACCCTTTCGCCCGTCAAAGACGTAATCGGTGGAGAGGGTAATAAACCGAGCATTGTGAATTTCACAGGCGTTCGAGAGCAGTCCGACCGCCGCGGCGTTGACCATTTCGGCGGTCGCGGGTTCACTTTCCGCGCGATCGACCGCCGTGAATGCGGAGAGGTTAATTACGACGTCCGGCCGGATTCGCTCGAGGGCGTTAGTAATTCGGGCGGAGTCAGTGACGTCGAGGTCGTGGTGCGAGACACCCACTACTTGGAAGTCGTGACCTTGGAGAGAACTTTGAAAATTTGCGGAACCGCCCGCGGGAACCGCCCCCTCTAAGACGTCAACGAGGTCTTGGCCAACCTGACCAGACGCTCCGGTGACGAGGACTTTCATGACCCGACCTCAGTGGCGGGGCGCACGTGGATAACGTCGCCCACGTTGCAGTGCACCTCCCTCTCAGAGGTGGCCACAATGAGTTGTCCCATTTTGTCAATTCCTTGCGCGAAGCCCGAAATTACCGATTCGCCCAAATTCACATTCACGACTTGCCCCAAAGTGACGAGTGATGCTTCATATTCGAAGCGAAGCTCTTGACGTCCCGATTCACTGTCGAGCAGGTCCAGCCGATGCGAAAGTTCTTCGAGTAGTGCGTCAAGCAACACTCGTGGTGACGGCGCTGATCCGACCTCGTCGTGCACGGAGGTGGCGGCACTATTCTGTGGACCCGAATAGGTGAGGTTCACACCAATACCAACCACCACCGCTTGACGGGTCGCGTCAACGAGGTACTCGCTCAAGATTCCCGCCACCTTTTTCTCCCCCACCAACAGGTCATTAGGCCACTTAAGTCCTACCGAGATATTCATGAGCGACTCGAGTGCGTGCTTGGCCGCGAGGGCGACGCTGAAGGGAACGAATGAGGCGGCCTGGGGACCGTTGACCTCGAGTAGGAGTGAACACAGCAGTGAGCTGCCCGGTGGGGCCACCCACTCACGGTCGCGGCGCCCCTTGCCCGCAGATTGGAAATCGGTCAGCAGAACAGCCCCCGAGAGCTCGCCCTCTCGCCAACGCTCGGCGAGCGCCACATTGGTCGAGGGCAACTCGTCACAATGCTCGATGCGCCACGAAGGAGTTGTCACGCACCAAGGATACGAGGACTTCGTTCTTCGCCTCGCCCCCTTCACTTACCGATTGGTCAGCGTTGAAAGTAGTGAGAAATAGGGAAAGTCGGGTTAAAAGTGGTAGAAAAGTAGGGAAATATTCGGAGGCTCGCGTGATCAAGAAGGTTCTCATCGCCAATCGTGGCGAAATTGCGGTACGGGTTATCCGCACCTGCAGAGAGATGGGTATCGCCACGGTCGCGGTCTACTCCGAGCTCGACCGCAACGCCCTGCACGTTCGACTGGCCGACGAGGCTTTCGCCCTAGGTGGCAGCACCGCCGCGGAGAGTTACCTCAACACCCAGGCCATTTTGGATGTCATCCAACAATCTGGCGCCGATGCGGTCCACCCCGGTTATGGTTTTTTCTCCGAAAATACTGACTTCGCTCGTGCGATCACCAAGATGGGGGTTACCTTCATTGGC
>CAIKZX010000075.1 GCA_903832015.1 uncultured Actinomycetes bacterium
CAACCAACTTGGGCACAATGCCTAATTCGGCAAATGTTTGGGTAGTCGCATAGGAGTCGAGGGCGTCGCCCTCAACACTTGGGGGTGTTGTCACAATGAGTCGTTTCTCGGTCGGACCCCGAACCGCTCATTCGTACAAAAGGCCCAAGCTCACTTCATAGAGCTTCCCACGTAGCCTACCTCTTTATGAAATAGAAGAATCACTCACAGCCGGCTACTGCGACTTCGCAGAGCGCGACTCCGCTTAACTGTGGCGACGGGTCGCGCGTAGGCGCACAACCACAAAAACCAGAACCAAGAGCACCAGCACGGCAATCATTGGATTTTGGGCCTTGTGAAAGTTTTTTGAAACGTGGTCCCAGTTCTTGCCGGCTGTTTCACCGAGGTAGGCCAAAATCCAAACCCACGCGGTTGAGCCAACCAGCGTCAATAAGACAAACCGACCACGCGGCATCTTGGCAATGCCGGCGGGGACGGAAATGATCGAACGCAAGAGAGGCAGCACTCGGGAAATCAAGACCGAGATGGACCCGCGCTTTTCGAACCAGCGCTCAGCAGCATCGAGGTCACGGTGAGAAATCAAAATCCACTTGCCAAATCGCTCCACGAAGGGGCGCCCCGCCCGACGAGCAATCTCGTAGGCAATCTGTGATCCGATAACGGAAGTGAGTGCGCCAATGATGACCACTACGGGTAGAGAAAATACTGCGTGTCCCGTGATGGCCGTCGTGCAAAGTGCGCCCGCTAATCCAAAGGTGACCTCCGAAGGAATTGGTACGCACGCCGACTCAAGAATTGAGATAATGATGAGCGCCAAATAGCCGTGAGTTTGAATGAAATTTGCCATGTCTCCATTCTCGCTCATTTACCTGGGGGAAATGAACATTTCCCCTCTAGTGCTGGTGCTGACCACACCAGTAGGTAGTGCGCCCACCGATCACCGATATTCGCATTGGCCCGCCATCGAGTGGGCAGATTCCTCCGGGAGTTCGCGCACTCATGTGATTGCCCATGTGAGATCCGCCACGTTTTTGAAGTTGCTTCAAGGTGGCCTTGAGCGCGACAAACAATTCATCGCGCTGAGTTGGGGTCAGGTGGCCGGTCGGTGTTCTCGGATCAATTCCCGCTCGAAAGAGCATCTCGTCACCGAGGAGATTGCCAATTCCCGCAATCACTGATTGATCAAGTAGTCGTGCCTTGATCGCCGCGCCACCACCCCGGACGCTTGTTAGGGCGACACCAAACTCTTTTTTCGTCAGCGTTAACGCGTCCGGACCCAGCTCATTGAGATCTGGTTCGATTTCAAATCGACCCAGACGCCGGGGGTCGTGCAATAAGAGTCTTCGTCCATCGGCCAGTTCTAAGCCCCCACGTACCCAATCCTTCTTGAAGGTGTGAGGTCCATAGAAGAGTCCTTCGATGCCCGCATCGCTATCGAGAAGCAAAACCCCGGTCATCCCAAATCGCATAGCCAGAGTGGGCCCGTTGGTTTCAATCAGCATCAACTTGCCTCGACGATTGGTCCCCGTAATACGTAGTCCCTTGACCGCCTTGGCCCACGTACCCACTGAGGGCAATTTCTTCGCGGCGTAGATATCCGCCCACCCCTTGGTTATGGTCGCTCCCACGGCGTGGTCGGCTAATTGCCGGTAGGACTCGATCTCTAGGATTTCGGGCATATCTCAATGTACCGTTTGGAGAAATTGAGCCCCTCCTTGACTAACCTCGTTACCATGAGCATGGAAAAACCGCAGTGGACTGAACTATTTCGAGAGGTCGTTACCTCCGGCCTCTGTACCGGGTGCGCTGCGTGTGTGGTCTCGTGCCCCCACGACGTCCTGGACTACAACACCGCTGACGGCATCTACAAACCTTGGCACATCGACAAGGATGGAGACCGCGAGAACTGCACCCACGGCGAGACCGGATGCACTCTGTGTACTCGGGCCTGCCCCCGCTTTCGCAATTGGGAATCTGAAGCCGACACCGTTCGGTTCGCCCGCGAGCGCACCATTGACGAGGTCTATGGCATTGGCGACGTCTTCTTGGCTCGTTCCTCAGACCCCACGTTGGTGTCCAATGGGCAAGATGGTGGTTTTGTTTCAGCCTTGTTGATTTACGCACTCGAAAATGACGTCGTGGACGCGGCATTAGTGAGTGGACTCGAAGGTGACGGTTCCACCTGGCGCGCTGAACCGCGCGTGGCTAAAACTCGTGAAGATGTCCTCGATACCGCAAAGTCGCGCTACACCTACAGCGCGAATTTGATGGCCTACACCAAAGCGGTGGAAGATGGTGCGGAGCGGATTGCTCTCGTGGGTATGGGATGCATGGCGTCGGCTCCAGCGGTCATGAAGGCTCGCAAGTCGGGCAAGATTGCCCGACGACTCGGATTCACCATTGGACTGCTCTGCTCGAAGACCTTTGATGACGCAATCTTCGAAGAATTGTTCGAAGCCAAGTA
>CAIKZX010000076.1 GCA_903832015.1 uncultured Actinomycetes bacterium
AAACCGATCAGACCTATGCTTTGCGACAACCAACCGACAAGCTGCCTTGCGCGCTGTCGCAGCGAAAGCGGATGCGGTAATTGTTATTGGCTCGGCGAACTCCTCAAATACTGTTGCATTAGCGAAGGTTGCTGAAAGTTCGGGATGCAAAAGAGTTCTCCGTGTCAACTCCGCCAGTGAGTTGCCAGAGGACTTGTCAGGAATTGTCGCAGTCACTGCGGGAGCTAGCGCGCCGGAATCGCTCGTAGAAGAGGTCGTAGCGCGCTTGAACCCGCGAAATGGGTTTGCTACGGAGGCCGAAACTGTGGAGGACGAGTATTTTCCCCCTCCGCCCGAACTCCGCGAGACCCTCAGGGCGCTTGCCGCCTTCCTGGATGTCGCCCTAGCCGTACCCACTGCCAGCACGTTTGACAGCCAATTAGACCGCTCATTCACTGCGGCTCAAGTGCTTTCTTCGGCGAATCGTTGACACAACAGCTTTTCACTTATTTAGTAGGCTAAATCAGTCAGATACCGGCGATATGTCGGAAAAAAGGAGTGCCATGGCGAAAGTAGATCTCGAAAAGCGAAGGCTTACGCGTTTGCGAGCCTTCGCGATTGACCAGGCCCTTTCTCGTTTTGACAGCGACTACCCCAATTTTAAACCTGAGGCAATTGTTGCGTCTCTGTGCGCCTATGAGGAAGAGGGCAATATTGGGGATGTCCTCGCGAAAATGCCAAAAGACATTAATGGTGCGCCCTACACGACCCTGGTTGTCGTAGATGGTGGCGATGACCGCACCGCCGAAATTGCTCGTACATACTCTGGCGTCAAGGTGATCGAATTCCCGGTCAATCTGGGCCATGGGGTTGCCCTGCAGGTCACCTATCGATACTGCATCACAAATGATGTGAAGTTTGTCGTGACCCTTGACTCGGACGGACAAAATGACCCCGCCGAAATACCTACGGTGCTTTCTCCGCTCCAGAGTGACTCTGCGGACTTTGTGGTGGCGAGTCGGGTGCTTGGAGAAGACAAGACCTCAGACGTGGTTCGCAAAACTGGCGTTAGATTTTTCTCTTTCATTATGAATCGAATGACTGGCGCTCACTTGACTGACACCTCGACGGGATATCGCGCCTTACGTGTGTCGATGTTGGCCGACGTTGTCGACAGACTGACTCAGGAGCAATACCAGACAGCCGAATTACTCATTACCTGCCTAAAACGAGGTTGGCGTGCCAGTGAGGTGCCTACCATTTGGCATCCACGAGCTTCCGGTGAAACCAAAAAGGGCAAGAACTGGCTCTTTGGTTTCCGTTACGCAAGAGTGGTATTTGGAACCTGGTGGCGCGAGCGTTAATTCAGTCGCTCGAGGCTCTGGTGATAGACCGCTTCTAGTTTTTCGCGCAACTCTTCACTCTTTTGATTTATCGCGGTCCGAGAAATTCGGCCACTCGCTGCGGGTGGATCAATCGCCGCCCCAACAACAACATGTATTTTGGCCCGATGAATAAACTTGTCACCCTCTCCCATGGCCTTATCAGAACCTGCAATTCCAACCGGAACAACTTTTGCCTGAGCTCGCGCCGCGATGAACATCGCGCCATCACGTAGGGGAAGAACTGATCTGCCGATGAAACGGGTGCCCTCTGGGAACATGAGGAGGGCCTGTCCTTGACTTAGAACCGCCTCGGCGAGGGCCATGGCTTCGCGGTCGGCCGTACCTCGTTTCACAGGAAATGCGCCCAAACGGAGAAGCAACCAACCCAAGGGCTTGAACTTGAAAAGACCATCCTTAGCCATGAAGAAAATCTTTCGATCCGAAATGAATAGGCTCA
>CAIKZX010000077.1 GCA_903832015.1 uncultured Actinomycetes bacterium
ATCGCTGGGTCGGCCATGAAGGTCAGCTTTGGCGTGCGTTTCATTCGAGTTTGGGCGTTAACCGAAGCTTGAATCTGCGCTCGGCGTTCCTCTAGCGCGTCTCTTGTTTCGGCACTAAGTGAATCCAGGAACACAATGGCCGCGCGTACGTCGATGGTGGTTTCGACGCCAGTGACCGTCACAAAACCAATGCGATCATCAAATTCCGCCAAACGGAGAAGTTCGTTTGAGATGATTTGACGAAGTGTCTCGTTCAGCCGAGCTGATCGAGGATAGGGGTGGTGATTCGCCTTGTCGCGGGCCATTGGCTATGCCGTTCGAGGAATTTCGCGCTCTTCGAAGGTTTCGATGATGTCGCCCGGCTTCAAGTCTTGGTAGTCCGACAGTCCAATTCCACACTCAAAACCAGTGGCCACCTCTCGGGCGTCGTCCTTGAAGCGGCGAAGACTCGTAATAGAGCCCTTCCAAATAATTGCTCCGTCACGCAAGAATCGAACCTTCGAGCCACGCGTAATGACCCCGTCGAGAACGAAGCAACCAGCGATTGCGCCCAGTTTCGGCACGCGGAAGATCTCACGAACTTCGGCCTCACCGGTAACAACCTCTTCAAAAATCGGAGCAAGCAGACCAAGCATCGCCGCTTCGATCTCTTCAATAAGTTTGTAAATAATTTCGTAGGTTCGGATTTGTACGCCCTCAACCTCAGCGAGTTCACGGCTTCGCTTATCGGGTCGGACATTGAATCCAATAATGGTTGCATTCGAAGCTTTGGCTAGTTGAACATCATTCTCGGTCACTCCACCGACACCACGGTGCACAATCACGAGTTTCACGTCTTCACGTTCGAGCTTGCGAAGGGACTCGCTCACCGCTTCGAGTGATCCTTGGACATCGGCCTTAAGCACAACGTTCAAGGTGGCTGACTCACCACGCTGAATCTGTTCGAACAGGTCCTCCAAGCGCGTTCCGGCATTGGCGGCCGGCATTTGACTGGTAACACGTGCACGGTGAGCGCGTGCTTCAGCCAACGTACGCGCGTGTCCGAGGTCTCGGGCAACTCGCATCTCGTCGCCAGCGAAGGGTGGTTCTGAGAATCCAAGGATCTGAACCGGTGTCGAGGGACCCGCAGTCTTGATTTGTTTACCCTGGTCGTTGATGAGGGACTTGACCTTTCCGTAGGCCGGTCCGGCTACGACAATGTCTCCAACGCTGAGCAGACCCTTTTGCACCATTACGGTTGCCACAGGTCCACGACCCGCTTCCAGATTGGCTTCGAGGACAGTACCGACCGCTCGGCCACTAAAGCGTGCGGTCAGTTCGGAGATTTCCGCAACGAGCAGGACCTGCTCAAGCAGTTCATCAATGCCAGTACCTTGTAGGGCCGAGATCTCAACCACAATCGTTTCGCCGCCCCACTTTTCAGGAACGAGGCCATGCTCAGACAGTTGCTGGAGAACGCGGTCGGGATTCGCGTCGGGCTTATCCATCTTGTTTACAGCCACGATGATTGGGACGTTTGATGCTTTGGCGTGGTTTATCGCTTCAATTGTTTGCGGCATGACACCATCGTCCGCAGCGACAACGAGAATGACAATGTCGGTGACCTGAGCTCCACGCATACGCATGGCAGTGAAGGCTTCGTGTCCTGGCGTGTCCAAGAACGCAATGGTCTTGCCATTCCAATTCACTTGGTAGGCGCCAATGTGCTGGGTGATGCCTCCCGCTTCGCCCGCGACAACGTTGGTTTTGCGAATTCGGTCGAGCACCGTGGTTTTACCGTGGTCAACGTGACCCATTACCGTGACGACGGGAGGTCGAGGTTCGACCGGCAATTCGTCATCGGTGTCGCCTTCGTCAAAGAACTTCGCCATGAGTTCGGCTTCTTGCTGCTCACCCGCGTCCACGAGGCGAATTTCGGCCCCTACTTCAGCGGCGTACAGCTCGATCATGTCATCGGTCAAGGTCTGAACGGCCGTAACCATTTCACCCTGCAGGAACAAGAAACGGACGATATCGGCGGCACTGCGGTTGAGCTTGGGTCCGACATCTTTTGCCGTCGAACCGCGTTCAATGATGATCTCTCCGACTGGCACTGGCGCCGACGAGGGCTGCCAGGTGGTCATCTGAGTTGGCTCGAGCTCTTCTACATTGCGACGACGGCGCGCTGTCTTCTTGCGTTGCGAACCACGAGGACCTCCTTGACCGGCACCACCGGGGCGTCCCGCGGGACGGCCACCCGCTGCGGGTGGACCACCAGCACCGGCGGGACCGCCAGTACGAGGAGCACTGAAACCGGGGCGTGCGCCACCAGGACGGGGTGCACCACCGGTACGAGGAGCCATGGGGCGGGGGCCTCCGGGGCCTGAACCCCCAGGGCCGCTACCCGCAACTGGGCCACGCGAACCTGGGGGTGGTGGAATTGGTCGGCCGGTTGGCGGAACAGGCCGGCCCGGTGGTGGCGGAATTGGTCGGCCGGTTGGCGACATTGGCTGAGGCGTGCTGCCCGGTTCGCCGGCACGCTGCGTTGGACGAATTGTTTGAGGACCACCTGGGGCGGGGGCACGCGACGGCGCTGGTTTGACCGCAGCGGTACGTGAACGAACTCCCTTAGGTGCCTCTGGGGTCGTCGCGGTGGCCTCTACGGCCGGCGTTGGGGTTGGGGTTGGCGTGGGCTCAGCAACTGGCTCAGGAGTAGGAGTGACCGCTTCTTTTACGGGAGCCACCGCGTCAGGGGTGGCTACCTGAGCTGCCTTGGTCGCCTTGACGGCCTTGGTGGCTTTGACGGGCTTGGGTTCTTCTGGTTGAACTTCGCGACGCAACCCTTCCGCGTCCACCTTGCGGCGAATACGGTCGGCTTGAGCGTCCTCAATGGAAGCTGACGACGAGGTTGCACCAATGTGCAGCGCGCCGGCCAACTCAAGGACCTCTTTGCTCGTGAGCCCCAGCTCTTTAGAGAGCTCGTGAACCCGGATCTTCTTTGCCAAAACTTTCCTTTTCAACCCACCTATGTGGATACAACACTATTTTTTACAACTACCGACGACTATTCGCCAGTACTTCTTGCACTGCCGCCAGGTCACTTGCGTGCACCTCGCTTTTAAGAGCTCGCGCTAAGTGGTGAACGCCAAGTTGCCCTAGGCACTCGCCGACTCCACAGAGCCACACTCCTCGTCCCGCACCGCGTCCGACCTGCCACGCTCCTTGCGGGTCACGGCCAACTCGAAGCAATTCCGAGTCCGAGCGCCGCGCATGACACACGACGCACGTACGGTCCGGGCTTATGCTTCGCCCTCCACAACAACCTGAGCCGCAGATTCCTCCACAACTTCCTCTTCAATTTCCTCTGTGACCTCGTCGACTGAAACCTCGACTGTTTCGATTTCGACGTGGTGACCTTCGCTGTCGGTCGCAACCGTTTCCACGGTGATTTCGCTTTCAGTCTCAGTTACAACCTGAGCAACTACGACATCACCTTCAGTCCAAACCTCTTCCACAATGTCGTCGTTTTCGGTGTCAGAGCGAATATCAATGCGCCAACCGGTGAGACGCGCGGCCAGTCGAGCATTTTGACCTTCTTTACCAATCGCCAGTGAGAGTTGCTGGTCATGAACCATAACTGTGGCGCTGCCCTCTTCTTCATTCAAAAGGACCTCGCGCACACGTGCTGGCTGCAGGGCATCCTGGATGAACTGAATGGGGTCATCGGAATAGGGCACAACGTCAATGCGCTCGGTACGCAATTCGTTGGTAATGTTGCGAACTCTCGAACCACGAGCCCCCACACAAGCACCAACCGGGTCCACCATCTGATCGTTTGAGGCGACCGCAATCTTGGTGCGGTGACCGGGCTCACGGGCAATGGCCTTAATTTCTACGATACCGGACGCGATTTCGGGCACTTCGATTTCGAAAAGCTTCGCAACGAGTGCGGGGTGTGTGCGCGAAACCACAATTTGTGGTCCCTTGTTGGTATTACGAACCTCGACGATGTACACCTTGATCCGCGAACCAGTTTGAGCGTGCTCACCAGAAATTTGCTCAGTCTGCGGCAACAATGCTTCTACTCGGCCTAAGTCCAACAGGGTGTAGCGGTGATCAGTTTGCTGCACGGTTCCCGAGACGATGTCTCCTTCACGGTTCGCAAATTCTTCGAACATTTGACGGCGCTGAATGTCACGGATCAACTGCATCAATACTTGCTTGGCGGTTTGCGCAGCAATTCGGCCGAAGTCTTCGGGGGTGGCGTCCCATTCGCGGATGACATTGCCCTCTAGGTCAAGCTCGAGGCCCCAAACCTTGATCTCGCCACTCTCGGGGTTGATCTCAACTTCGGCGTCTTCGGCCGAGTCGGGACGACGCTTGTAGGCGGCCAATAGGGCGTTCGCCAACGCGACAAGGAGTTCACCCTCGTCAATATTTTGGTCACGGGCAATTTGGCCCAATGCCTCTAGAAATTCAAAGTTCGCCATAATTACTTCTCCTTCACGGAACTACCCGCGGTTTTCTTGCCCTTTGAGGGAGAGGGTTTAGCCTCTGCACCCCACTTAAAAACAGTTCGTGCACGCTCGACCTTCACTAACGCCACGCGCACCTCACCTGCCGATTGGTCATTGATCGTGACTGAATCGCTATCGACCTTTGTCACCACGCCTTCGAGGCGTCGAGTTGGTTCACCATCGCGCAGTTCGCGCAGTGTCACTATCTCGCCGAGGGTGGTAGAAAAATGCTTTGGGGTCCGCAACTTGCGCTCGAGACCGGGCGAGGAAACATCCAACGTGTAACGGTTCGGAATTGGGTCGTTGGCGTCGAGCCACTCCCCAATTTCGCGATTCGCCTTAGTTACCTCGTCCAGGGAAACACCCGTGGGCTTCGAAACGACGATTTCTAGGTTGCCCCCGTGTAATTCGAGGTCGTAGAGGTCGAGTCCTAAATTGGAAAGGATGGTGGTCACGGGTGTCTCGAGATCCATGCCTCTCCTTTCTATAAACAGACTTCGACAATGAAAAACGCGGGCCTTCAGCCCGCGTCCACGAGTCAAACGTCCTATGCGGACTATCGGCGACCAGTTTATCAGTGACCCCGATGCACCTCAAGGGGAAATTTTCAGCGACCCCGAAATAGGAGAAACTAAGGATTAGTAGGATTTTGCGACAATAGCGACTAGGTCGCTCTCCTGGCCCGAGAGGGGTATGCTGCCATCTCGTCTTTGCAGACAACGCACGGTAATCGCCTCCTTCTTCAGGGCCGCCTCCCCTGCGCCATCCACGGTTTTCCAAGCCAAACGGGCGAAACCCGTCTGTGCCGCGGTGATGGCCTCTTCGATGGTGTTCACGTCGTGCGTGTTACGGTCTCGATGAGAAACAGCCGCACTGTACAAGAGCCGCTGCATGTCTTCGAGAAGAATTTGGGCGTGGGCCACGGTGGTAGCGAGGGGAATCTGCGCCTTTTCATTGGTATCACGCCGAGCGACAGTCACTTCGCCATTGGCGAGGTCACGAGGACCAAGTTCAATTCGAAGTGGCACGCCTTTGATTTCCCAGTCGGTGGCCCGTCGACCAAAACTGCCGGCAGCTATATCGAGTTCGGCTCGAATCCCTGCCTCGAGTAGGCGTGCGACTAGATCACGACAGGCCTGGTGCACCGACTCATCATCGCGAACAGCCATGACCACCACCTGAATAGGCGCAACAATGGGGGGCACGACCAAACCCTTGTCGTCCCCGTGGGCCATGATGAGCCCACCAATGGTCCGCGTTGAAATCCCCCACGAGGTGGTGTGGCAGAGTTCCGATACGCCCGACTCATTCTGGAAGGAAATATTGAAGGCCTTGGCAAAGTTGGTGCCGAGCTCGTGGCTGGTCGCCATTTGCAGAGCCTTACCATCTTTCATCATTACCTCACATGACATGGAGTTAATGGCTCCGGCGAAACGCTCACTCTTTGGCTTTATGCCCACGAACGTTGGTACCGCGAGAACTTTTTCGAGGAAATCGTTATACACCTCTAGATGAATCTTCGTCGCGTAGGCCGAGGCATCTTCGTAACTCGCGTGAGCGCAGTGCCCCTCTTGCCAGAGGAACTCGGTTGTTCGCAAAAAAAGTCGCGGCCGCATTTCCCAGCGCACAACATTGGCCCATTGATTGAGCAGTAGTGGTAAGTCGCGGTGGCTTTGCACCCACTTAGCCATGTACTCGCCAAACACCGTTTCTGAAGTTGGGCGCACCACGATTGGTTCGGCCAGTTCTTCGCCACCGGCTACCGTCACAATCGCGAGCTCTGGACTGAAACCTTCAACGTGCTCCGCTTCGCGCTTGAGATAGCTTTCGGGTATGAAGAGTGGGAAGTAGACGTTTTTCGCACCGGCCGCTTGGATCCTCGAAT
>CAIKZX010000078.1 GCA_903832015.1 uncultured Actinomycetes bacterium
CACTCTGCAAGAACTCCTCGACTCAGGTGTGCACTTCGGTCACCAGACTCGTCGTTGGAATCCCAAAATGCGTCGCTTCATCCTCGGTGAGCGCAACGGCATTTACCTCATTGACCTTCGCAAGACCCTCGCGGGCATCGAAGAGTCCTACGCCTACGTTCGCGACCTCGTTGCGAACGGTGGCAGCATCTTGTTCGTCGGTACCAAGAAGCAGACCCAGGGCCCCATCTCCGAGTACTCCACGGCCTGCGGCATGCCGTACGTGAATGAGCGTTGGCTCGGCGGTATGCTCACCAACTTCCAGACCATCTCGGGTCGCGTTAAGCGCATGGCCGAGCTCCGTCAAATGCAGCGCGCCGGCGACTTCGAGGGTATGCCCAAGCGCGAAGCGCTCCGCCACTCACGTGAGCTCGAAAAACTCGAGCGCAACCTTTCGGGAATCGTCAACATGGAAAAGGCCCCTGACGCCATTTTCGTGATTGACACCAAGAAGGAGCACATCGCGGTCACGGAGGCTCGCAAGTTGGGCCTGCCCGTAGTAGCTGTCGTTGACACCAACTGTGACCCCGACGTTATTGACTTCGTAATTCCCGGTAATGACGACGCGATTCGCGCTGGCGCCCTCATGTGCCGTTTGATCGCTGACGCCGTTACTGAAGGACGTTACATTCGCAACAACCGCCCCGCGGTCGCCTCTGCGACCGTAACGGCCTAATTCAAGGAGACAGAACGGTGATTTCCGCCAAGGATGTACAAACTCTTCGTCAAGCCACTGGTGTTGGCATGATGGACGCCAAAAAGGCACTCGAAGCCAACAACGGCGATATGGATGCGGCCACCCAGTGGTTGCGTGTTCAAGGCCTGGCCTCCGCCGCCAAGCGCGCCGACCGTGACGCCTCCGAAGGAGCGGTTTCGGTTGTTCGCAACCGGAAGGTGGCCGCGATGGTTGAGCTTCGTTGCGAGACCGACTTCGTCGCCAAGTCTGAGGAATTCACCGCTCTCGTTGACGAGATTGCCGCCAAGGTCTGCGAGAGCGGCGAGTCGGTCGTGAGTGAATTCCAAGGTCGAATCGAGACCATGCTCACCACCTTGAAGGAAAACATCTCCGTTGGTCGCGTGTACCGCCTTGAAGCGGGCGCTGACGAGGTCGTCGAGACCTACCTGCACCAACAGTCCGGACGGGGCGTAAACGCCGTGGCCGTTGTGGTTAAGGGTGGCAACGCCGAGATCGCGCACGAGATTTGTGTTCACGTGGCCTTTTCGAAGCCCGCCTATCTGGCCCGAGCCGATGTGCCACAGGCCGAAGTGGACGCCGAGCGTGTCACCGTCGAAGAGATTTCTCGAAACGAGGGTAAGCCCGAAGCAGCGTTGCCCAAGATTATTGAGGGTCGCTTGAATGGCTGGTTTAAAGAGCGCGTTCTGCTTGAGCAGCCCTTCGTGCGTGACGAAAAGCAGTCAATTGAGCAATATCTGGGTTCCGCGACGATCTCTGCCTACGCGCAGGTCGTCATCGGAGGCTAGATTCAGTACGTGCGTCGTCTCGTTCTAAAACTCTCGGGTGAGGCTTTGGCCTCGGCCGCTTCGGACGAAACAATCGATGCCTCCACCGTAGACTTTCTCGCTCGCGAGATTTCCCAAGCCATGGCGAAGGGCGGTCTCGAACTGGCGGTCGTAGTCGGGGGAGGAAATATCTGGCGGGGAGCCACGGGCGCCATGGCCGGAATGAATCGGGCTAACTCCGATTTGATGGGGATGCTCGGTACCGTCATTAACTCGCTGGCCCTCCAAGACGCCATTGAATCGCACGGTCGCGCGACTCGCGTGATGTCGGCCATTGGCATGGATCAAGTTGCCGAACCCTACATTCGTCGTCGCGCGGTCCGCCACCTTGAAAAGGGTCGAGTTGTCATCTTCGCTGCGGGCATGGGCAACCCCTACTTCACCACCGACACCCCCGCCGCTCAGCGAGCGGCCGAAATAGAGGCGCAGTACGTCTTGAAGGGGACCCACGGAGGGGTTGACGGGGTGTACTCCGCTGATCCTCGCAAGGATTCTTCAGCGACAAAATACGACGAGATCTCATTTGACGAGGTAATCCGTCAGGATCTGCGAGTGATGGACATGACCGCCATCACCTTCTGCAAGGACAACAACCTGCCGCTGAGGGTCTTTGACCTGATGCAGCCGGGTAATTTAGGACGTGCGCTCGACGGCGAAGCTGTCGGTACGCTGGTGAAGTAATGGAAAAAGAAGAATTTCTCGAATTAGTCCTCGAAGACACGAAGGACCGAATGGCCAAGGCCATCGAGCACGTCAAGAGCGACTTTGCCGCCGTTCGTACCGGCCGGGCGTCGTCAAACTTGGTCGAGGGGATTCTCGTTGATTACTACGGCTCAGAGACGCCACTGAAGCAGTTGGCTAACTTCTCCGTTCCCGAGCCCCGGATGCTTGTGGTCTCGCCCTTTGACAAGGGCGCCATGGGCGCAATTGAAAAAGCGATTCAAAATGCCGACCTCGGACTCACCCCTTCGAACGATGGCGTGGTGATTCGCTTGAGTTTTCCCGCCCTCAATGAAGAACGCCGCAAAGCCTTCGTCAAGGTGGTCAAGACCAAAGCCGAAGATGGCAAGGTCGCGGTCCGCGGAGTTCGCCGTCACGCCCGCCAAGAGGTTGAGCACGGCGAAAAAGACCACGGCTTATCCAAAGATGACATCGAACGCATCGAAAAGGTGCTCGACAAGATGACCCAAGACGAAGTGGCCGTGATCGATCAACTTCTTACGCATAAGGAACAAGAGCTCCTTGAGGTCTGACGACACCTTCTACGATGACGAGCCGACGGGCGAGTTGACCGCCGCTGGAGTCTTCATCTCCGGCGCCGAACTCGCCGCCGACTTGGTGGACGAAATTCCAGCCGTCGATCCAGACACCCTCTTGCCACACTGGACCGAACAGCCAACGGGCGCGGTTCCTCTGGTCGTTGCTCGCGAGAC
>CAIKZX010000079.1 GCA_903832015.1 uncultured Actinomycetes bacterium
GAGAGTCCGGAGGATTCATGTTCGACGGCAAGTTCCGTGCATCAGCTGACGCCTTCATCGCTCCGGTGGGTCGTGGTCTGGGAAAAATTGGCTTCTCCGCTGATGTTTTAACGCTCTCGGGTCTGCTCTTTTCATTCGCCACAATGGTGGCGATCGGGGCCGGTACCCACTGGCTAGCGATTGTCTTATTGACGCTCACCGGCTTTCAGGATCTATTGGATGGAGCGGTCGCTAAGGCTTCGCAGCGAAGCTCCCAGCGCGGAAGCTTTTTCGATTCAGTAGTCGATCGAGTGTCTGACGCCGCCCTCATGGGTGGGGTGGCATATGTTCTCGTGGCCGAGCACCATGGTGAGACAGTGCTGCTGCCATTTGCGATCCTCACGGCAAGTTTCATGGTTTCCTATCAACGCTCGAAGGCCGAATCACTTGGGCTCTCCGCCAAGGGTGGGTTGATGGAACGAGCGGAACGAATGGTGCTGCTTGGGGTGGCCCTAATTTCAAATTCGATTTTTCTGCCAGTTCTCTGGATCATGCTCGTGCTGACCTGGTTGACCGCCTTTGGCCGATTCCGTCGAGTGTGGAAGGTGGCCGTCAAGCCAGTTCCTTCCACCACCCCTTCGCTACGAACTCGAACCCAAACCCGGTGGCAACGACGAGCTTTGGCACGCTCCTCTCGTCTGTAGGTCGAGTACTTGAAGGTAGCTCTAGTTAAATCAATCGGTTGGTCACTCGAGAGATTGCCGCTTCGTACTGACAAATGGGTTACCCGGGCAATATCGAGGATGACGACGGCCCGGTCAAGAGCCTCTCGGAAGAATGTAACCCGCAATATGCGACACGTATTGGCGGACACCCCTGAAGCGGTCTCCGTAGATGTCCTTACGGGTTTTCTTGATCGGGTCTTCACTGAATACGCGAACTACTGGGCGGAGAGCGCCAAGATTCCAGCGATGCGCCAGGCTACTTTGCAAAGTGGTTGCGCAATTTCTGAGGGCCTCGAACATCTTGAAGCCGCGACCGCTCAGGGCAAGGGTGTCATTGCCGTCTTGCCTCATGTTGGTTCTTGGGAATGGGCGGGCGCCTTCTTCAATTCGATTGGTCACGGAGTCACCGCGGTGGCTGAAGAATTGGAGCCGCCGGAACTTTTCGAATGGTTCAAAAAAAAGCGTGAAGCTATGGGCATTGAGATTATTGGTCTAAACAACAACGCGGGCGCCGCACTACTCGACACGCTGGCTCAGAATAAATTAGTGACCCTATTGAGTGACCGGGACGTTCAGGGTAATGGCGTCGAGGTCTCCTTCTTTGGCGAGACGGTGACGTTGCCGCCGGGTCCGGCCGTTTTGGCCCTACGCACGGGAGCGCCGGTGCTCACCGCTGCCTGCTACTCTGGTCCCTTGAATGGACACCACGCAGTATTTAACCCGCCAATCGTGTTCGAGCGAAGCGGTAAGTTTCGAGCGGACGTTGTATCGCTCACGCAGGTCATAGCTCTAGAACTCGAGGGACTGATTCGCCGTGCGCCCGAGCAGTGGCACGACCTGCAGCCGAGGTTTGTTAATGATTAGCAAGGTGGCTTTAGTTTCCCCCTACGCCTTAAGTGTTCCGGGAGGAGTGCAAGAACAAGTATTGGCGATGAGTCGCGAATTGTCCCGCCGCAATGTATTGGTTCTCGTGGTGGCGCCCGATGAAAGTGATCACACCACTTACGATACGCCGGCCCAAATTGTTCGTCTCGGAAAACTCTTGTCGATTCCCGCGAACGGCTCCAAGGCCCCGCTGGCACTAAGCCGTCGGGCCGGCGCACAAGCCCTATCCGCAATCAGGAACTTCCAGCCTGACGTCATTCATTTCCACGAACCCTTTGCGCCTCGTTTAGGGTGGCCGGCCTTACGCGCACACTCTTTCGCCGCCATTGGAACTATTCATCGCAGCGGTTCGGGGCCGGCCATTCGTTACACCAGGTCACTCGTTAGTCGGCTCGCGGGAAAACTTGACCGTCTGACCGCGGTTAGCGAAATGGCGGCCATCACCTACGCGCAGTCGCTGCCAGAAAAGCCGACAGTTCTTTTCAATGGCTTTGAGACCGCTCGTTTTGTGGAGGTGAGCAGATCTATTCCTGACGTTCCAGTATTCCTGACCATCGGGCGACTTGAAGAACGAAAAGGTGTGCGCACGGCAATAGCCGCGGTTCAATTGCACAATGACCATTCCGATCAGAAGTGGAAACTCCGGATCGTGGGGGATGGGCCACAACGCGCGGAGCTTGAACGATTGGCCCAGGGCGACCGTGAAATCACCTTTTTGGGTCGAGTGACCGATGAGGAGAAAAGACGCGAATTGAGAAGTGCCAGCGCCCTCATTGCCCCCGCCCTCTTTGGTGAGAGTTTTGGGTTGATCCTGCTTGAAGGATTATTGAGCGAACTGCCGGTGATCGCCAGCGAAATTGACGGCTACCGTCAGGCTGGCGGCAGATACGTGCACTACGCGACGGCCGGATCAGCGCAAGATTTTGAGAAAGGAATGAGAACGGCTCTGGCGGAGAGTACGCAAGCAGCGGCCCAGGAGGCATTGGCGTACGCCCAACGGTGGTCAATGGAAAGACTGATGGACCAGTACCTAGACATCTACGAACAGGCGATAGTTCGTTTTCAGCGGCTTTAGTAGGCTGGGACTGATGGCAACAAAAAACTACAAAAAATCGAGAAGTGACGGTGGACTTGACCGTGAACGTCGGTTGCGCTATGTTGCCCCCGTTCTAGACCCGAACTGGCAGAGCCCTTATTCCCCGTCTTCTCGCGAACGAGAAGAAAACGAGCGAGCGGCCAAGAAATTTCTTATCCGCAAGCGTATTCCCCAAACGACTGCGGTAGCGGTTGTTATTCTCGCCCTTATTGTTGGCATTCTTATTACGCCACTGAGCGCCATCGGCGCAGTCGTGGTGGCGGGCCTCTACGGGTTTGATTTGCGAAAAATGGTCCAGCGAGTTGAACAACGAGCTGGCTCGATGGGCTCGGTCATGCTTGGGCAGTTTAAAGCGGGAGGTTCTACTAAGGACCGCCTTCGTTTAGTTACGATCCTCGAGCGATTAGCCGCTACCTTCGGTGTCGACAACGTCTCAGCCTTCATCATCGACGATGAGGGTTACAACAGTTGCTTGGTGCCCAACGGGGAAAATTACTCCCTTTTCATCACCAGCGCGATGATGAGGGACTTCGAATTAATTGAAATTGAAGCAGTGGTTGCGCATCTCCTCGCTCGCCTTCGCCTGGGTTTGGGGCTCCGTCAGGGGCTGTCGGCTGTTGAGGAATTGTCTAGCTCGCAGAGGGCTCAGTTGGCCGGAACGGGGCACACCTACCGTGCCGATGAGGTCGCCGCCGCAGCCATTCGGTACCCACTGGGACTGGCGGCCGCGCTGCAACGCTGCGCTCGACACCGCAACGTCGCGGGCTCTTTTATTTCCACCCCTTTCTACGACCAGACACGCTGGGTTTTCTTTGACGTTCACGCCGATCGCCCCGAGCCAGATTTCACCGATTCCGATGACGTTTCTCTGCGGGCTCTGGCGTTGAAGGAATGGTGAATGATTCCCGTTAGGCTGTCAGCCATGACTAACAGCACACAAACTGGTTCAACCCTCGTAAAGCGTGGCCTCGCGGACATGCTTCGTGGCGGCGTAATTATGGACGTCGTTAACCCCGAGCAAGCGAAAATCGCCGAGGATTCCGGTGCCGTAGCCGTCATGGCCCTCGAGCGAGTTCCCTTCGATATTCGTCGTGACGGCGGAGTTGCTCGGATGAGTGATCCAAAAATGATTCAAGAGATTCAAGCGACGGTCACAATCCCAGTCATGGCCAAGGCTCGAATTGGCCATTTCGCGGAGGCTCAGATTCTCCAATCGCTCGATGTTGACTACATCGACGAGTCAGAGGTACTTACTCCTGCTGATGAGGCCAATCACATTGACAAGTGGGCGTTCACGGTTCCGTTTGTTTGTGGTGCCACAAATCTTGGTGAGGCACTTCGCCGAATCTCTGAAGGCGCCTGCATGATCCGTTCCAAGGGTGAAGCGGGTACCGGCAATGTCGTAGAGGCGGTTCGCCACCTTCGAACAATCAATCAACAAATTCGTCGCCTACACACCGCAGACGCCAGCGAACTTTTCTCCCTGGCCAAGGATCTGCAGGCCCCGCTGCCCCTCGTGCAAGAGATCGCCGAAACCGGTCAACTACCGGTCCCTCTTTTCTGCGCGGGAGGTATCTCAACTCCCGCGGACGCCGCACTCGTTCTGCAGCTGGGCGCCCAAGCCGTATTTGTTGGCTCGGGCATTTTTAAGAGCCAAGACCCGATCCGCATGGCCTCGGCGATTGTTGAAGCCACCACGCACTACCAAGACGCCAGCATTGTGGCGAAGGTCTCAACCGGTTTAGGCGAGGCCATGAAGGGTTGGGAAACCGCAACCCTCGAAACGCGACTCGCCGAGCGCGGTTGGTAGTGACTCGGGTTGGCGTACTCGCTCTGCAGGGCGACGTACGAGAACATCAAGCGATGCTCGAAAGCCTCGATGTTGAGGTGGTCAGGGTCAAGCGACCGCACGATTTGGATGATTTGCAAGGGATTGTGTTCCCCGGTGGAGAATCGACTGCGATGGCTCACTTGCTCAAGAGCTCTGAGTTGCGCGAACCCCTGAGTGAGTTGATAGTGAGCGGTTTTCCGGTGTTGGGAACTTGTGCGGGTTTGATTTTGCTCTCAAACGAAATCCTCGATGGTCGAGCCGACCAATGGAGCTTTGGGGCCCTAGACGTTGCGGTTCGGCGCAATGGCTACGGTCGGCAAATTGCAAGTTTTGAGGTCTCGGTGGAGGTGAGTGGAGTCGGCGAGTACGAAGCGGTGTTCATCCGTGCGCCACGCATCGAACGAGTTGCCGCCTCGACAACGGTGTTGGCCACACTTGATAGAGAGGGCGATCACCCCGTATTGGTCCGTCAGGGCAATCTGTGGGGATGTTCCTTCCATCCAGAATTAACCTCGGACACTCGTATTCACGACGCATTTATTCAATCGTTCTAATTCGCTACGATAAGAACGTCTCAGTCAGGCAGGGGAAAATATGTCAGGTCACTCTAAATGGGCCACCACTAAACACCGCAAGGGAGCGAAGGACGCAGCGCGAGCCAAAGTCTTCGCCAAGTTGATTCGCCTGGTTGAGGTGGCTGCTCGAGAAGGCGGCGGAGACATGGAGTCGAACGCATCGTTACGAACCATGTACGCCAAGGCTCGAGAGAACTCTGTTCCACTCGACACAATTGAGCGCGCCATCAAGCGCGGCACCGGTGAACTCGAAGGTGTTCGTTACGAGGCCATCAACTACGAGGGCTACGGCCCTGGTGGGGTGGCGGTGATAATCGAAACCTTGACTGATAATCGAAACCGCACGAGCGCAGAGATCAAGCATCTGCTCTCGAAGAATGGTGGATCAATCGCTGAGCCTGGAGCGGTGGCGTGGCAATTCGACCGCAAGGGGATTCTAGAAATTGCCGGCCCCTTGAACGAGGAACAACTCTTGGAGTGGACCATGGAAGCGGGCGCGGATAATTACGTGGCCAATGGTGACAATTTCCTAGTGACAACCGAACCTCACGACGTTGGCTCGGTCCGTGATGCGTTGGAGGCGTACGGCATGAAGGTGCTCTCGGCTGAACTGACTTTGGTGCCCCAGAACAACATCACAATCGAAGACCGGGCCGAGGCCCACAAGATCCTTCGCCTGATGGACGCGATCGACGACGACGACGATGTACAGAATGTGTATGCCAATTTCGACGTTTCCGATGAAATTCTGAACTCCTACGAGGGCTAGAGGGAGAGAAATCCTCGCTTTTCTCGCCTGAAGTCAGTATTATCGAACATATGTTCGTATTAGGAATTGACCCGGGCTTGACCCGTTGTGGCTTTGGTCTGGTGGAGGGTGCCTTCGAAGGCCCCGAACGATTTCGGGTGCTTCGAGCAGGAACGATTGAAACCTCTCCCGACCTGAGTGTTGAATTACGGCTGGCCCAGCTGCTCATCGACCTGCGTTCTTTGTACGCCGACTGCACCCCAGACGCGGTAGTTGTGGAACGTGTCTTTTATCAGCGCAACGCAAAAACGGCGATTCCCGTGGCGCAAGCCAGTGGGGTGGCCATTGCATTGGCGGGGGAGTCCGGCACTCCGGTTCGTCAATTTACCGCCCAGCAGGTCAAACTGTCTGTCACCGGATACGGGGCGGCCAGTAAGTCACAAGTTCAAGAGATGGTTGGCCGACTCTGTGGACTCGAACACATTCCAAAGACGGCGGATGCGGCGGACGCCATTGGACTGGCTATGACCTATTTCATGACCGAACGGACGGAACGACGACTGAGATCTCGAGCCGACGCATGATTGGATTTTTACGCGGCCGCGTGATGGACGCCTTTCGGGAGGGACACGTACTGGTTGATGTCAATGGCGTTGGCTACGACGTAACCATTGCGAACACTTCGAAAGTCCCGGTTGGTGATGAGGCGTCCTTTTTCATCCATACTGCAGTGCGTCCAGATGCGATCGTTCTTTACGGATTTAACTCGGTCGAGGAAAGAGGTCTCTTTGAGCTTCTGATTGAGACGCCGGGTGTGGGGCCGAGTACTGCGCTCGGCGCCGTGCGGGCGTTGCCAGTGGACCAGATGATCGAGGCGATTCGCTCGGGTGATCAAAAACTTATTGCCACTGTCCCGGGGGTTGGACTTAAAACTGCCAGTCGGGTGATTCTTGAGTTGCAGGGAAAACTGCCAAAGGCCTCCTCGGGAAGCTCCACGACGGACGTTAAGGAGAGCGTGATTGTTGGTCTCGTCTCTCTTGGCTTCCCCGTCAAGGACATCACGAAGTCTCTAGCGGGCGTCGAGTTTCCCAGTGACGAGGCCGAGGCGTTGAAAATGGCCCTTGCTCGAATGGCCGCGAAATGAGTCGGAAGGAAATAAACGTTGATGAGTTTGTCGTTCATATGGCTAGTCCCGTGGCGAACTCCACCGATCGCGCCAGCGAAGGCTCACTGCGGCCGACGGATATGGGTCAATTCATTGGCCAGACCGAACTGGTAAATCATTTGAGTATTGTCCTGCAATCAGCCAGGGCTCGTAACCAGCCCCCCGATCATATTTTGTTCTCCGGTCCTCCGGGGTTGGGAAAAACTTCATTGGCGGGCATCGTCGCCGCCGAGCTTGGAGTCTCGATGCGAATCACCTCGGGCCCCGTATTGACGAGACCGGGAGACGTGGCTGCTCTACTGACCGATTTGTCAGAGCATGAGGTTCTATTCATCGATGAAATTCATCGATTAAGTCGAACGGTGGAGGAGGTTCTCTACCCCGCCATGGAAGATCGACGTTTAGATGTCATGATTGGCCGAGGCCCGTCGGCTCGGTCCATTCGTCTCGAACTCCCACATTTCACCTTGGTGGGCGCGACTACCCGCACCGGTTTAGTAGCGGCACCACTGCGCGACCGTTTTGGGTTTATCGGGAAGCTTGACTTTTATACCGTCCCTGAATTGGCGCAAGTGATTGAACGTTCGGCAAAGATCCTCGAGATCGGGGTGGCGACCGATGCCGCGGTCCTGATTGCCTCCCGGTCCAGGGGAACGCCGCGCATCGCGAACCGTTTATTGAGGCGTGTTCGTGACTTTGCGAACGTCCATCAACAGACCCAGATAGACGTGGAGTCCGCGCGAAACGCTCTGACTACATTTGGAATTGATGAGCTGGGGTTGGATAAGGTCGATCGTCGAATTCTCGAGGTTTTGTGTGACCAATTTGCTACACAACCAGTCGGAGTCTCCACCCTGTCACACGTCATTGGCGAAGAGCCCCACACCGTGGAAGAGTCGTACGAGCCATTTCTGCTCCGAGAGGGCTTGCTGGCCCGAAGCAACCGGGGGCGAGTGGCGACCGAAAAGGCCTACCGCCACCTAGGCAAAACGCCTCCGAGTATCTGACCCTCCCTCGGCTAGGCAAAACCTAGGCTAGAGTTCCCTTGTTGATTTTCTGGAGGAAAATATGCTTAATTTTGCTGCTGCCGCCGCTGCCAAGTCGGGCAGTTCGTCATTTGTTCTAATCCTCTTGGTCGCTTACGCGGCTATCTGGTGGTTCATGATTCGCCCCCGTCAGAAGCGCAACAAGGAAGCTCGTTCACAGGGTCGAAGCGTCGAAGTTGGTGACAAGGTCAAAACCATCGGGGGCCTTATCGCTACCGTTATCGCAAACGTAGATGGCGTGGTCACTTTGAAGACTGATTCAGGAACTCTTTTGGACTTTGAGTCGCGTGCCATCGCCGGTAAGTGGAGTCCAGCCCCACCCGCAATCGAGAAGCCTAAGAAGGGCAAGAAGTAACTGTGCCTCCACGTAAGGTCGGCTCGCGACGCAACTTCGTGGTGAGCTTCCTTCTCGTTCTGCTCATCTCTGCGGGGTCTCTACTGGCGACGTTGTCGCTCGGATGGGGACCCAAGCTCGGCTTAGACCTTGCGGGTGGACTTTCGGTTGTGTACAAGCCAAGTGGACACGTCACACAAGCGAATCTGAATGAAGTCGTTTCAATTCTCACCAATCGCGTAGACGGTTTGGGTGTTTCCGGAGCCAAGGTCAACTTGCAGGGGAAGAACGTTGTGGTGTCGGTGCCGGGCGTCAAAGATGCTCGTTCAGTACTGGCGGCGGTTGGTCAGACAGCTCAGCTTTTGTTTCGTCCAGTTTTGTGCGAGGTGCTAACGCAAAAGAAACAAACTTCTATTGGCGCTAACTCTCTGCCGGTCTGCCCGACTAAGTACCAAATGTCGGCCGCAAACCTCGCGGTCACGCCCAACGGCTCGGTTCAGGGTTACAGCATGTCCAATGTGACGCCCTACACAAATTACGACGTGTACGCATCAACGACTCCGGCGAATGACATTGCAAAAAATAATGTACTGCTGCCCGTGATGGGTTCGCCCGGACTTCGCTATCTGCTCGGCCCAGCCGAAATGACCGGTACCTCTATTGGTAAAGCGGTAGCGCAGCTTGACAGTACGGGTGCCTGGGTTGTGAGTTACACCTTGACCGCAGCCGGAAGTCCGCTCTGGGATCAAGTTGCGAAAGCTAATTTCCACGCAATGGTGGCTATTGAGCTTGACGGTGTGATTCAGTCCGCTCCTCTAATTCTTCCCGCCAGTACTTCATTCACGTCCTTCGCTGGTCAGGGTCAAATTTCTGGCAGTTTCACTCACCAGTCGGCAACGACTCTTTCTCTGGCCATGAACTATGGTGCCCTACCGTTGCGTCTGCACCCTTTGAGCACCCAAACCGTTTCTCCAACCCTTGGGCACTCGTCGCTCGTGGCGGGCCTTGGCGCTGGGCTTGCTGGGCTGGCACTCGTCATGCTCTATGTCATTCTCTACTACCGTGCCCTGGGTTTCGTTATTTTCCTCGGGCTCGGACTGACCGCGGCCTTACTCTGGGCGATCATTTCCGCCCTTGGCCACACGGCGTTTGCGCCAAGCTTTGATCTCGCTGGTGTCACGGGTCTAATCGTTTCAATCGGAATCACGGTCGACTCCTACATCGTTTATTTCGAGAGGTTGAAGGACGAGGCTCGTGCTGGCCGAACCGTGCGATCATCGGTCGACCGGGGTTTTAAGTCCGCCTGGCGTACAGTGCTGGCAGCGGACTTCGTGTCACTTCTTGCGGCCATCGTGCTCTACTTAATTGCGGTCGGTAGCGTGCGGGGCTTCGCCTTCTTCTTGGGCTTGTCGACAATTCTTGACGTTGTGATTACTTGGTACTTCACACGACCTGTCGTTATGCTCCTCGGACGTCGCTCCGGTAAGGCAGGCTCCAAGATTTCGGTCGCGGCGGGCGTACAGGCGGTGGACAATGAGTAACGGAACACAAACGTACGGCGCGTTCGGCCGGCTCTACCACGGATTGACCACGATTAACTTCGTGGGACGAAAGAAGCTCTGGTTCACCGTTTCAGCGATTGTCATTGTTCTAGGTATTGGTTCGTTGTCGATCCGCGGCTTTAACTTAGGTATTGACTTCCGTGGTGGAAGCTC
>CAIKZX010000080.1 GCA_903832015.1 uncultured Actinomycetes bacterium
GTACCGGTGGCGGTTACGGTATCGCCTCTATTAATGGTAGAAAGGCTGCTTCCATAAATAGCCATCCCACCCGACGCATCCTGAATATACCGAATAGCACCTAATTCGCCTCCATTGGTTGCGATACCTTTTACAGTAACAGAAGTTCCAATCGCCGCTAAATGTGCATCGGCAATAGTGATTTGCGCCATACTACTGAAAGTAAAAAGCGAAAGCGGTTCACGAGAATCCTTGTTGGTGCGATGACTTAAGTATAAAGAGGTGTTCGCAGTGTCGTCTAGGCCCGGTCGACGATGCGACAGGGAATCTCGGTGTTTTCGTCTATGAAGTAGCTGGCACAAATGCGGTGATAGCCGTCAGCCACGATAAGGGGGTGATTATGTTCAACACTCCCGCGTACGAGAAGCACGGGGGAGAGCAGCTGGCTTTTCTCAACCTTTTTTAAGTAATTTTGGACATACTTATTGCTCTTACGTAAGAGTGGCAATTGAGAAGCGCGCAGGAGGTCCTTCGCCTTGTAGTGGACGAGATCGCCATGCTTGAGTGTCTTCGCGATGGCTTGGGCCTCATGGGGTGGTAGGAGTAACGACAGATAATTGGCCGCCGCTGGATAATCGTGGTCCTGGGGTTCCTCTAACCATTGTGTTTTCATCTTCGCTCCAGTAGTCCTCCGTACTGGTCTATCGCACGAGAACGGCAAGGCGCTGGGGGTTGAGTAAAGTTACTCTGAGGTCTGAATGCCAAAATGTCAGTTAAATCAGTGAGGGGCGGCGTCAGGCGCAACCTGGCGCTTGTTCCAAAGCGCTGGAAGATGCTCGTCAAGCTGCAATCTTTAGCCCCCTCAGGGATGTACGTTCGATTCTTCATTCGAAACTTCCTCTCCACCACGTCGTCGGGGAGAGTCGTCCGCCTGCGTCGATTGTTGGGTCTCGGCTCATTTCGCTACAAGGTCCTTATTCGAATTCTGGTCTTTGTGCTCAGGCTCCAAGTTCGCAGTCGTCGTCTGTTCTCCCAGGGAACCAATTCTCAGTCCGAGGAGCTGACCGCTCTCCTAAGCGACGCCGGCCCCATCACCTTTGTTGCTCCGGAGCATCCGGTGGTAACCGTCGTTATCCCGGTGTACAACAACTGGCACTACACCGAGAATTGCCTCCGGTCACTCTCGCGTCAACAATTCAGCGTTCCCATTCAGGTTCTGGTCGTAGATGACGGATCAAAGGATGAAACACCAAGTCGCCTGAGGGATATTCCGGGCCTCACGGTGGTGACCCAAGCGCAGAATGCTGGATACCTGCACGCCATTCGAGCGGGCGTCGCCGCCGCTCAGGGTGAGTTCGTCCTTTTGCTTAACAACGACGTTGTCGTGTGCGACAACTGGCTGGAACCACTCCTAGCGCGAATGGAAAATCCCCAGATTGGGGCGGTGGGTTCGATGCTGCTCTTTCCGAACGGGTCACTGCAAGAGGCGGGCTCCTTACTTTTCTCGAACGCTACCGGTGCGAATTTTGGCAAGGGCGACGATCCGCGACGTCCCTGGTATCAGACACCCCACCAGGTTGACTACTGCTCGGGGGCCAGCCTCCTGGTGCGCAAGAAGGCTTGGGAGATAGTGGGCGGGTTCGACGTTGCTTTCGCCCCGGCCTTCTACGAAGAGAGTGATTTCTGCTTGGCCTTGCGGGCTAACGGCTACGCGGTGTGGTTTGAACCTGCCTCTCGCGTCTTTCACGTTGAAGGGGCAAGTTACGGCACAGAGCTATCACCCGAGCGAGCGGCGTTGCTCGAAACCAACCGGCAACGTTTTCTCAAGAAGTGGGGAGCCGAACTGGCCACACACTGGCCGGCCCGTTACGAAAATCAGGTTGGTGCGAGCTGGGCCTCGCCACTGGGGCGGGTGTTGATTGTCGATCAAAGAATTCCACACCCCGACCAAGACTCCGGTTCGATTCGCATGATGGGAATTATCGACATTCTGGTTCAGATGGGCTTTGGAGTAACGGTACTGGCCTTACGCCAAGCCCCGAGCGAACCCTACCTGTCAAATTTGCGCAA
>CAIKZX010000081.1 GCA_903832015.1 uncultured Actinomycetes bacterium
TCGAAGACCCCAAGCGCAAGCACGAATTTCGCTTTGACGTAAGTTTTCTAGAAAGCAACTGGACCTGCATCTTCGGTAATGGCTGTCAAGGCGTACTCACCGAAGACGCCACCGACCTCGTGCAGGGTTGCTGCAGTTACGGTGCACACTTTGTCGACGAGAAAGACGCAAAGCGCGTCGAAAAGGCCGCCAAGCGCCTGACCGACGACCAGTGGCAATTCAAGGCCAAAGGGGCCAAGGGCACAACGCGAACCAAGAAAAACGGGGAGATCACTACTCGCCTCGTCGAAGACGCGTGCATATTTTTAAATCGACCGGGCTTTAAGCGCGGACCCGGGTGTGCGCTGCACGTACTGGCCATGGACACCGGAGAAAGTTACATTCCCCTCAAACCTGACGTCTGTTGGCAGGTGCCACTGCGTCGTGATGAGGAGACTCGTGATGACGGTTATCTGGTGACGAGTATTCGCCAATGGGATCGTCGAGACTGGGGTGGCGGTGGCGAGGAGTTTCACTGGTGGTGCACCGAGTCGCCCGACGCTTTCGTAGGTCGCACCCGCGTAGTTGATTCGATGAAAGAAGAGTTGGTGGCCATGATTGGTCAACCAACCTACGACCGCTTGCTGGCGTACCTCGATAGTCGGGCCCAACAACCAAAGGGCGTGCGACTGCCCCACCCGGCGGTTCGATCGAAGGCTTAACCTTCGGCGGCGAGAGGGTCCTCTTCGCCAGAGCTAACACGAGGCAACGAACCAAGAATTTCTTCGAAGGCGTCCTCATCGGCCATGCACCATTCGGCGTGGATGTCTTCGGGTGCCGCACCACACTCATCGCAGGTGTGGGCGCGAGGACCGGTAGCGTGCTTCAGTTCACGGGCTTCAACAAATCGGCGGTGGCGACCCTTTTTCACGAAAAAACTCCTCACTAGCCCCCAATTACCTCTGGGAACCACGACCTATGGCAAGTCGGGCTCCCATTCTACCCCCTCGCCCACCTCGTCGAACCAATAGTCTCGATGCATGAGTTCCTTTGATCCCCAGGCCATGATTACGCGATTTCAAGAGCGCGCCGAAGCGGTAAAGCGTCGTGGCTTCCCACCCGTTGAAGGGCCCGAGCGCCTGCGCTTCATCGAGGCCGCCAATCTGGACTTTCAAGACTTCGCGATGCTGGGCGATGCCGAGGCGTCACTGCACGACGGCATCTTGCGTCTCGAAATTGACCTACGCCCCCGCGACTAGGGCGCGCTAGCGGCGGCAACTCGAGCGCTCGCTTCGGAGAACCGTGCCGTCGCCTTAGCCAATTGCGCCAGTACGGCGGGCCGGGCGGAGAGTGAGCGAAGGTCGTAACAGGAGCTGGCGGCTGAAGAAAAAAAGTTGTAAGCCTCCCCCAGCAAGGTCGTCGCTTGGTCATCGGGCGTGGGCAGAGATGAATTGGCCTGCTGCGCATCGAGGTAGAGCACCGCGCACACCGTGTGAAGTTCGGCCCTAGTCGAGCGGGGGTTACGCAGGTTGTTGGCGACGTTCGCCCCATCGGACGCAAACACTCTCATGGCGTACGAAAAATTTGACTGCGAGACCCAATTGGTCATCGCCACCGAAGACTGGATAGTTCCACACCCCGACAACAGCAGTCCCGCCAACAGCAGTAGTGCGGTGCGCTTCATCAACCAACCGTTACGAGGTGAAGCGATTTTCGCCCACGGCGGATCACCATGTAGCGATTATGGAGGAGCGATTCGCTAGAAACTACTGCGCCGTCGTCGGTGCGCTGATTGTTGACGTACACGCCACCCTGCTCCAAGAAACGGCGCGCCTCACCTTTGGAGCCAGCCAACTCACATCGCACCAGGAGGTCGGCGATAGCAATCCCCGATTCGATCTCACCGCGACTCCAGGTTGACGAGGGGGCGGCGGCAACCACTTCGAGCAATGTTTGCTCGTCGAGAGAGGAAATTTCTTCGCCAAACAGTGCCGCGCCGGCCCGCTCGGCATTGCCCGCTGCCTGCTCTCCGTGCACCAGTGCCACCACTGCGTTGGCCAGCGCCCGCTGGCCAGCGCGATCTTGGGGCTTAGCGGTCGTGGCTTCGTCGAGGGTGCGAATGGTGTCGTGGTCGAGGAAGGTGAAGAATCGCAACAGTGAGGGAACGGTTTGGTCATCTGCGTTCAAGAGAAATTGGTGCATCTGAAAGGGCGAGGTCAATGACGCGTCCAGCCAAACCCGCTCGTTGCCACTCTCGGACTTACCGAACTTTTGGCCGTCGGCGCGCAGCAGCAACGGTGAGGTTACCCCCGACGCTGAGGTGCCCGTGGTCTTGCGAATGAGTTCGGTGCCCATCGTGATGTTGCCCCATTGGTCGGAGCCCCCCATTTGCAACGTGCAGTTGTGATCAAGGTTTAAACGCA
>CAIKZX010000082.1 GCA_903832015.1 uncultured Actinomycetes bacterium
ATTACTGGTGATGGCGACACCAACGCCTTTGTGCAGGACAATGGAACCGGCAATCCAAATTCGCTGTACCAGCAAGACATAACCTTCCGGGACTTCGTAAACACTCGCGACGGATCGGTTCTCTACGCGGCGGGTAACGCTACCACCACGCTTCAGAATGTTGTTTTCATCGACAATTCATCGACAGGTCAAGGAACCGTCTATTCCGAGGGCACGCTCAACGTAACGGGTGGTTATTTTGACAACAACAGCACCACACAAGGCGGGGCAATCTACGTGACGAATGGTGACGGAGTTACCATCACTGGTGTTCGGTTTAGCGGAAACACTGCCGATACCGGCAAAGGCGGCGCTGTTTATATCAATGCCACATCATTCGCGGTGTCGAACTCCTCCTTCGACCACAACTTCGCAAGTGATTGGTGCGATGGCTCGGCCCTCTACTTGACCCGTTCGAACGGCTCGATTCACAACACCACCGTGGTGAAGAATTCAAGCACCGAATATGGCGCTATTTACATCGAGAACTCGACTGTCGAGTTGCTAAATGACACCATCGTTGGCAACCATGCAATCGGCGGTGCAGCAGGACTCCAGGTAAATGGCGAAAGCTCGGTAACGATGGGTTCAACGTTGCTGCTGAGCAATACGACAGCTGGAGCGCAGGCTAACTGTTCGACTTCTGCCCACCCCGGCATATTCACCTCATTGGGAGGCAATGTCGTAACCAAGGGCATGGCCGGTGGATGCCGTTTCGGATCTCACGACAAGATGGTCTCAAAGTATGCGCTTGGAAAGTTAGGTTTCCACGGTGGATCGGTGCAAACCATTCCCTTGGTTGCTAAGAGCGTGGGTACGGCTTTCGCACCACATGCGACCTGCTTGACCAAGGATGCTCGAGGCGTTTCGCGCGGTACCACTGGTACCTGTGACGCTGGTGCCTACCAGGTGACCAAGAAATAAGTATCACTTTTCAATTGAATCAGGGCCCGGCTTCTGCCGGGCCCTGATTCTTTTTAGGGTCTTCTTGGACAGCGCTGCCAAGATGAAGAACTGAGAGTTGACGTGGAAGCTGGGCTACTTGGGTTTCGCTCTTCCTATGTCTGGCAGTTAGGTAGACTGTATCCCCATGTCTCGCGCGAACCCCACTTCAGGATCCTCGGGGCGTGGTGCTCGAAATTCTCGCCCGGCCTCAGGTCGCCCTTCGGCAAGTAGTCGAGGCTCAGGCGCCAGCCGAAGCGCGGGGCCCAGTGCCGGCAGTCGGTCAGGCGCCACCCGTGGCTCTAGGCCCGGTGGGCGTTCTGCGGCGAGTCGCGACGGCTATGTCGATCGTTACCAAGAGGACCGCCCACGCCGCGGCGCAGAAGATGGTTCGCGCGAAGGTCGTGGGTCATCGAGTCGCTCAGGTAGCGCCGCTCGCAAACCCAGCGCCAAGGGAACTCGAGGTGCGGCCCGATTCGAAAGACCGCTGTCGCCTGAGGAAGTGAAACGCAAGAATCGCGTCGAGACCGCTAAGTCCCGTGGATGGGGTTCGGTCGCTCGCAAGGGTGCGGTTCACATTGACGCCTCCGGCGGAGAAATGGCCCATTCGCAGAATCCCGAACTGACACCAGATCCCTTGACCCAATGGGTGGGAGAATCGAGACCGCAGCGCTCTGGGGCCGACAAGATTAATGACAAGAAGCCACTTTTTACACTTCCCGCCGACATTGCCGCCGACATTCGCAAGGCCTTCGTGGGCACCACCTATATGCGCGAGAAGATGGTTACCTCGCTCACCCGAGCCACCGAAGCCTACGGAAGACATCGATACGAAGAGGCATTGCGCCTGTCGAGGCGGGTCACCGAAGCCGTGCCGGGCGTTGCGGCAGCCCGAGAGCTGGCGGGCTTGTCGGCCTACCGTTCTGAACAATGGAATTTGGCTAAGGCCAATCTTGTGGCCCATTTCGAAATCACCCAAGATCCGCAGTATCTGCCGCTGGTAATGGACTGCGACCGTGCTCATCGACGCTACCGCGGCGTGGTGAAAACCTTTGGCCTGCTCGAAGGGGCTGACCCATCGGCGGAGGTCGTGGCGGAGGCTCGTATTGTCATGTCGGGAACCTTGGCCGACCAGCGCAAGTATGAAGAGGCGATAGAGCTGTTGACCCGTGCGGGAGCCGCAAAGATTTTAAAAAACCCTTCCTTTAGACACATTCGGCTCTGGTACGCGCTGGCCGATATCTACGATCAGGCCGGAGATGTATCCAGCGCTCGGGAATTGTTTGCCCGTATCGTCAAGGCAGAACCGGCCGCTTACGATGCCAAATACCGGCTCAAAGAGCTCGGCACGGGAGAAGCCCAGAAGAACCGCAAACGCCGCACAATTCCAGTCTCAAAGAAGAAGTTCGATTAGTTCTCACACTCCTGCCTTGTAGCATTGGGGCATGGATATTTCCGCACTTTTAGGAGATGAAGCGAGCGCGCTTCTGGAGCACAAGGCCACCGCCTTCCCTAAAGAGGGGCTGACGCTACCAAGCCCCACCTACGTGGGCGACACCTTCGCGCTGACCGATCGGACGCCTACGGTCCTGCGCAACATGGGGACCTTGTTCGGCCATGGTCGACTGGGGGGTACTGGCTACCTGTCAATCTTGCCGGTGGACCAGGGAATTGAGCATTCGGCCGCAGCTTCTTTCGCCCCTAACCCAGAGTATTTTGATCCCGCTCGACTCTGTGACCTCGCGATTGAATCGGGCTGTTCGGCAATTGCGTCCACTTACGGAACTCTGGCCAGTGTTGCTCGTCGTTATGTGCACCGTATTCCGATGATTGTCAAAATCAATCACAACGACCTGTTTCGCTATCCCAACACCTACGACCAGCGCATGTTTGTGTCCGCGCGTAGAGCGGCGGACCTGGGAGCGATTGGAATTGGCGCAACTATCTATTTTGGTTCGGAGAACTCTGCTCGACAGATCGAAGAGGTGAGTGCCGCCTTCGAGGAAGCGCACCGGCTGGGCATGGTCACCATTTTGTGGTGCTACACACGAAATGACGCGTTTAAGTCCACCGAAAAGGACTATCACGTGGCGGCCGACCTCACGGGCCAGGCTAACCATCTGGGAGTTACCATCGGTGCCGACATCATTAAGCAAAAGCAGCCCGAGAACAATGGTGGTTACAACGCTATTAAGTTTGGAAAAACCAACCCCAAGGTGTACAGCGAACTAACCACCGATAACCCAATTGACCTGACTCGCTGGCAGGTGGTTAATTGCTACGCGGGACGTATTGGACTGATCAACTCTGGGGGAGAGGCCAAGGGTTCTGACGATCTGGCTTCAGCGGTTCGCACAGCGGTAATCAACAAGCGCGCTGGGGGAATGGGTTTGATTTTGGGTCGAAAAGCCTTTCAGCGCCCCATGGCAGAAGGCGCCGCACTGGTCAACGCGGTGCAAGACGTTTTCTTGGATTCCAGTATCACCATTGCCTAGTACTGACGACACTGACGCTGGTTGGCGAACCTGGGCTAATGCGGTCACGCTGACCCGGCTGGCTTTTATACCGGTGTTTTGGTGGCTGCTGTTTGGCACCGCTCATCGTGCATTGGCCGCTTGGTTGCTCGCTCTCTTGGGCGCCACCGATTGGATTGACGGCTACCTAGCCCGTCGGATGCATCAAGTCTCGACCGTGGGAAAGATTCTTGATCCCTCGGCCGATCGCCTCCTCACCGTGTCAGGGCTCGTGGGCGTAGCCTTAGCGGGCGGGGTTCCGTGGTGGTTTGCGGGCACCTGCCTCGTAGA
>CAIKZX010000083.1 GCA_903832015.1 uncultured Actinomycetes bacterium
CACTCTCGGCGACTTCACCGAGGTCACGCGAAAAGCAAAATCCGGTGACTTTGTCTACTTCGATCCCCCATACTTCGCAATGAGTGAAACTTCTAACCACACTGCGTATCACCAGGATGGATTCGGGGACGATCAACAAGCCCTCTTGGCTGATGAAATATCTCGCCTGATTAACGTGGGCGCATTTGTCCTAGCTTCCAATTCAGATACCGATGCAACAACCAAGCTCTACAAGACGACCGCACTGATTCCAAACAAAGTTGCGGTGCGACGATCTATTTCGGCCAATGCAGAATCACGGGGTGAGGTTTCGGAGTATCTGGGAAGTTCCTATGCCATAACGCCACTCGGCCAGCCGCAGTTCGACCTATGACTGGCAAGAACCAGACGGCATGGAAGCAACTCGACGATAAGTACGGAATTGCGCAAGTCGTTGAGAGCGACAAAGTGTTTACGCTTGATGTGGAGCAGATTCGCGAGTTCCGCGAGCCGCGCCTCCTGACCAAAGTCGACTCGCGAGAGACACAGCCGGAATTTCTGACTGAAAACGGACTCGGCATCCTTCCACTCTCGAGATCACGCTTTCTGATTGCCCACATCAATACTTTCGCGGATGTTCCCAATGAGCTCGGTGTCGCTCCCGTACAGGTAACCGTTCCTGATCTTGTCGGTCTCACTTTGGGTCCAAAGTCCGAGACCACCTCCGTCTTGCGGGCTCTTCATTCCGGCGCATTGAACCACTTCCTTGGTGAAGAACTCCAAATCACAACATTTGGGAGAATGGGCACGGGAACCTTCCAATTTGGTGTCGACGGCATCCCTCACCCGGTTGAAGTCAACGGCGCGCAGATTGAGATCGATGCGGGCCTTGAGTGCGGCCGATCGCTCTGCCTCGTTGAAGCTAAGAACCGTATTCCCGACACGTTCAATTTGAGGCAAATCTATTACCCCTATCGAACATGGGGAAATCTCAGTAAACGAACTCACGAGATACGCAATGTCTTTATGGGGGTTGAAGGTGACGAGCTCCTTCTCCTGGAATACGCATTTGAAGATCCCAAGGTGATGACGTCCTCGAAAGTCATCAAAAGTGAGCGCTATCAACTTATGAGTAGTCGAACCAGAAAATTTAATGTCCGCAGAGCTACTGAGTCACCTCTTATTCCAGTGGAGGCGGCTGACGTTCCCCTACCTCAGGCAGACTCGGCATCTCGAATCCTCACCATCATCAACCTCGCTAACGACCTCGGTGGTTTAATTTCAAAAGACGACGTTGTCGACAGTGAAATGTTTGATGTACGGCAGGCGGGCTATTACCCCAACGCGGCTGTTTATCTTGGCTATTTCGATCGCATGTCTGGAGGATTCTTTATGCTCTCGCAATTAGGCAGCAAGATTTCTCAACGGTCGACGTCAGAACAAATAGAAGATATAAAGTGGCGACTTTGTGGTGAAGAATTCACCCGAACTGCAATCTTTGCCTTGTTGGGACGCGAAGATGCAAGAACTGCTGTTGAGAGGGCAATAAGGGAATCCCAGAGGTGGGGCACACTATCCCGCTCAACGATCGAACGGAGAGCACAGACCTTTATTTCCTGGGCTAAATGGGTCCTCCGAGGCTCAGATTTCTAACGTTCTTTTATGAGCTTGGTGACATTTCTCCGAGAGATGCTTCGCGCGCTCCACTTAGGTCGCTGAGCGCCATCGGCGACAAAGACTCGTGGGCTTCGGTAGAGGATTGCGTTCACTTCTGACTTATCCATGTTGAGTAGGTTGCCAATCTGAAAAGCAGTGAGTTCCGGCCGTTCGGTCAAGAGATCAAATATCTGAAGATACGGAATTGGCTTGGTCATGAACAATCCTTTTGAGCAGTAAACCGCAAGGGTTTATAGGCAAACAATGGTACTAACTTACGATCTATGAAACTTGTTACCGGTACGTTGTATTTCATTTCAGAGGTCGACGTCTTCACGTCGCAGGCTTTTGACTACTACAAAATCGGCCTCGTCAAGGAATCCCGAAAGGGCGACTCCAGCGATCGACTCGGTGAACACCAGACCGGAAATCCGAGAAAACTGCAGATTAAGCACACAGTCGAGACACCTGCCATCAGCAACTTAGAAAGTACGATGCACGGCCTATACGCCACTGAGCGCGTATTTGGTGAGTGGTTTCATCTCCCAGGCGCCAAAGGACGCACAGTGATGAGACATGCAGATC
>CAIKZX010000084.1 GCA_903832015.1 uncultured Actinomycetes bacterium
CTGGTCACGCAATCGCTCAATGAGCCGTGGGCCAAGGTTCTCAACCATGCGCAACACCGCAGATTTCTTTAAGCGAAGTGCCCTCTAGGTCGCACCACTTCATCATCTCGCGTTGAATTCTCCACGGTGAGCGAGGTTCGGCAAATATTGCGGTTCCGACTTCGACCGCATTCGCTCCGGCCATCACCATCGCAATTGCGTCCTCACCACTTGAAATACCCCCAACACCAACGATAGGTGTCTCGGCGAAAGCCGCGCGGCACTCATACACTGCACGAAGGGCCACCGGGAAGATTCCTCGACCACTCACTCCCCCGACTAGACCACCTAGGGTCGGACGACGCGTCGAAATGTCGATCCCCATGCCCAAAACGGTATTGGTGAGAACCAAGGCGTCCGCCCCCGCTTGCAACGCCGCTTCGGCGATGGCCAACAAATCGGGCGTATTCGGGCTCAACTTGACCCAGAGGGGGAATCCCGAATCTTTTGACGCGTGCACCAACTCCGCGGTCAGACTGGCCGAGTGGGCGAAAATTCCAGTGCGTCCCTCTAAGTTCGGGCAACTCGCATTTATCTCAATCGCCGCAATCTCGGCCCCTCGCAGGGCGAGGGCGGCATCACCGAATTCCTGCACGCTCCGCCCCCAAATTGAGGCCACCGTCGTGACATTGGTCCGAGCGAGTTCCGGAAGGTACTCTTCTCGCCAACGCGCTACGCCCGGACCGCTGAGACCAACAGAGTTAATCATTGAATCACCCGATGACACCACTCGTGGAGCGGGGTTGCCCTCCCACTCAAAGGTGGCGAGAGATTTGACAACTACCCCTCCGAGTTCACCAAGGTCGCCGTATTCGGATAGTTCAGCTCCCAGGCCCCCGCTTCCGGCCGCCGTTAGCACCGGCGCCCGTAGGGCAATCTCCCCTACTGAGGCCGCCAGGCGGTTCATTGGTGGAGCTCTTGCAAGCTCATGACTCGCCAACCGTGTTGCGTAGTCTCACGAATTCCCAATACCGCAGCCTGCGCTGCGGCCAAGGTTGTTAAACAGGGAACGCCATGGACGGTGCTCGCCCGTCTAATCGCGGCGCCGTCGGCGTAGGCATTCGAACCCGAAGGCGTATTGATAACTAGATTGATAAAGCCATCGGCAATCAGTTCCACGGCGGAGTCGCCCGGCTCAATGGTGCCGAATTTTTTAACGACTCTCGAAACTTCCAGGCCCGCTTGTTGCAAGTACTCGGCCGTGCCGGTGGTAGCGACAATCTCAAAGCCTAAGCCCACTAGAGACCGAGCGACCTCGAGTCCCGCCAACTTATCTCGCTCGGCCAATGAGAGAAAAACCCGACCTTCTTTGGGTAAAGCCGTTCCCGCCGCTAGCTGTGCCTTGGCGAAGGCAATGCCAAAGGTTTCGCCAATTCCCATAACCTCACCGGTGGACCGCATTTCGGGACCCAGTATGGTGTCGACCGTTGGAAAGCGATTGAACGGCAAAACGGCCTCCTTAACACTCACATAACTCGGCGTTGGGGTGTCAGCGGGAATAATCCCGGCGTGGCGCAAATCCGAAAGTGACTCGCCCAACATGACACGGGTTGCCGCTTGCGCGAGAGATACGCCCGTGGCCTTAGCCACAAAGGGAACGGTCCGCGAAGCCCGCGGATTCGCTTCGAGGACATAGATCTCTTTATCTCGCACCGCAAATTGCACATTCAGAAGCCCTACCACCTGGAGTCCTTCAGCAATCTTCTCAGTTGCCGCACGGAGGGCCATGAGTACTGGCTCGGAAAGATTTTGTGCCGGTAGCGCGCACGCCGAGTCACCCGAGTGCACGCCCGCCTCTTCGACGTGTTCCATGATTCCCGCGATGTAGACGTTACCCAGAGAGTCTCGTAGAGCATCAACGTCAACCTCGACTGCCGATTCCAAGAATGAGTCGATGAGAATGGGTCGGCTCTGCGCCACTCCCCCTTCTCGCGCTAGGGCCCCGTGCACATCGGTGAGATTGGTCATCACCCGCTCTAGGGCTTGGTCCTCGTAGACAATTTCCATGGCTCGGCCACCTAGAACGTAGCTAGGTCGAACCAGTACTGGGTACCCGATGGAATTGACCACTTGTTTGGCCTCTTCCAAGTTCCAGACCACTGCGCCAGGGGGTTGCGCTAACCCGAGCGAAGTGCAGAGTGCGGACCATTGTTCACGGTCTTCGGCAAGGTCTATTGAGGCCACGGGGGTTCCCAAAATCAAGGTGGGGTCGACAGTGTGTGAGAGCTTCAGTGGGGTCTGGCCTCCTAAAGAGACAATCAGCCCAACCACCCTCGCGCCATCAATGCAGGCGGCCTGTTCGGCAGCAATTACGGCTGCTAGGTCACTCGGGGTCAGAGGTTCAAAATACAGGCGGTCGGAGGTGGAATAATCGGTGGAGACAGTTTCTGGGTTGCAATTAACCATGATCGCCTCGTAGCCCATGGCGCGAATCGCCATCGCCGCGTGAACGCAGCAGTAGTCGAATTCGATGCCCTGACCAATTCGGTTAGGTCCGGAGCCCAAGATAATGACACGATCCTTTGTGGAAGGTCGAACTTCGCACTCATCTTCAAAGGTCCCGTAGTGATAGGGCGTGGTGGCTTCAAATTCCGCCGCGCAGGTGTCAACGGTCTTGAAGGTGACCTTGACACCTTTGGCCTCACGCAACTCTTTCACCACGGAGACCGAAGTGCCTGAAATTTCGGCGATTTGTTCGTCGCTGAAGCCCCACTGCTTGTAGCGCCGCCATTGGCGAGTATCAAGCGTTTCGAGGGCGAGGCTTTCAAGTTCCCGTTCACGGATCACGATTTCCCGTAGCTGCCAAAGGAACCACCGATCAATGCCCGTTCGCCTGTTGACCTCGTCAATTGACACGCCCCGCCATAGCATTGCGTGCAGGGCGTAGAGCCGATCGGGAGTTGCGATAACGCATCGCTCCCACAGGTCGGTCTCCGAAAGTTCGGCGAATTCACCACGGCCCGATAGGGCGAAGCCAGGGCGACCCTGTTCGAGGGAGCGAATGGCCTTTTGTAAGGACTCGGCGAAATTGCGACCAATCGCCATCACCTCTCCAACCGATTGCATCCGAGTACCCAATACCGGGTTGGCACCCGGCAATTTTTCAAAGGCCCAACGGGGTATCTTCGTCACAACATAATCGATTACCGGTTCAAAACTCGCTGGAGTCACCTTCGTAATATCGTTTTGAATCTCGTCGAGCGAGTAGCCCACGGCTAGTCGAGCCGCAATCTTGGCGATGGGAAAACCCGTCGCCTTTGAGGCTAATGCCGATGAGCGCGACACCCGAGGGTTCATCTCGATGACTAGTCGTTCGCCTGTGGCTGGGTTGACCGCGAATTGGACATTTGAACCACCGGTCTCTACGCCCACTCGACGAAGAACCGCGAAAGCGTCATCGCGCATGGCTTGATATTCAACATCGGAAAGTGTTTGTGCGGGGGCCACGGTAATGGAGTCTCCCGTGTGGACTCCCATCGGATCGAAATTTTCAATACTGCATACGACCACGCAATTATCAGCGTGGTCACGCATGACCTCAAGTTCGTATTCCTTCCAACCAGCAATCGATTGTTCGACCAAGATCTCGCTGATGGGTGAAGCGGCAATACCCTCTAAAGCAAGTTGCTTAAAATCAACGGCATTATCCGCAATACCCGTTCCCGCTCCGCCCAATATGAAACTTGGGCGAATGATGATGGGCCAACCAATCCGTTCGGCAATAACGAGAGCTTCGTCAACCGTGCGCGCGAAATCCGATTCGGGAACCGCCAGGTTGATATCCGCCATCGCCTTTTTGAACAATTCACGATCCTCAGCGGTAGAAATCGCCTCCGGGCGAGCACCGATGACCTCAACCCCCAAGCGCTCAAATACTCCCTTTTCCACGAGGGCCATAGTTAAATTGAGTGCTGTTTGCCCACCGAGAGTCGGCAGCACCGCATCGGGTCGTTCCTTTTCGAGAATTTGGATCAACACGTCCACATTTAGTGGTTCGATGTACGTCACATCAGCAGTACCGGGGTCGGTCATGATTGTGGCGGGATTTGAGTTGACCAAGATAACTCGGTACCCCTCTTCCCGAAGTACTTGACAGGCTTGAGTGCCGGAGTAGTCAAATTCGCAGGCCTGACCAATCACGATAGGGCCTGACCCAATCACCAGAATTGACTGAAGGTCATTGCGGCGTGGCATTAGATGGCCTCCAAGGAGCCGGTTTCGAGTAGCCGGTCAAATCGATCGAATAGGTAGCGAGCATCGTGCGGACCCGGACCTGCTTCGGGGTGATACTGAACGGAAAAGGCCCGCAACGATGGCGCGGCAATACCTTCAACTACCCCGTCGTTCAAATTCACGTGGCTCACGTGAGCCGCCCGAAGTCCCGCGGCATCGACCGCGTAGTTATGGTTCTGGGCCGTAATTTCTATCCGTCCGGTGGCCAGGTCTTGAACGGGGTGATTACTCCCGTGGTGCCCGAAGGGCAGTTTGTACGTTTTGCCCCCGAGGGCCGTGGCTAGTAATTGATGACCAAGGCAGATACCGAATATTGGCACCCGCTCAACTAGGTCCGCAATCGTCTGGACTTGAGGAGCGAGCGCGGCGGGGTCGCCCGGACCGTTTGAAAGAAATAGGCCATCGGGCTTAAACGAAAGGATCTCATCGGCAGAAATATGTGCTGGTACCACTGTCACACGAAAACGGTCAGCCAATTGGCGTACCATCGTGGCCTTAATTCCGTAGTCCACGGCCACAATGTGTGGGCCCTGTGCACCACGTTGATACACCTCACGCGTCGTAACCAGACTCACAAAATCCATTTGATCCGTTCCGCGAGCCAATTTTGCGGCCTCGCGCAAGGTGTCAATCGCGCCGTGTCCAAAGGCCCCCGGCAGAGCGCCAGCCGAGCGAAGGTGTTTGGTTAAGCGACGCGTGTCGATGCCCGCCATGGCGGGGATACGGTGTTGAGCCAGAAAGCCCTCGAGGGGTCCGGCCGAACGCCAGTTTGAGGGGAGGTCGGCCAACTCACGCATGATGACCCCTTTGGCCCATGGTCGCACCGATTCATCGTCGAGCGGCGTGATCCCGTAATTGCCAATGTGAGGGTAGGTGAAAGCGACGACTTGGCCGGCGTAGCTGGGATCCGTCAGCACCTCCTGATAGCCCGAGAGTGCCGTATTGAACACGAACTCTCCGGTGGTCACTCCCTCTTCAGGCAAGAAACCAACCGCGTATCCTTCAAAGACCTCACCATCTTGGAGCACCAGGGCCGCATTAGGTCTTTTCATTGCAGCACTCCTTCGCGCAGCACGAGCACACCTTTGGAAATGACGGTTGAGACGCGACCGATCATTACGCGATCAGCGTAGGGCGTATTGGAAGCTCGACTCTGTAGGGCGCTGGCATCAACCCTCCATTGGACGCTCGGATCGAAAGCTGTAAGGTTCGCGGCCTCACCTACTTGTAATGCGCCACCTTGCGCACTTAAACCAACGGGGTTGTCGTTCGCGCGAAGTTGGGCGACCCTCGCCGGTCCTCGACTGAGTACTGAATAGAAAAGGACGGGATCACAACTACTCTGCCCCAACGCTTCATAGGTTAACGAAGCGGCGGTTTCAAGCCCCAACAGGCCTGCGGGCGCCTCATCAAACGCTCGGTCCTTAGACTCCGGGGCGTGGGGAGCATGATCTGTGGCCACCGCATCGATGTGACCACGGCCCAGCGCTTCGCGAAGCGCAAAAACATCAAGGGAGCTCCTGAGTGGAGGATGAACCTTGAATAGAGGGTCGTAAGTTGCGCAGGCCGATTCGTCCAAGGTCAGATGGTGGGGGGTTACCTCACAGGTCACATCCAGACCTTCGGCCTTGGCATTCTTAACTAATTCAATCGATCGGGCGGTTGAAAGATGCAGGAAGTGAAGTGACCCCCCGGTTGACCTCAAGAGATCAATATCTCGTTGAACCATAATTTCTTCGGCGAGAGTAGAGCGCCCACTCAAGCCCAAACTCTCGGCCAATGGGCCTTCATTCACAACGCCCGAACCAACCAAGCTGTCATCCTCACAATGTTGCGCCAATCGCACACCCAGGGGCTTGGCGTACGAAAGGGCACGTCGCATCACTCCCGCGTTTTGTACCCCCGATCCGTCATCGGTAAAGACGCGAACTCCGAGTTGGGCCATCTCTGCCATGGGGGCCAGCTGTTGACCCTCCCGGTTTTGCGTAATAGAACCCGCTACCGCAATCGAAATTGGCGTACGTGCGCCCTCAGCCAGAACAAACGACACGAGAGCAACGGTGTCAAGGGCCGGTTCCGTATTGGGCATGGCCACTAAGGCGGTGTATCCGCCGACAATACCCGCCCGCGCACCTGAAGCAATTGTTTCGGATGATTCGCCACCCGGTTCACGTAGGTGCGTATGGAGATCAACAAAGCCCGGACCCACCCATTGACCCTCGAGTTGCAAGACCAGTTCGTCTTCGAGCGGCGTTAACGCTGGCCCAATCTCGCGAACAACTCCGTCGCGAACTCGAAGGTCAGCTTCAACAGCTCCATTGGCGGTAATGAGTGTCGCGCCAGTCATAAGAATATTGTTCACTTTGCTCGTCCGAGGCCCGCGATTGATAGATATAAAACGGCCATGCGAACCGGAACTCCATTACTGACTTGACGCCTAATAATTGCCTGGGGACCATCGGCGACCTTGGAATCGACTTCGACCCCTCGATTCATTGGGCCCGGGTGCATAATCAATGCCCCTGGTTTTAAGAGCGATGCACGCTCTTGAGTTAAACCGAAGGTGGTCGTGTACTCGTTGAGGGTAGGAACGAACGATTCCGTGCCCCGCTCCCGTTGAAGGCGGAGCAAACCCACCACATCGGCCCAGCGCAGGGCCTCTTCGAAGTTTGGAGCGAGAGTCGCCCCCCACTGAGCGACACTCTGTGGCAATAAGGTTGGTGGTCCCGCCACTCTCACTTCAGCACCAAGAGTGGTGTACGCCGCAATGTCGCTTCGCGCGACCCTCGAATGCCGTATATCGCCAACTATTAGGACCTTCAAGCCCTCAAAGAGCGTGGCTCCACTTGCTATCGGGTCCAGCCCCCTCCGCTCAGCCAGAGTTTGACGAATAGTGAAAGCGTCGAGCAAGCCCTGAGTCGGGTGCTGGTGCTGGCCGTCCCCGGCGTTGACAACCCGAACGTGCGGCACATACCGACTTACCTGCTCGGCAGCTCCACTCGAAGCGTGACGGAGCACAACTGCGTCGATGCCGAGTGCATCAACGGTCGCGATGGTATCTCGGAGGCTTTCTCCCTTTTTCACGCTGGAAGAAGCCACGGCTAAGGACAAAACATCCGCACTGAGCCGCTTGGCCGCTGTCTCGAACGAAAGGCGAGTTCGAGTTGATTCTTCGAAAAATAAGGAGGCCACCACACGACCTTTGAGCGCCGGCACTTTCTTAATGGCACGTTCATTCACCTCAACGAAAGACTCCGCTTCATTGAGAATCTCAATTATCGCGTCCTTCGAAAGGTCATTGAGGGAAAGGAGGTTCTGGCCCCGAATAGTCTCAATCATTGCGCGCCACGTGTCCCAATCCACACACCATCAATCTGCGCAACTATGGCCTCATCGCGAGACGAGGGAAGATTTTTGCCAACATAGTCGGGCCGGATTGGTAACTCTCGGTGACCACGGTCAACCATCACGGCCAATTGAACCACCCGGGGCCGACCCCAATCTGAAAGAGCGGTGAAGGCCGCGCGAATGGTGCGCCCCGTGAAGAGGACGTCATCTACGAGTATGACCGTTTTTTCTTCGAGGCTCGAGGGAATTGAAGTCGCTGCCGAGGTGGGCACTGGACGTTGGTCCAGATCATCGCGATAAAAAGAAACATCGAGTAGCCCCAGAGCAATAGCCTGACCGCCGATGTCCGCCAAGAGACCTTGCAGCACCTGTCCGAAGGGAACTCCCCCACGTTGGACTGCTACGAGAACGACATTTTCTAGATTTAGGTTGCGTTCGACTATTTCATGGGCCATGCGCTTAAGGGCCCGGGCCACTTCATCAGCGTTCAGCAGCTCGCTCTTAGCAATAAACGCCAGGCCACCCGAGTGGTCCTGGCGTTGCACGTGCTGATCCATCATTCTCCTGTCGTGTAGGCCTCACGGGACCTACTTCACGACAAATCTTTGCGGGTGCCTAATGGCACCCGCAAAGAGCTGTTACTAAAACCTTAGTGTACGTTCACCGTCGTGGCAAGCGCGCTCACAACGACGCCCGAGATGGCGACCCACACCCAGAACAAGCGAACGAGGCCCGCCTGGTACCACTTTTCTCCAGTCAAAACTCCGCGAGCGGAGCGAATGACCATACCCAGCCCTAAGAAGGTCAGAAGGAGGAAGTGAACCAAAGTTGAACCAATCAACACCATCATCACGGACGAGTACGCCGTGTAGGAAAGTGTGTGGGAGTCGTTAATGGCGACGTACACCTGTGGGATGTGCTTCAGCTGGACGACAGACATGTACGCGACCAAGACGGCCACGAGGGTCGCCACCGTCGCGCTGGCGGTAAATGCTGAGCGATTCTTGGTCTTGCGGAGATTACGTTCCGCAGCCCAGAAGATCAACGCCGAAACAACACCAATAGCCGTCACTAGCCAGTTAAAGCTCGGCGACATGGCTTGGGTGTGGATCAAATGCTGCGTTGGTAGGTTCGCAAGATTCTCGTAGTACGAGTAGGTGTGAACTTTGTCCACTGGGAGCCCGACAATCGACATCCAGTGATTGCCCGTGTTGACTCCACGGAGGTACAAGTAGGTGAACAGCATCGCACTCAAGGTGATGATGTCTCCCGCAATGAACAGCCAAATAGCCATACGCTGGCGGCCATACACCTTTAGCGGCGGCTCGTGATGCCCACCTTCGTGGTGATCGACGTGTGCGGGGGATGCGGTGTTAGTTGCCATTAGCGCTTAGCTCCATAGTGGTAGGGGTCCTGCTTGATTGTGGGAAGTTCGTCGAAGTTTTCGAGGGGTGGCGGAGTAGGCACCATCCACTCGAGCGAATTCGCCTGCCATGGGTTTGGGCCCGAAGGCTCTCCCTTGCTCCACGAGGTGATGACGGCACCGAGCAAAACGAGCATGC
>CAIKZX010000085.1 GCA_903832015.1 uncultured Actinomycetes bacterium
CAACCAGCGCCTGGTCGAGTTCAAATCCAACAAGGCAGTTATTTGTGGAATTAATGAGGTGTGAGCCCAATTTCATAAATGCGTCACGCCCATACAGATCGTCGGCGTTGGAAACACCAAAGGGCTTGGTGATGTCTAGGGCCGTAACGGCCGAAAGAACCGCGTCGACGGTGCCGCGTAGTTCATTTTGGTAAGTAAAGGACACCTTGTGATCTTTGGGCCAGATCGCCGCAACGTGTTCTTTGATTGACTCGCCAGTCTCATGATTAACGACGAACACGATGTCCTCGAATCCAGCGGCGAAGGCGTCGGAGGCGAGGAGGTCGATAATGGCCTCACCATGAGCGCCGATGGGGGCGAGCTGCTTCAGGCCGCCGTAGCGACGGGCGCGGCCCGCGGCCAAGATGACGAGGGATGGTCCGGTCATAGGGACCATTTGAGCACAGCTGAGGCCCAGGTCATCCCGGCGCCAAAGCCAGTCATGAGTGCGTATTCGCCCTTTTTGACTCGACCCTCATCGCGGGCGTGCCAGAAAGCCATTGGAATAGAGGCGCTGGAGGTGTTGCCGTAGCGGTCGAGAGTGATGATGGCATTTTCCATCGGGATTCCCAGTCGTTCGCTCGCGGCTTGGATAATACGAATATTCGCCTGGTGCGGAATGAGCAAACTGATGTCGGCGGGGGAGATTCCGGCTTTCTCAATCGCCTCAGCGGCCGAATCCACCACCACGCGCACCGCTCGACGAAAGACCTCTTTGCCATCCATGAAGAAAAAGCTGCCGTGATCGCAAGTGAGGAGATCGGCATCGACACCAGAAGCGCCCAAAACAAATGAAAGGATGTCGTTTTCCGTGTCGGAGTACTCCATGACCGTTGCTCCCGCTCCGTCGGCCAACAACACCGCCACATTACGGTCAGTCCAGTCAACCCAGCGTGAAAGGGTCTCGGCACCGATGAGCAAAATTCGCTTGGTACCGGTCTCGATGAGTCCCTGGGCCACTCGAACGGCGTAGGGGAAACCGGCGCAGGCGGCGTTGACATCGAGCGCGGGGCAGGTCAGTCCTAATTCGGCTTGGATGAGCGCGGCGGTAGCGGGCGCCATGCGGTCGGGGGTCGTGGTTGCGAGAATCACGAAGTCAATGTCCTCGGGGCGCAGATTGGCGTCGTCGAGCGCACGCTGGCCAGCGAGGGCACCTAATTCGGTGGTGGTGCCGCCGATGTGCCGCTGGCGAATACCGGTGCGCTCGGCAATCCAAGCGTCCGAGGTATCGAGGGTCTTCGAGAGGTCGTCGTTGGTAACAATCTTGTCGGGTACCGCCATGCCCCAGCCCACAAATCGTGTACCCACGTGTTTTCCTCGCTACTTAGTCTTAGAACAGTCTAGGACTTGGCGGCCGTTTTTCCTATCTAGCCTTAATTACCTGCAAGGTCATGCGACCAGTAGCGAAAAGTTCGCCTGACTCGTTAGTAAGGTCCACATTCCATACCTGCACGGTTCGACCCTTGCGAATCGGGGTGGCGGTGGCGCGAATTGTTCCCTCACTGACGCCACGCAGGTGAGAAATATTCAATTCAGTCCCTACACAAACTTGATCTTCTGGGACACTCACTATGCCACCCATTGAAGCGGCGCCTTCAACCATTAGGGCCGAAACGCCACCGTGCAGCAGACCGAAGGGCTGGTGGGTCTTGGGCCCGACCTCGCACTCGAGAATGCTGCGCTCTGGCGAGAGCTCAACAACTCGGATACCAAGGGCGTCATGGGCAGTAGGGCGGTCGGGGAAGCGGTGGGCGTAGTCACTGGTCATCTTCAA
>CAIKZX010000086.1 GCA_903832015.1 uncultured Actinomycetes bacterium
AATCTCCCCAGCCCGACTCAGTCCCTGTGGTTAATCGGCCAACCAAAACGCCCCGGCTTGATCGCTGATTTTCCGCTTTTCACGAAGTAGTCGGACAGGCTCGAAAGATACTCGTGATGCCATGCATTGAGCGTCTCATTAATTTTCGCCAACTCGAGGTTGGCTAGATCTGAGTACTCCTTGACCATGGCTTCGTAGATCTGGAGCGTGGCTTCAGCATCACCATCGGCGCTGTGGGCGTTATCAATAACGACTCCGTAACGAATACAGAGATCGCTTAAAGTCCGCTTGCCTTTGCGCCATTTATCCAAGGTTTTGTCAATAACGTACACGTCCAACACTGGCCCTGGTCCAGCACTCGAGAGTGTTGGCAGGTCGTACTTCTCGCAGAGTGCCTCAACCATGGTCAGGTCATAGGCAACATTCATGCCCACAATTGCCCCACCCGAGGCCCAGCAGTCCCGTATACGCTCTCTGATCAGAGCGACGGCCTCACCAAGAGCCAGACCTTCTTTCGCCATGTCATCGGTGATGCCGTGCACTGCGGTCGCCTGGGGCGGAATAGGCTTTCCGGGGTTGACTATCCCTGTCTCGCGAGCGACAACTGAAGAGCTGTTGAAAATTCGATGCTCCACAAACGCATAGGAAACCGGAACATCCTGGAAGGAATCAATTCCAGTTGTTTCTAAATCAAATGATAAATAAGAGGTTGGTTTGGCCATGGCACCACCCTACCGATTGGGTGCGGTATTTGGGTGTCAAGTGTTAGCATTGTTCCTTTAGGAGCGGTTCGTTAATGTCCAAGTTATTCAGTCCTTTCACACTCCGGTCACTGACATTTAGAAATCGAGCGTGGGTAGCGCCCATGTGTCAGTACTCCGCCGTCGACGGCGTGGTCGGAAATTGGCATACCCTTCACTACGCCTCGCTGGCCACCGGGGGCGCCGGATTAATCGTCTCCGAGGCCACTGCGGTTTCTCCAGAGGGTCGCATATCTATAGTCTGCGCGGGACTTTGGAGTGACGCCCAGACACTCGCCTGGAAGGCGAATGTGGACCTTGTGCACAGTCAGGGTGGTCTCGTAGCAATTCAATTGGCGCACGCTGGCCGAAAGGCTTCGTCATACATTCCCTGGGGAGATCACGCCATAGCCACACGTGAAGAAGGTGGTTGGCAACCACTCGCGCCAAGCCCCGTCCCCTTCGAGGGCTATGAGGCACCTCACGAATTGACTGCATCAGAGATTTCTGAAATTGTTGGGCAATTCGCCGCAGCGGCAGAGCGGTCCGTCGAGGCTGGATTCGATGTCATTGAGATCCATGCAGCCCATGGCTACTTATTGCACGAGTTTCTCTCGCCACTTTCTAACCTGAGAGAGGACGAGTACGGCGGCTCGCTGGACAACCGTTCCAGGTTCCTAACCGCAGTTGTCAACGCGGTTCGCCTAGTGATTCCGTCATCAATGCCGCTATTCGTCCGCATTTCAGCCACGGATTGGGTCGAGGGTGGTTGGAACCTAACCGAGTCCATTCTCCTAGCCGAAAGGTTGAAAGAGCTCGGCGTTGATCTGATTGACGTCTCATCAGGCGGATTAGACCCGAGCCAGAAGATTGAAATCAAGCCTGGCTACCAGGTCCATTTTGCAGCGGAAATTCGCAACCGTGCACAAGTGCCAGTCTCTGCCGTTGGGCTTATCACGAGTGGACTGCAGGCTGAAGAGATCCTCGAAGCCAACGAGGCTGACGCAATCATGGTGGCTCGAGCCGCCTTACGAAATCCACGATGGCCGCTCCAGGCTGCCGAAGAACTCGGAGAGGCTATCCCATGGCCCGTGCAATTAGATCGAGGAAGGACAGTTCGCTCCTAATTGCCTCAATTAGTTTCCTAGTGATACTGGTTCGCGCAACTCGGGTAGGTTCGAAGTGCCAAGACCACAGAAACGATTCAGGATTTCCAAGCTAGTCGTCTACGGGTGTCGTCCCTATGAGTTCAGCAATCATGGCAACAACTGTGGGGTCAGTCAGTGTTGTCACGTCGCCGAGTGTGCGGTGCTCCGCAACATCGCGAAGAAGGCGTCGCATGATCTTCCCAGAGCGAGTCTTCGGCAGCTCTGGGGTCAAGATAATCTGACGAGGCTTTGCGATGGGGCTAATCATTTTGGCGACGTGTTGTCGAATTTCCTCGATAACACTGGTCTGATCGAGTGCTTCTGTATCGGGAGTCAGCTTGAGGGTGACGAAGGCCACAATGGCCTGACCGGTAGTCTCGTCGCTGGCTCCCACCACTGCCGCTTCAGCGACAGCGGGGAAAGAAACCAGGGCGTGCTCGATCTCCGTTGTAGACAGCCGATGTCCAGATATGTTCATCACATCGTCCACTCGACCTAGAAGCCAGATGTCCCCGTCATCGTCGCGCTTTGCACCATCTCCCGCGAAGTATTTTCCTGGGAAACGAGACCAGTAGGTCTGCATGAATCGCTCGGGGTCTCCCCAAATCCCTCGAGTCATAGATGGCCAGGGCTTGGTGACAACCAAGAAACCGCCGTGACCATTCTTCACTGACACTCCGTCTTCATCAACCACATCAATAGAAATTCCCGGCAATGCTTTCATTGCCGCACCGGGCTTCGTCTTTGTAACACCGGGAAGCGGTGAAATCATGATTGAGCCGGTTTCGGTTTGCCACCACGTGTCGACAATTGGACAACGATTTCCACCAACAAACTCTCGGTACCACATCCAGGCTTCCGGGTTAATGGGCTCGCCTACCGAGCCAAGGACCCGAAGGGATGAGAGGTCATGGCCTCTAAGGTGCTCAGTCCCCCACTTCATTAAGGTTCGAATGGTGGTGGGTGCGGTGTACAGAATTGACACCTTGAGTTCTTCAATTATTTTCCACCATCGGTCTTTACCGCCCGAATCGGGAAGTCCCTCGTACATCACTTGGGTCACTCCATTAAGTAATGGTCCGTAAACAATGTAGGTATGGCCCGTGATCCAACCAATATCCGCGGCCGTCCAGCAAACATCCGTCTCAGGCTTGACATCGAAAACGTTCGAATAAGTCGTTGCGGCCCCAACAAGGTAACCGGCGGTCGTATGAAGAATGCCCTTTGGTTGCCCAGTGGTTCCTGAGGTGTACATCAAGAACATCTCTTGTTCAGCCGGGAAATTTACATAGTCGTGGGACTTGGACTGCGTCAGAACACTTTCGTGCCACCAATGGTCTCGGCCCGCTATCAACTCGACCTGAACACCTGTGCGTCGAACTACCAGCACGGCTTCTACATTCGGACAACTCGCGAGGGCATCGTCGACGGCAGGTTTAAGAGCGACAGCAGCACCGCGCCGGAACTGACCATCAGCGGTCACTACAAAGTGGCAGTCACTATCAATAATCCGGCTGGCGAGGGCCTCGGCGGAAAACCCCG
>CAIKZX010000087.1 GCA_903832015.1 uncultured Actinomycetes bacterium
CGCTGGGTTTATGGTCTTTTTGGCCTATTCCAAGCACCAGCACATCTTCTTGGCGCCAATCAACATCGGCACTTCGCGTCGACCTCGTGCACTCGGGGGACTCGATAAGACCCCCTCAATGGACATGGAACAGGTCACCGAAGACACGGTCTTCGGGGTGGGCCACATCGAGGACTTCACCTGGAAGCAGATGCTCGACTTTTCGACCTGCACCGAGTGTGGACGATGCCAGTCGGTCTGTCCCGCCTGGACCACCGGCAAACCCCTCAGTCCCAAGTTGTTGATTATGGGTCTGCGTGAAAACATGTTCGCCTCCGCCGACCGCCTGCTGAGCGGCGAAAAAACCGCCAGCCCGACGTTGGTGCCCACCACCATTGACCCCGACGTGTTGTGGAGCTGCACGACCTGTGGGGCGTGCGTGGAGCAGTGCCCCGTTGATATTGAACACGTTGACGCCATCATTGATATGCGTCGCTACGAGGTCTTGATGGAGTCACGTTTTCCGAGTGAGGCGCAACTGTTACTGCGCAACTTGGAGAATCAGGGGGACCCGTGGGGACTGGGCGCCACCAAGCGTGAGGAGTGGATGAGTGCACTCGACTTCGAGGTCCCGTTGGTCGAAGAGAAAATTCCCGACGATGTCGAATACCTCTACTGGATTGGTTGTGCCGGCTCGCTCGACGAACGAGGAAAGGGTCAGGCAATCTCTACCGCGCGGCTCTTGCACCGCGCGGGCGTAAAGTTCGCCCTCTTGGGCAAACGAGAGTCTTGCACCGGTGACCCCGCGAGACGCATGGGTAATGAGTACCTCTTCCAAGAACTCGCCAAGAACGCCATCACCACTTTGAACGAGGTGGGCGCGAAAAAAATCATTGCCTCCTGCGCCCACTGCTTCAATACCCTGAAGAATGAGTACCCGGAGTTGGGCGGAAACTACGAATTGATTCACCACTCCGAGATCTTGTCCCACCTCGTAAGTAGCGGGAAACTCATCACCGGTGACAATTTGGCGGGCAAGGTCACCTACCACGACCCTTGTTACCTGGGGCGACACAACCGAGTCTTCGACGAGCCCCGTGACGCCATCAACACCATCTCGGGCCTCGAGGTCGTAGAGATGGACCGCAATCGCGAGGGCAGTTTCTGCTGCGGGGCCGGTGGGGCTCGGATGTGGATGGAAGAAAATATCGGCACCCGAGTCAATATGAACCGCACCGCCGAGGCTCTGGCGACCGGGGCAAACGTCGTAGCCACCGCCTGCCCCTACTGCATCATCATGCTCGATGACGCGGTAAAGACTCACGGCGAGAGCGAACAGGCCCTGGTACTGGACATCTCGCAGGTGATCGAGCTCTCACTCAAGCCCACCGTTACCCAGGGCTAATTCCTAGTGCACAACCTTGTGCCACGCACCAATCACCAGCCCTTGCCAGATCAACGGGTTGAAGCTGTAGGGCACCGACCACGCCACGACCCAGAGCGTTAACGCCACCCTCTCCAGCCCCCAAGCAATTTTTACTCCACTCGAGGAGTTGTTTCGCACTAGAAACAGAAAGGCCAAGCAGGTGGCCTGGAGGTGGATCCATCGTCCGTAATCGGTGCCGATGACATACAACAGTGACGTACTGGCCAGCACGCTGAGGGCGATGCGCTTGTTCTCTTTGAACCAACCCGACAGCGCGAAAGGCAACAGGGCGAGCAAGAGGAAGACGCCGTACCAGAGATAGCGAGGGAAGAACGACGCCAAGGTACTTAGTTGTTGGTGGGGCGTCACTGAAAGCTCCGCTAGCGCGCCCTGGCAGACACTCGGGTGGGAACCACCCAGGGTCAAAACGGAGTGGCATATCTGCTGGGACTGGGCGGCGTTCCCGTGAAAGAGACTGGCCAGAGCGAGGCCCACGAGACCGGTTGTGAGGAAGGCCCATTGGAACCTTTTGACCGGAAGCTGATTCTGGGTGTTCGCGTGGCAGAGCCACCAAATACACGGCAGGGTCACGACGGCCGGCTCCCAGGAAAGTACCGTGACCACAAAGGTCAGCAAACTCAACCAGAGCAGCAGGTGAGCCCGTCGGGTCGTTACCCGGGTCGCCAGGGCCAGCATGGCGAGGACGCTAAAGAGCAACAACTCCTTGCGGTATCCACCGTCACCGTTGTAGGTGGCGTAGAGAAAGCCCACGGGGCTCAGCACTATCCACGGCAACCAGGCACTAGTACTGCGCAGGGCGAAATAGGTAACCACGGAACCGATACCGATCAGCAGGATGATTTGTAAATACACCGCAAGAAAACCAATATTCACGTTGCTGACTCGGGCGAGTTGATAGAGAACCTCACCTATAAAACCTCGGCGAACGAAGCCGGCTTGGTAGTTAATGACCCAGTCACCCACGTTGAAAGGCGAGTGGAGGTAGGTGTCGGGGTCGGCGAGGTAGACACTAAAGCCCACGCCGAGCAGGAGCCAGAATGAAACAATTGTCGCCCGGGTACGCAGGATGGCGATAGTAAATAAACGCACTTGGTGAGTCATGAGTGCTACCCGGCTTGGCGCGCGACTGACTCGGCAGCTTTCGCCGCCGCATCGGGGTCACCGAGGTACCAACCATCGAGGAAGTCCAAGTGATCGTCGAGACGCATACGGTAGGGGATCCCGGTCGGGATCTCTAGTTCGGCGATCTCGGCTTGCGAGATGTTCTCGAGCAACATGCGCAACGCTCTAAGGGAGTTTCCGTGCGCGACAATCAAGACCGCTCCCCCTCGCGGGGCCTCCTGACGGAGATCCTCGGCGATGTATTCATTGAAGTAGGGGGTCATGCGCGTGACCACATCCTTTAAACATTCGGTGCGGGGCAGTGACTCGCGAGGTATGTCGCGGTAGCGCGGATCGAGGTCGCTGAGGTACTCACTGCCATCTTCGAGTGGGGGCGGTGGCACGTCGTAACTGCGGCGCCAGAGTTTTAATTGGTCCATACCGAACTCTTCGGCGGTTTGTTTCTTATCTAGACCGGTCAGGGCGCCGTAGTGACGCTCGTTCAGTCGCCAGCTGCGACGAACGGGGAGCCAGCTACGCCCCGCTGAATACAGAGCCAGATCGGCGGTGCGGATAGCGCGAGTGAGTAGGGAGGTGTGAAGAATTCGTAGGTCTAAGTCCGCTTCGCCGGCGAGGAGATGTCCGGCCGCGACGGCCTCTCCAACCCCCTGAACGGTCAGGTCGACATCGTGCCACCCGGTGAACAGGTTTTGGTCATTCCAGTCCGAGCGACCGTGGCGAAGGAGGATCAGGTCTGGCACGCGCACAGCGTAGTTCTTGGCTGCTGTGCGAGCAACCAGGCAACGCCATTCACCATTTTTTTTAACTTGGAGAGGGCGTGGGGTTCATTCGAATCGGGTCACGGCTTAGCTGCCCGTTACCAGCTTGGTGATTACCTCGAGGAGGCCCCCGACTCTAAAGGGGATGTAGGTAAAGGGAATACTCCACGTGGTGATCCACAGGAAGAGCCCAATAAACCAGAGTGCGGGCGCAATTCTGGGGAGCTGGAGATCACGCTCGCTCGAATCAACGAGTAGCCAATGAAAGCTCAAGCACATAATCCAGATGTGAATCCATCGTCCGTAGTCGGTCCCCACCAGATACAGAGGAATCATGCACGCCGTCATGATCAGGAAAAATTTCCAATTTCTACGCAGCCATCCCGAAAAGATAAAGGGAAGAAGTGCCAAGGTTGCACTCAGCAGGTACCAGCCGTAATACGGGAAGTTCTGCACGACCGTCGAGAGCTCAATCCGTGCTCCAACCGAAAGGTTATTAATCGCGCCAAGACAGGCGGCGGGGAGCTGGCCCTGCTGGACCGAGGCGCAAATAGCCTGACTCGCGGCCAGGTTTCCGTGGAAAACAATTTGGATTAACGCTCCCGTTACGGCTAGCACCCCCACACCCCACTGCAGGCGAAGGGCAGTTAGTTTGCTATCTAGTGGGGCGCAGTGGCCGAGTAGTACCAACAGGATTGGCAAGAAGAGCACGCCCCCCTCCCAGGAGAAGAGGAATACGAAGTAGACCGCCAAGCCCAAAACAATCTGAACCCACCGCCACCGTGCGATCCGAGTGACGCTCGCGGTGCCGAGGAGAACGAGGGCCAGGAAGAGCAGGATCTCCTTTCGTTCACCACCCACTAACCGCCAGAAAACAATCTGGCCGTTATCCAGGTGCTTGGGGTAGTTCATAATCCTTTCGTAGAGGACAAACACGAAGCCAACGGGACTCAGGAGTATCCACGGTAGCCAAACAGACTTTTTGTGGAAAATCAGAATAACTAGTCCTACCGTGCAAAGTATGTACGCCGAAATTTGTACGAAGTAGACGGCTGCGGTGAGTGAACAAAGGTGGAGGTTGTGACTGAGCTGGTACATCAATTCACCAATCAAGCCGCGACGAACAAATCCACCCTGATAATTAATGAGCCAGTCGCCCGTGTTCCAGTGGTCAAATCTGAACTTGTGGTAGTTGGTTACGTAGACCTTCAACGCTTCGGCGATGAGCACTACCAGGGTGGAGGCGGTGAAGATTTGGTACCGCCTAATTGTGCGGCGACGGCCTGAGGGCTTGGTGTCCATGTAGGTGTTCCAACGTTTCTCTAGGGAGAAGAAGCGTGCGCGCGCACCGTCGTATAGTTCGATGAGCCCGGGAATGAGCGTGGGGCCATCTTCCGGCAACGCTCGCTTCCACCTTCGGGGCAGCCCCAGACAAATAAGTACGGCGAGGCTGGGGATAAGAATCGTCCAGTAACGAAATCCCGGTTCTGATCCGATCGCTACCGACGCCACGCCACCCGCCACTACTGCGGCAGAAAACCAACCAATCGCCCGAAGACCAAGCGGGACGGGAGACCTTTTCGACTGTTTCCTCACCCGATACCGCGCACCAAGAGCCACGAGCCCAAGGAGGAGGGCACTATCAGCCATGAGCTGGGGGATACGCAGAGTCCCAGAGACGAAGAGATGAAAGGGGAGGGTGGACGACTGGGTAGCGGTGTCACTTCCGAACCAAGCGGCGCGATGCACGAATGCAGCCCGCGCGGACGGGCTCTGCCAACCTTGACCAGTCCAGTACTTCGAGAGGGCGTTAATTGGAGGGTCTTTCAATTGATAGATCAAAGAATCGGTTACCAGTTTGATGGCGGCGAATGGGTGATTGAGTAGTGCGGTAGTGGCCGCCGCCTGCATTTGAGCAGAAGCCACCGAGAGCTCGGGGTAGTTATAGAGGACCCGAGATACCGCTCCGCCAGCCCAGAGTGTTTGGACGGTCGCACCGGGCGCCCCAGCGAGGTGCAGGTGGCACAACTCGTGGAGTGCGTCTCGTACCGCGGGCAGGTCACCGGCTGGTACGTCGCACGACAGCAAGGGAGCGAATCGACTCGCGAGAACCAGCCCACTCGCCGGAGAGGGAGATAATACGTGAAGGTATCGCTGATACTTATAGGTGAGTAGCCCAACTGGCACCAACGCCACCACGAGGGCCAGCAAGAGGCTGAGGTAGGCCTGTTTGAATTTCATCCAGTTGGAGTGGGCGGGTTGCAGAAAAATGGACAGCAGAGCGACCCCGAGCATGAGCACAACGCTCGTGAGATCAAATGAGGGTCGCAGTGAGGCGAGGAGACCCCAAGAAAAAGCCGTCGTCACTAACGCTCCAATTTGGAGCCACCCCTTCTTGGTGCACAGGAGGTAGGTGGCGCAGAGGCCAATTAAAATTGTCAACTGCACGGTAGTTTCGGTCATCAGTGTTCGCTCGGTGAACAAAATGATGGGTAATGAGGTGATCACGAGAGACACCACGGCCGCGGGAAGGTCCGCCACTATTTTCCGTAGCAAGAAATACAGCAGTAGTGCGGAGAGAACACCCATCAGGCCCTGTAAGAAGAGGACGTTCGCTTCGGTCAGGTGCCCCAGAGTTCCCACCAACCAAATCTTCGAAATCATGGGCGAGTGCATGGGACTAGGAACCTGGTTGGTCAGCGCCTTCACGACGTAGTCCCACGAGTCCGAAAAATAGACCGCCCCGGGCCAGAGCATGGCCGAGAGGATACGCACCGAGCTGGCAATCAGACCAACAAGAAAAAAGGTCCAAAGTGAGGTGGGGCGGGGGTTGGATCCCGTTGGAGTTCGTTGAATTTTTCGAATCATAGGCAGCACCCGAATCATTCAGGAATTCTTCTCTTTGCCATTGTAATAGGGAGAAGTAGGGCTTTTCAGCCTTTTCTCCCGTAAAGACTTCCAGACCCCTGTAAATTTTCTTGACAAGAGGACACTCAAGTTTGTATACTGGATTTATCGCAATCTGGCGTTTCGGAAGGTCCGAGAATCCAGACGTAAATAAGGAGCATTTCATGCCAAAGGCAGTCGGAATCGACCTAGGTACCACCAACTCAGTAGTGAGTGTCCTCGAAGCGGGCGAGCCAATCGTTATCCCCAACGCCGAGGGTGGTCGCACGACCCCTTCGATCGTCGGTTTCTCTAAGACCGGCGAAGTCCTCGTC
>CAIKZX010000088.1 GCA_903832015.1 uncultured Actinomycetes bacterium
GCTCGCCGGATTCGCTCCCGGGCGAGGTCCGCAATAGTTCGATATCCTGCTTTTGCTGCTTCTGACTTGACCTCTGGCGTCTCGTCCAGTTGCACAATGACAAACTGCCGGTTTAATCCGTCATCAGCATTAGCCTGGAGCACCGCATGTGCAGTCGTTCCCGAACCGCCGAAGAAATCCAGAACGATTCCGTCGCGAGTATTATTCGCCCATTTTATAAGCTGTTTAATAAGTCGAACCGGCTTTTTGCCGTTTGCGAACGCAATCCCACCCTCTTTTGCCACATTTCCCATGTCCTGATGGAAGCCCTTCCATAGGTCACCCCGAATAACTGTCCGACCAAATCTTTGCTTGTAGTCGTCGGACATCCGAAAATTGAGTGATATTGGCATCAGGGCTTGAAGAGTACCGTTTTCTAGTGTCGTGAGAAAATAAGTTCTATGATCTACCTCGAAACTCTCCCAATGGCCAACCTGAGGGAACCTTCCTGTGGCAGAAACAGGAGGTCGATCGACACGGGCAATCCTCTCAAGATTAGCTTCGATGAAAGACCGGGCTTCATCGGAGACCGCGAGAAGCTTATCGATATTGTTGATGCTGAACGTCCCCCGACTCAGTAATTCGAATCGCCGAATCTCAGAGCCGACCTTTGCGTCTGAAAGCAACTTCTCACCTAGCGATCCCAATGTACCATCATCGTTCATCCACATGGAATAATGCGTGTCGAAAGAATCGATTCCGTCAAGCAGAGGGGTGTGTCGTATCTTATCAAATTCAGCTGATTTCCTGTAGACGTGGACGAATTCAACGTTCTTAACGATTGTCCCTTGCTGTGCGTTAACAGTCTTTGGGCCGGATGTAGTTGACATCTCTACTGCAATTGTGTCGATGAAATTCTGCTCTCCGAATACTTCATCCAGCAGGCGCTTGAGGTTGGCTGTCTCATTGTCATCGATCGAAGCAAATATCACACCGTCGCTCGCAAGCAGGTTTCTTGCAATCTTGAGACGTGAATATATCATGCTTAGCCAGTCGGAGTGGAAGCGGCCATTTGCTTCTGTATTAGATACTAATCTTAAACCTTCATCAGTCTCTTGATTTGATCTTCGCATATAATCTCCGGACGACTCCGCAAAGTCGTCATTATAAATGAGGTCGCTGCCTGTGTTGTATGGTGGGTCAATATAGATAATTCTTATTTGCCCAAGATAGGATTCTTGTAGAAGCTTCAACGCCTCTAGGTTGTCGCCCTCGATGAACAGATTACGCGTCGTATCGAAACTAACACTCTCAGTCAGAACTGGGCAAAGCGTCTTGGCGATTGGGGCGTTAGCGGCGAGCATTGCCTCCCGTTTCCCCGGCCAGTCCAGCCGATACCGCTCTTCCGGCCCCTCGACGATATGGTCGCTCAACTCCTGTCGCAGTAGATCGAAATCGACCGCCAGACGCAGCTGGCCTGTTGCTTCGTCGCGCGCCTCGGTCACGCAACTGGGGAATACGTCGCGGATTTTCGTGATATTTTCCTGGCTCAGGTCAGGGCTGTGCATCTTCAACTTTTCCATATCTATTCCCTTACTCACTCGCCGCGGCACTGACGGGATTGCCATCGGAGAGGCGATTCAGCTCCTGCTTCGCCGTACGCAACTCGGCATTTATCGCCACGCGTTTGTTGAACTGCTTCTCGCGGGCGAGGCGGGCCTTCATCCGGTCCACCTCCCGTGCCTTGGATCGGATCGCTTCCATGCGCGCTACGCGCGCTTGGATGTCCTCGCCAGTCGCCGCCGACGCCGGCATCAGGGCAGTAAGAATGGAATCGTAGAGCCCGCCCAGGTTCAGCGCTATCGGCAATGGACGGCGTGGCGCGTCCTCGGAC
>CAIKZX010000089.1 GCA_903832015.1 uncultured Actinomycetes bacterium
AAGTGACCTATGGGGTAATGGCGGCAGAGGCCTCGCAGCAACTGAGCTCCTTCTTCGAAGCCCGTCGGTGAGTTTTTAACTAACTGCTTGTCCTCGCCGAACGGCAAAAACCACTCTCATCATGGACAATTTGGGATGCCGATATAGATACTGACAGCGTCATTCCTTGTTGAGACCGTGATGCCAGACACCGTTAGCGAGGAGTCACCTTGATAGGCAACCCCTACACCCGAAATCGGAGTGTTAGTCCAAGCAGTGGGTATCGGATTTGCCGCCGGCTGGCTAGCTCCCAGTGAGCTGCAATAATTTGTGGCGATGTTGTACGGAGTTGGCCCATCATTTTCAACGAGTGCCAACGTGGCTCCTCCGTCCGACAAAGGTACATTCGGGATACTGAAGGAAATATAGGTAGACATACTGACCTGGATGGTTGACAAGGTTGCGTTGCCGTACCAGTGGCCGTTCACTTCGACTTCAAGTTTGAAAAGTGATGAACCTTCAGCTCCAACAGTGAAGGGTGGGTCAGGCCAGGTTCCGCCTGACCAGTTCACATAGCCAGTGAGGGTTGCTGTGCTGGTGCCACCAGTTGAGGTAATTGTGACTCGACGATTTTGACCCAATGGGCCAAACTTGGTTGTAGCGCCCGAGCCCACGGCGACAAACTTAGTTGTGGTGTCGCCTAGAACTCTGACGTCGTGGCGAAGCTGCTCAAGCGCAGCAATCGCCCGACGCCAAGAGAGGTCTTGGTTGGCGACAACCCCACCTAATCGGTCGGCGTAACCAGTGAGAGTCACCTTGGTCGGCGTGGAAGAAGCGATCAACGTGGCGTCGGACGCCAAGGAGGTCTTTTGGGCGGACGTTAATTTGTAATTATCTGATACCTAAAAAAGTGCGTCGTAGTTATGGGTTTGGGCCGTAGTCGCCATACCGAGGCTCGGCGTAACTATGACACCACTCACCCCCATGATCAATCCTAGAAACAGTTGGGACTTTCGCTTGAGAGTTAAGTTCATGTCTTAATGATAGCAATCGAGTACTCGTGCCCCAGCGGTTAGGGCAGTGCTCGTTGGGCATTTTCTCTCAAACAGGCACTGCGATGGCGCTGCGGGAATTAACACAGCGGTACCAAAAGTGAGTGCGCTGAATTGCCGCATAAATTCTTTGCAGCCCGTCGTTAAATAACACCAATGGCACTCTCGGATGCAAAAATCCCGCCCAAGCTTTCGGCCCGGGCGGGATTTTTGTTAGTCCTGGTCAATTGAGACCGGGGAAAATAAACTTATGCAGCGTTCCGCTCAGATTCGTGGCGACGCGACAAGACCACAAAGGCCATACCGATCAAGGTGAGCAGGCTGGCTGCGGTAAAGAGCATGCCTGTGTTCACACCAGTGTGTGCGAGCGTTGAAGCAAGTTGGAAGACGCTCATCGAGTTTCCGTCGCCATTGGTGACCCACACGTGTGTTCCATCAGAAGCGACGTCGGTTGGTCCATTGCCTACGGGAGTCGTTGAAATAACGGTGCCAGTAGTTGCATCAATTTGGGTAACTGTGTTGTCGGAAGAGTTGACTACCCAAACATTGTTTCCATTGACGGTGATGTCCTTGGGCCCCGCTCCTACGGCAATTGTTTTTACGACAGTGTTTGTAGCGGCGTCAATCTCGCTAACCGTGTTATCACTGTTGTTAGCCACCCATGCGTGCGTTCCCGCCACGGCGATACCATCAGGGGAGTTCCCAACGGTAATTGTTGCCGTTACGGTTCCAGTACCAATATTTACGCGGCTCACGGAGTTGTCGGATGAATTGGCAACCCACATGTCGGTTCCGTCGGAAACTGGGTCGTCGGCACCCGCGCCGACCGTGAGCGTTGCGGTCACTACGCCAGTGCTGGCGTCTACCTCGGTCACGGTACCGTCACCTGAGTTTCCGACAAAGACGTGTGTGCCATCAGAGTAAACGCCATCGGTCCCACTGCCAGCAACGATGGTGTCAACAACCGTTCCTGAGGTGATATCAATTTCGTACAGGTTGGAGGTTTCGTTGTCGGTTACCCAAACGTGAGTACCGTCAGACCACAAGTTGTTTACTGTCCCAGCGATAGTGATCGTGCGGATCAATGCGTTGGTACTTGGGTCGAATTCGGAAACGGTAGTGGTCCCGGCGTTGCCGACCCACAGATGAGTGCCGTCGTACATGACCGAATGCGGGCTCGACAAACCAGAAATTGTGGAAACGGTAAATCCGGAGGCACCCGCTGGAATAGTGGTGAGTGAGAGTGTTGCTCCTCCCAGTAAGACGGCGAGGCCAGTATTCGCCAAGTGGCGAGTTAATTTCTTCATATTTTTTTCCTTTAATTATCGCTTGAAACCACTTCATTACTCCGGACGAGGCATTTCCTTGATGACTTGAGAGTTGGAGCGCTAACGGGGAGTAGCAGGCCTTTCGAGGCGTATCCCTGACCCGTCTTGGATTTGTCGTCCGTGTTGCTCTTCTCGTTGAATAAAGGGGGGCGCGCTGGAGGCAGGTCACTCACGACGGAGTGGTGCAGCACTAGGACGTCGAAGATACGACATTGTGGACTCGGCGCAATGGAGTGCGCCAAGGGTAAATGGCGGAGAAGGTGGGATTCGAACCCACGGAAGGTTGCCCTTCACACGCTTTCCAAGCGTGCCGGTTCGGCCGCTCTCGCACTTCTCCATTCCAGACAAAAGCCTGGACTATGAGGTTACAGCAATTCTGCTTAGAATCAGTCTTCGGATGGACCTGAGTGAACTCGGCTACCGAGCCTTGCAGTTCGACGCTGCCGCTTAACCACCAAGGTAAAGCCAAGCACAAGCACAAGCAGACCCAGAACTAAGTAAACCAATTGCTGAGAGGACGAACTTGTATGAACTTGCGCCAGCGAATTGAGAGAACCGTTCCCTGGTTCCTGAGTCGCACTAGATACGCCTTTCGTATTTTTAATCTGGACGGGGGCGCCGATTGCCGTTACCTCGACCGAAGGACCGCCCGTCAAATTCTGAAATTGTCCAGTTTCTTGAAATTGAGTAGGTGCAGTTGCAGTGTCGCCAAATTGCAAAGTACCCGTGGCGGAGCGAGTTGATTGCCAAGATCCGACAATTGGCGTCCCGTCGGCGAATGTGACCACAATTTCTAAGCCTTCGACACTGGTTTGGGCAAGGTCACCGGTAAGACCCGTGGACAGGCCATTCACAAAATCACCGAAGTACTTTGTCACATCCGTTCCGCTAAGGATTGTAATGTTCGCCGAAAGTGCAAATTCGTTTGAAGAAGGATTGATTGGCAACAGCGTTACTTCTTGTTTGACAATCGTTCGAGTAGGGAGTAGTTCAGTGAGCGTCTGAACATTTGCTCGCAATTGTTTTATAGCTAGATCAGTAGAAATGGTATCGAGATTAGGCATAGCCGGCATTTCCGACGACGGCAGAAAGCCGCCATGGAGGAAATTAGAAAAATCACCGGTTGGAGAATTAGCCCCGAGCAAAGCTACGAAACTACTTACCGTTGGATCATTCTCATTTACAGCAGAAGCCGCTAGTCGTGCCTTCCATCCAATATCCTCAAGGGCAAAGAGAGTGGCTTTGTTCGAAAGAGAGCTTGGAATGGTCCCGTTCGCCAGTTGGATATGGAGCTCCTCCCCGCTCACATCTTGGACGGCGGTTCGGACATCTGAAGTAGACCCCGGAATCAACGAATTAACAATCTCGGCTGGTCCGAGTCCTTGGGCTCCAGCGAATGAACCACCAACAAACAGCGAAGTTCCACCGACTACACCGATTACGACGGCGGCAGATTGAAAGACTTTCTTAAACATTTAATGCTCCATTTCAGATGTTACGGAATTGAGTCACAAAGCGGGCTTGGGGCGCTATCAATTCTCCACCCACCCGAGAGAACCGTTGTGGTCAGTGAATTCGGTGATACCAAGATCGATCCCGCTCCTCCATTGCTGGGCGAACTGTAGTAATTCCACTGGCTTGCACCTTCACCGAAGCAAGTGGTCGCCTGTGCTGTACCAGCGAGAACCAGTGATTCGCCACCAACCATTCCGTAGCCATTCGGCATGCCATTGAGTGCGTAAGGACCATTTGGGTCCAACACGCCATTGATCTTGTCGTTCCACCCAGAACTGTTAACAAAAACGTTGAAATTAAAAATTGTCGGATATGTATAGCGCCCGTAAAAAGTACACGTGTAGCCACCATTAACAGGTTTTGTTTCGACAAAGGCGAATGTGGAAGAGTTTGTACTGCCGCAGTTGTCAAGTGAAATGTGACTTCCAACTGTTGCCCACCCGGCTTGAATTAAGCCGGGATCGCCTGAAAAACTACTTTGTATCACACTGCGATGTAAATACATTGCGTACGAATTAGCTGGTTGCTGAGTGTTTGAAGGAAGTGAAATTGACGAGATATTGCCATACTCGGCAGTGGTCCAATACCGCATGCCGAAGTTATTTGCGAATGCCGTTCCGCCAATTGCAAGTGAAAAAAATGTCATTAGGGCGGTAAGGACTTGGCCCCTTTTTAGAAGGTGAGTTCGCGCCATACATTTACCTCTTTTTGTTACTGATAAATAGTCAATTTAATAATAGCAGTATGCTGCCAGGCGGATTAGAGAGTGTTTACTTGGTGCAGCGAAGTACTTGGATTACGACGAGTTATTTAGTCCAGTAGCCTTAATTGATCCGAGGTTGAAAGCGGTGGTCGGGTCCCGTGCGACGGCCGCTCGTGAACCGAGTCAGGGGTGGAAGCCAGCAGCTCTCAGCGGGTTGAGTCGGGTGCCACGGATCGCCTGGCCACCGCTTTGAACTTCGGAACTCGCCCTGAAAATGTCAGTGGTGACCATTACGCTTGTCCTATGTCTGACGCCACCTCTCTCTACCGCCGCTTTCGTCCCGGACGGTTCAGCGAACTGCGCGGACAGGATCACATTGTCCGTGCCCTGCAGGGCGCGACCGCCTCGGGCAAGGTCCACCACGCCTATCTTTTTTCGGGCCCCCGAGGAACGGGTAAGACCACCACGGCGCGAATTCTTGCTAAAGCCCTCAACTGTGAAGAGCCACGCGAGGGTGATGCGTGCGGCACGTGCTTGAGCTGTGTGGCCATCACCCAAGGTCGCTCCCTCGACGTCATTGAGTTGGACTCGGCTTCGAACAATGGTGTTGACGCCATTCGTGACCTCACCGCAAATGCGTGGCAAACCACCCCGGGACACTGGAAGGTTTACATCCTCGACGAGGTACACCAGCTTTCTAAGTCCGCGTCGGCCGCACTGCTCAAGACACTCGAAGAGCCACCCGCTCACGTGGTCTTTGTGCTCGCCACGACCGATCCACACAAGGTGATTCCCACCATTCGAAGTCGAACCCAACATCTCGAGTTTCGGCTTCTCAACGGTGAAACGCTCAATGATCTTCTGGCCTCCGTACAAGAGGCTGCGGGGCTTAACGTGGAGGACGGAACAATCGCGGCGGCCGTTCGACTCGGCAAGGGCTCGGCCCGAGATGCGCTCAGTGCTCTCGACCAATTAGTGGCTACGGGGGAGTCGTCGGCGAGCGAGCCGGTTTTTGAAGGTCTTTTCAACTCCCTCGCTACCAACGATCCGGGCGCCGCGATTCGAGCCCTAGCGACCTTGCAACACGATGGGTGGGACCCCGAGCAATTAGCGGAATCATTCGCCGCTCAAGTGCGCCAAGCCTTCTTGCTGTTAGTGGCGCCCGACGTCGCGAGCGCAGTGAACGAAGAGGCCAGCCAACTGACTTCGTGGGGTCAGCAACTGGGACTTGCCAAAACAGTCCGCATTCTCGAGACCGTTGGGCGAAGTATGCGAGAGATGAAAAGCGCCCCGGACAAGATTTCCATGCTCGAGGTAGCGGTCGTCCGCTTGACTCGTCCCGACCTCGATAACGACTCCGCCGCGTTAGCGGAGCGAATCAGCAAACTTGAGCGCGGCGCCACGCCCGCTCCCGCCTCGCCGGCCCCAGTGGCACCCACGTTGGGCAAGATCGGCTCGAGTGGCGCACCCCCCGCCAGCCGTCCCACCCCCGCGCCAGCAAAGGTCGAAACACCAGCCGAAGTCGAGAGCACTCCCGCGGTGGCGCCAACGCCAGAACCAAGCCGCACTCCACCATCGAGTCCACAAACGGTGACGCTCGATGAGATTAAGTCACGGTTTGAAGGAAAGGTGACGGCCGCACTGCCCAAAGGCTCTCAGTTGTTTCTTCGGTCGGTGACACTTCTGTCATTCGAATCCGGAACACTCACCATTGCCCTCGGCAACGCTACTTTGATGCAGAGTACTGAGCGAGTTGCCCCGGGACTACGTAAGGCTCTCGAGCACGAATTTAAGACAAGCTTCCAACTGAACTGGGTTATTGGCACCGAGCCCTCACCCGCTGCGCAAGCACCTGCACCGCAGCCAATTAGTCGAGAGGTTGATGAGGTAGAAGTATTTGACGAGAATGAAGTTGTTGAGAGCGTCACAATCGAAAGTGGTGCCGCTCACCTCATCACCTCAATTTTTCCCAACGCAGTTGAGATGTAATGTCCTTTCCTCCCGCCCTCCAAGGGGTTATTGACGAGATAGGAAGATTTCCGGGGGTGGGCCCCAAGTCTGCTCAGCGCATTGCCTTTTGGCTCATGCGCCAGCCCAATGAGGATGTCCAGCGCCTGTCTCAGTCACTGATGGAGATGACTCAGAAACTTGAACTGTGTCAACGCTGCTGCAATATCGCCGAGGTGGGGGGCCTGTGTGAGATCTGCGCCGACGCCAAGCGAGACCAGTCAATAATCTGTGTCGTGGAGAGTCCACCCGATGTGGCCGCCTTTGAGAGCTTCAGTAATCGACAAATGACCTATCACGTACTACACGGCGTGATGAGTCCATTGCAGGGCATCACGGCCGACCGATTAAAAATTCAAGAACTCATGAATCGACTCGACGGTTCGGTGAACGAAGTTATTTTGGGCTTAAGCTCAAATGTTGAAAGCGACCACACACTCCTATACCTGCAGGAATTACTACGGGGCCGAGTGCCGACCATAAGTAAATTGCGCCGTGGGTTGCCGATGGGCGGCGATATTGAATACGTCGACGGTGTTACCTTGGCCCAAGCTCTCGCCGAGCGACAAGTTCTCGAAAACTAGGCGAAGCGCACGATGCAGATCGTGCCAATCACCAGGCAGTAAAGGCCAAAGGGTCGCAAGGTCTTGGTGGTGAACCATTTGGTGAGAAAGCGCACCGAGATGTAGGAAGCAACCAGCGCACACAGTGCACCAATGAGGGTTTGCGTGCGCACACCCTGTCCCAGCACCCCAAAGAGTGAGGGCAACTTGTAGAGGCCCGCGAGCAAGATAACTGGCGTCGCGAGGAGAAAGGAGAAGTTTGCCGCCTCCTCGTGACTTAGCCCATTAGTCAGTCCCGTCACCATGGTCACACCAGAACGTGAGATGCCCGCGAAGAGGGCGAGAATCTGGGAGCCCCCAATGAGTAAGACATTGCTGGTGCGTAATTGGTTAACCGACTTTTCGCTGACGTGACGTCCACGACTCTTGCGCAGGTACTCGGCAAAGAGAAGTATGAAGCCATTAAGGGTTAAGAAGACGGCGGCGTCGAGTGGTTTTGCGAACAGGGTACGAAGTTTGTGCTCGAAGACCACCCCCACAAGACCCACGGGGATGGTGCCAATTAGCAACATGACAAAGAGGCGGTAGTAGGGATTGACTGAATTCCCATTAAGACGCCACAGTGAAGAGAGGCCCTGTTGGCGACTCTGTGAGAGTTGGCGACCGACCCCTTGAATGATTGAGAACCAGGTGGCACGGTAGTAAAAAAGTAAACCAATAGCGGTGCCCACGTGAGTGCCAACCAGAAAGACCAAGAAAAAGTTGGTGTTCGCCGCCAAGTTGCTCCAACCCAAGAGGGCGGGAACGAGCACTCCATGGCCCAGGCTTGAGATGGGGAACAACTCGGTAAAGCCCTGTAGGAGTCCGAGCACTATGGCTTGCAGGAGAGAAATAGTTGCGTGCATAACTCCACGTTAAACCAGGAAAACGCTGGAGTGGGTATTAACCGAGCAGACTGGGACCATGAGATATCTCACCATTGTTCGCCACGCCCAGGCCCTGCCCGCTAGCCCGGGTGGGAGCGACAAAGACAGAGTTCTCAGCGAAGATGGCGTATTGCAGTGTGCCCAACTTCGTTCGTGGGCGAGTGACTCCGATGAACTTGGTCGGTTTGGGCCAGTCACCGCCATCGTATCGAGCGCGCAGCGCACTCGCGAGACCTTCGAGCGGTCATTCGCGGGTACCTCTTTCGTACGCACCGTTGACTTCAGCGATCTGATTTACAACGGAACACGAGAGGTGACGGGTCAAGACCTGCTAATTGATATCGCGGCAATTGACACGGTCGTTACCTCGTTACTCGTGGTGGCGCACAGTCCAACCGTTCACGAGCTGCTGACTGAGCTCGCGAGTTCGGTGCCGAGCGAAATGTTTACAGATGGGTTCCCGCTCGGGGGAGCTTTCGTTTTGGCGTTACCGGAAGATGAGCACATTGGTCTCAAGGAGTATGAACTTGTGGCGAGTTTTGTCCCAGCCCTGGACTAAAGACCAACTATGAGGGTTCCGCTAATCCACTCGCCGAGTTGAATGTTCTCGGCTTTACGCAGGGAATTGCGCAAGGGTATGAGATAGGCACCATCTTTTGGAAAGAGGGCGGTGGTGAATTCTGTCTGACCGATTCTCCCGGCTCCGGGAATCATGCCCCATCCAAAGGTCAGGGCCGGAGACAATTCCTTCAGGGCCGCACTTACCTCTTCGGAGAGCGCCACAAAATAGAATGGTGATGGCCCTCGCCACTCGAATACTTGATTCGAGAACTCGAATTGCACAGTCTTAGTGGACTCGCAAAATAGCCGCGTCACCCTGACCGCCACCACCACAGAGTGCTACCGCAGCCATGCCACCCCCGCGACGTTTGAGTTCAAAAAGAGCGGTCATAGCCAATCGGGTGCCGGACATGCCAATAGGGTGACCAAGCGCAATCGCACCACCATTGACGTTGACCTTCTCCTCACTAATTCCTAAGTCATCCATCGAGGCGATTCCGACCGCCGCGAAGGCCTCATTGATTTCGAAGAGATCAATGGCCTTGAGGTCGGCCCCACCCTTGGCCACGGCTTGTTTAATCGCGCGTGAAGGTTGCGTTAAAAGTGAAGCGTCAGGACCAGCGACCTGCCCGTAACTAACGAGTTCGCCCAATGGGGTGAGCCCCAGCTCACGACACTTCGCTTCACTCATAACCAGAATGGCCCCCGCGCCATCGGAGATTTGTGAGGCGTTCCCGGCGGTGATGGTGCCCTCGGCATCGAAGGCTGGTCGCAATGCGCCCAGGGTTGCGGTGGTGGTGGCCTCGCGCACCCCTTCGTCACTGGTTACAATTAAAGGGCTGGCCTTTCGTTGCGGAACCTCGACGGGAATTATCTCCTCAACGAACCTACCCGTTGCTTGGGCGGCGGCGGCGAGCTGGTGTGAACGCGCCGAGAATTCATCTTGTCGGGCGCGACTGATCTGGCCGTCGCTGTAGCGCTCCGTGGCGAGGCCCATCGAACAGTGGTCAAGAGCGCAGGTCAGCCCGTCAAACATCATCGAATCGATAACCGACTGGTCACCCAAGCGGTAACCGGCCCGGGCTCCGGGCAGTAGGTAGGGGGCCTGGGTCATCGATTCCATGCCACCCGCGAGAACGATCTCGGCGTCACCACTTCGAATCATTACATCGGCGAGGTAGAGGCTCTGAAGCCCCGAGAGGCAGACCTTGTTAATAGAGGTGGCGTGGACCGAAAGCGGAACGCCGCCCTTTACGGCCGCTTGACGAGCGGTGACCTGTCCTTGTCCCGCTTGGAGCACGTGCCCCATAAGCACGGCGTCCACCAGAGCGGGGTCCAGCCCAGAACGCTCGAGCACACCCTTAATGGCAATCCCACCTAAGTCCATTGCCGTAAGGGAGGCGAACTGACCCGAAAGTTTTCCAATGGGGGTGCGTCCGGCAGCTACTAGAACAGATTTTGTCACGTGATCTCTCTTTCAACAAAACTCAACGCATCGAGCATAGGTCTCTCACATCCACTATCGATAAGACGAATAACTCTGATTTGGAGCAAAGTGCGCTCAAAAAGAAGGCGACTCGTAAATTCCTACTTGAGAGTAAAGCGAGAGTTTTCTAAGTGAAATAGCAGTGACTTGTAAGTAACTTGAAAATTACCCTGTCAACCAAACACGACCCTTAGGTAGCCTTGATTGTTATGGAGCACTCAATGGCCGACCGACTCGCCGAACTGAATAATCGAAAGAACGAAGCACGCGTAGCGGGCGGACAGGCGGCAATTGATCGCCACCACGCGAAGGGTCGTCTCACTGCGCGCGAGCGTATTGAGTACTTGCTCGACGAGGACTCCTTTCAAGAATTAGACATGCTGAATCGTCACGTGGCGACGGGTATGGGGCTCGAAGAGAATCGTCCCTACACCGATGGAGTAATCACCGGCTTTGGCAAGATCGACGGACGCAAGGTGTGTGTCTTTTCTCAGGACTTCACCGTCTTTGGCGGAGCGCTCGGTGAGACGCACGGGGAAAAGATTCACAAAATCATGGACTTGGCGACCACCATGGGGCTGCCCATCATTGGTCTCAACGACGGCGGTGGGGCTCGCATCCAAGAAGGCGTTTCCGCTCTAAACGCCTTTGGCGGCATTATGCGTCGCAACGCCCGCGCCTCGGGAGTGGTTCCCCAGATTTCGGTCATCCTGGGCCCAACGGCGGGTGGCGCGGTCTACTCACCAGCCCTCACTGACTTCATCTTCATGGTTCGTGATTCCAGCCACATGTTCATTACCGGGCCCGACGTCGTGCGAGCGGTGACGGGCGAAGAGGTGACCTTGGAAGAACTTGGTGGAGCGAGTGCACACGCCACCAAGTCAGGTGTCGCCCACTTCGTATTGCCCGACGAAAAAAGTGTGCTCGATGAGGTTCGTTACCTCATGTCTTTCTTGCCGTCAAACAACATGGAAGAACCACCACGCATCTTGACCGGCGATGACGCCAATCGCCTCACGGAAAAGTTGCGTGACGTTCTTCCCGCCTCACCAAATCAGCCTTACGACATGAAGCAGGTCATCGCTCAGGTGGTCGACGGTGGGGACTACATGGAGGTGAACGCCAGTTACGCTCAGCAGATCACCATCGGTTTCGCGCGTATTGACGGGCACACCATTGGTCTGGTGGCGAACCAACCACAAGTTATGGCCGGCGTGCTGGACATTCAATCGAGTGAAAAAGCGGCGAGATTCGTAAGGACCTGCGATGCGTTCAACATTCCCATTGTGAGTTTTGTGGATGTACCGGGCTTCATGCCCGGAGTCGACCAGGAGCACAATGGCATTATTCGCCACGGGGCCAAACTGCTCTACGCCTTCTGCGAAGCTACCGTTCCTCGGATTTCGGTGATAACCCGCAAGGCCTACGGCGGCGCGTACATCGTGATGAACTCAAAGTCGGTGGGGGCGGACCTCGCTTTCGCTTGGCCCACCGCAGAAATCGCCGTAATGGGCGCCGCCGGTGCGGTCGAGATTGTCAACCGACGGGTCTTGGCGGCGGCTGATGATCCAACCACACTGCGCAGAACTCTGACCGAACAATACGAAGAGATGTATTCCAATCCCTACATTGCGGCTGAGCGAGGATTCATTGACGATGTTATTGACCCCGCTGAAACTCGTCGAGTTATCGCGCGCTCCCTTGATTTGTTGCGCGGTAAGCGTGAAGAGCTGCCGAAGCGTAAGCACGGAAACATGCCCCTATGAGTCACGGTCTCGCGGTCCGTCCGGAACTACCCGAAGAGGAATTGGTCGCCCTGCGAGCGGTGGCCGAAGAGCTGCTGACCGAGCGAGTGACCCTCGCCCGAGAAGAGGACTCGGTCCCGGTTTGGCGATTTTCTGGTCGGTGGTTTAACACGGGCCCCTACGCCCATCGTCGCCCCTTGGCGGGGAGTCGCTAAGTCTTAGGACTCTTGAATCGTTACCGATTCAATAATGACTTGTTCGTTGGGTCGACCCGATGAGCTACCGATGTCGTTAATGGCCTGCACCACGTCTAGACCCTTAACCACCTTGCCAAAGAGTGCGTAGAGCGGAGGAAGGCGCATGCCGTCTGGCCCTGAGATAACGAAGAACTGCGATCCGTTGGTATTAGGGCCGGCGTTAGCCATAGCCAAGCTGCCGAGTTCGTAGCGACCGGGCTTGGGTAGCTCGTCATCGAAGCGATACCCGGGGCCACCCGCGCCAGTGCCGGTGGGGTCGCCGCCTTGGAGAACGAAACCGGGAATTACTCGGTGAAAGACGATCCCGTCGTAGTAGTGCCAGCGCGCCAGAAAGACAAAACTGTTAACGGTCACCGGAGCCGCAGCGGCGTCGAGAACCAGCTCCATAGTTCCCTTGGAGGTGACCATGGTCGCCGAATAGTTCTTGGCGGGGTCGATAATCATGGGTGGCGCGCTATCAAATTTTTGACGCTGCTCGCTCGACTCGTCGGCGTTGGGGATTACATCGCTCATTAATTGCTCGCAATCGTGATTGAAAGGATTCGGTGGGTAACCAATGGGGGCATGCCATTGGATGATGCACTCGCGTTGCCCGCGCGGTTGATGGTCATCACCGCAGCGCTACCGGAAGTGACTTGACCGAAAAGGGCGTAGGAGTTCGGCAAGCCTTCACCGCTCGCCCCGGTAACGATAAAGAACTGTGAACCACCCGAGTGGGGTGCTCCGGTGTTCGCCATGGCCAGTGAATAGAGGGGGTAGGTCGGGTTACCGGCCTTGGGATTCTCATCGGCGATGGTGTATCCGGGGCCACCAGTACCAAGCCCAGTGGGGTCACCGGTCTGATTCATGAATCCCGGAATGACCCGGTGGAAAATCACGCAGTGATAGTAGTTGTGCTTAGCCAAGAAGACGAAGTTGTTGACTGTGATCGGGGCCGTCGCGGCGTTGAGGCGAACCATAAAGGTACCAGCGGTGGTGACGAAGGTCGCGGTGTAGTTCTTGGTCTTATCGATGGTCATCGCCGGAGCGTGTGACCAGGTCAAGTTATTAACTCGCAGGGCGGTGGAGGCGGGGCATCCCGCAGCCGTAGCCAGCGCATCGGCCTGGGCCTGGGTGACCGCCGGGGCGCTCACCGTCGTGGTGGTGGCTCCCATCGTCGTAGTGGTTGTGGCGACCGGTACGGTCGAAGTTGTCGTCGTGGTGCTGGTCCCGGGTTTGAAAAATAGAGATCCCGATCCGATGACGAGGACCGCCACAATGATGCCGGTGACCGAGCGACGTAGTCGTTGCTGGCGCTTTGCCACGCGATTTTCGCGCTCATTTTTCTCTCGACGAGCGGCTTTTTGACGTTGACGTTTAGTAGTTGCCATGGAAGTGACTTTACTAGCCAAACCTAGGGGCAAAGTTCACTCCAGTATCCTTGAGGAATGGCCCTAGTAGTGCAAAAGTACGGTGGCACTTCGGTAGGAGACGCGGAACGAATCCGCGCCGTAGCCGAACACGTCGCTCAGACGCTCGAACGTGGCGATCAGGTGGTCGTGGTGGTATCGGCGATGGGTAAATTTACCGACGAACTTATCGCCCTCGCCGAAGGGATTGGCCCCGACCGACCCCCACGGGAAATGGACATGCTCTTGACCGCCGGAGAGCGTATTTCGATGGCGCTCGTCTCGATGGCGCTCGGTGCACGCGGCGTTCAGTCGGCGAGCTTCACCGGCTCCCAAGCGGGAATCATCACCGATACCGATCACACCAAGGCCAAGATTCTCGAAATGCGCCCGGAGCGCATTATTGAAGCACTCGAACAGGGCCTGGTTCCCGTCGTGGCGGGATTCCAGGGGGTTTCCACCGACCGTGACATCACCACCTTGGGACGCGGAGGTTCTGATGTGACCGCCGTTGCGCTCGCCTCAGCCCTGAAGGCCGATAGTTGCGAGATCTATACCGACGTGACCGGCGTGTTCAGTGCCGACCCTCGCGTCGTGCCGAGCGCACGTCGTCTCAACAAAATCTCGTTTGATGAGATGATGGAGATGGCCGCGACCGGCGGGCGAGTGCTGATGTTGCGCTCAGTGGAATTTGCTCGCCGCCATCACGTGCCCCTGCACGTTCGTTCGAGTTTTACCTGGGAGCCAGGTACCTGGATAGTAGAAGAGGACACCACCATGGAAGAAGCAGTCGTAACCGCCATTACCGACGACGTCTCCGAATCAAAGATCACCGTCGCGGGCGTACCGGACAAGCCGGGTATTGCGGCGAAACTGTTTCGTGCTCTAGCCGATGAGCGAGTCAATGTTGACATGATTGTGCAGAACACCTCCACACTCGGGAGTGCGGACATATCTTTCACCGTCGCCTCAACCGATCTCAAAGAGGCCCTGCGGGTGTGCAACACCGTGGCTACGGAGCTTGGCGCTGCGAGTGTTGAATCCACCGAAAGAATTGGTCGCGTTTCCGTTGTGGGTGCGGGTATGAAGTCCAGCCCCGGAGTAACGGCCCAAATGTTCGAAACCCTCACCGCTCACGGTATCAACATCGAGATGATCTCGACCTCTTCAATTCGCATCTCTTGTGTGGTGGATGCGGAAAAGGTGGGCGAAGCGGTACGGGCCCTTCACACCGCCTTCGGTCTCGACGCGTAATACCCGTCACAACGTTTTGGTACCGTCGCCTTCTGAACGAAAGGCTCACGTGAATCTGGAATCGCTCTCTCGAGAGCAAAAGGCCGACCTAATTCTTGGATGTTTTGATTCATCGGCGACGTTGAGCGCCAGAGCAATTGGCAGAATTCTTGGACTGTACAAAACAGAGGTCAATTCGATTTTGTACAGTGATTCTCGGTTCGTGAACCTTGGCGGCACGCCACCTCAGTGGCGACGAGGAGATGGAGCGCCGCGCTCCGAGTCGACTGCCCCCCAGCGGCCGGAGGCAGCGCACGATGAGGTGTTAAATCAAGTGGTGGGACAACTCCTCACCAGAACGGGCCAAAGTGCCCTGGAACTCGCCGAGGCGTTGGGGCTTGAGAAATCTGCGGTAAATAGTGTGCTCTACGCCGCCACCGACACCTTTGTCCATCGCTTTAGTTCACCTCCACTTTGGTTCTTGCAGATTGATACTGAGATTCCCGACGAAGAACCTGACGAGGTTGAGGGGGACGCTGAGCCGGAACCGATTGACCCCGAGGCAATTAAACGATTCATAAAACGCGACCCACCCGCTCGAGTTAGGCCAACTGAAGTGTTGGGTACTGAGGGTGATCCTTTCGCTCTCTACGAATGGCAAGAACAGGCCCTGCGTAATTGGAAAGCGAATGACTACCGAGGTATTGCGAACGCGGTGACGGGGGCGGGCAAGTCCCGGCTTGCGCTAGCGGCGATTCGAGACCTCGTGGAGGAGGGGGGCAAGTGCGTCGTCGTAGTTCCGACCGTGGTGCTCTTAAACCAGTGGTCGCAGTTGGTGGCCACCTCACTGCCCACCATTCGCGTTGGCCGGGCGGGTAATGGGCATGAGGACGATTTGCATAATCACGAGGTGCTCATCACGACCGTGGCGACCGCTCGCCAAAGACACTTTGATCTACCCGCAGGGGTAACCGGGCTTTTGGTGGCTGATGAGTGTCACCGAACCGCGTCGGAGATGAATAAATTTTCACTGGACGACCGCTTCACTAGACGTCTGGGGCTATCGGCCACTCACGAGCGTGCCGACGGGGCGCACGAGTCGGTGTTGATGCCTTATTTCGACAAGATCATTTACGAACTTGGATACGCCGACGCCATTCGGGCCGGCGTTGTGGCCCAGGTGAGGGTTGGGTTTGTCGGCGTTGATTTCACGGCGGAAGAGGCAGAACGCTACGCCGTTCTGGTTCGACAACTTTCAAAATTGCGCAAGACCTTGATTCGCGAATACGGTTGCCGCCCAGCCCCCTTTGCCCTGTTCTTAGATGACGTCATTCGTTTGCGTGGTGGCAAGATGAAAGCGGGGATCACCGCAAACCGATGGTTGTCGGGGTGGCGCGAAAAGCGCAACCTCCTCGCCGAAACCCCGGCAAAGATTGAGGCCCTGAAGGCGATGACCCCCATCATGCGCGATGCGGACCGTTCACTCATTTTTACGCAGTCGATTGCTTCCGCGACGGCGCTGAACGGGGCCCTCGTTAGCGAACAAATCAGTTCGGAGGTTCACCATTCTCAAATTGACACCGGTGAACGCGCCGAGGTGATGGACCGGTTCTCAGCGGGAGAAACGAAGGCCCTGGTCTCGGTACAAACATTGGAGGAGGGCGTCGACGTACCCGACGCCGACCTCGCGCTTATTGTCGCTGCCTCCAAACAGACTCGACAAATGATCCAGCGAATGGGGCGTGTGATGCGCCGCAAGACTGACGGTCGTGATGCTCGCTTTGTCATTGTTTTTGTTCGTGAGACCGATGAGGACCCCAGACTCGGGGCCCACGCCGCCTTTGTTGATGACCTAGTGGCGGTCGCGCGCGAATCAGACCTCTTTGACCTGCCGGAGCAGTCGGCTGAGTTCAGAGAGTTCTTGCGACCCAATCGGTTTTAGCGAGTCGCCCACAACGGGACCGGTAGCTCGAACGGCCTTTGACCTACACTAAACCTATGAAAATTGCCGTCTTAGGTGCGACCGGTCAGGTTGGAACAGTCATTCGAGCGATTCTGCGGGAGCGAAATTTTCCCGTCGACGAAATTCGCTTCTTTGGTTCGACGCGCTCCGCGGGCACGATGCTGGACTGGAACGGCACCGCTATTGAAGTGGAGGATGCCGCGACCGCGGACCTCACGGGAATTGACATAGTTCTCGCTTCATCCGGGGCAACGTCGTCGCGCGTTCTCGCGCCGCGATTCGCCGCCGCCGGGGCGATTGTGATTGACAACTCATCGGCGTGGCGCATGGACCCCGACGTTCCTCTCGTGGTCTCTGAGGTCAACGCTCACGAGCTTCGCAACATTCCCAAGGGCATTGTGGCCAACCCGAACTGCACCACCATGGCGGCGATGCCCGTGCTTAAGCCCCTTCACCTGGGCTACGGGCTAAGGGCTCTCACCGTCTCGACCTATCAAGCGGTTTCGGGGGCTGGTCGTGAGGGAGTGGATGAATTGGCCTCGGAACTCGAGCGCACCATGAGCGGAAATGTCCGCACGCTCACCTTTGACGGCGCGGCGTGGCCCCTCGACGAGGGAGTGAAGTTTCCCGCCACGATTGCGCACAACGTGATTCCCCTAGCGGGCTCGTTAGTTGACGATGGTTCATTCGAAACGGTGGAGGAGCAGAAACTACGTGACGAGAGTCGCAAGATCTTAGAGATTCCTACGCTGCTCGTGGACGCGACCTGTGTGCGGGTTCCCGTCTTCACCGGTCACTCCTTGTCAATTACCGCGAGTTTCGACCGACCCGTTTCAATCCGTGAGGCCACTACTTTGCTGGAGGATTCTCCAGGGGTGGTGGTTACCGATCTTCCGACCCCACGAGCCGCAGCGGGCAAAGACCCCAGTTACGTTGGTCGTATACGGCGGTCCGAAGCCTTCGAACACGGGCTTTCATTCTTTATCTCCAACGACAACCTTCGAAAGGGTGCTGCGCTCAACGCGGTGCAGATTGCCGAAGAACTCCTGAGGATTCTGTAATCAGTCAGCGCCGTCGCGACCAATTTGGCGACGGGCGAGATTCACGCAGTGATCACCAAATCGCTCGTAGAAGCGAGCCATTAAGGCCACCTCAACGGCTACCGGCACGCTCATCGCGCCGGAGGTGAGTTCGGCGGTGAGCGAGACGTGCAGGTCGTCGAGCTCGTCGTCAATGTCCTCTATTGTCCCGACCGCTTCAATCTTGCCGTCAATAATTATGTCGGTGGCCTCTCGCCAAATCATTGTGGCCACTTCACCCATTCGTTCGATGAGTCCCCGACTTCGTGGAGACATTTCCGATCCGAGATTACGGGCAGCCCGTCGAGCAATGTGCTCGGCCAAGTCACCATTGCGCTCCACTTCGGGCAGAATGCGCATGAGGGTGAGATACGTCGCCTTTTCGTTGACCGAAAGGTTTTCGCCGTACAACAAAGCGGCTTCGAGCTTTTTCACTAGCCCGTTGACGATGGTATCGATTTCGATGTCCTGGTCCACGACTCTTTTGGCGAGTTCGCGGTCGCCCGCGAGCAGCGCGTGGGTGGCTTCGGCGATTGCCTCTCCCACGAGGGCAAAAACCCTTACAACGTCGCGTTTTAGTTCAGCTTCGTCCATCGCCGGGGCACCGGTCGGTTGGACTTCTGGGGCTGATCGAAAGAGCCATGGCATACCAAACAGGCTAGCCAGTGTCACAGCGAGTCTCTAAGGTGAGATTGGTCGAAAGAGACGAGTGAATATGTCAATTGTCATTGGAGTTGCGGGGTTTCTGGTTGGGGCCCTTCTTACTTGGGTGTTCTGTACTAGTCGGTTGAGCACTTTGCGTCAGAGTGAGGCCATCGCCTCTGAAGCACGCCGGTCCGCCGAGGCGACCATTGCGGACTTACGAGTGGCTCTGGAGACGGCCCGCCAGGATTCCAACGCGATAGTGGAGCGGATTAAAGACTCGGTTTCCAATGTCACACTGAGTTCAGTGCAAGAGGCGCTCGCGCGCCAATCTGAAGTTGAAGAGCGCCTAAACAAGTCACGCGAAGCCACCTTCCAGGCGCAAATTAATCCAATGGTCAATTTGGTTCAAGAGTACGGAAAGAAAGTCGAGGAATTTTCGACCCAGCAGCAAAACGCCTTCAATGACGTGAAGACGGCCACGGCGAACCTCACCGAGACGCAGGCCAAAAGTATTGAAGAGACCGCCAAGCTGAATCAAATTCTCGGACGAAGTCAACAGCGCGGTGAGTGGGGTGAATTTCAATTAGAACAACTCTTGACCCAAGCGGGATTAGAAAAAAATACTCACTACTCCACACAGCAAGTCTCTCGGACCACCGAGGATAAACAACAGCGACCTGACTTTGTGGTGAATCTACCCAACCATGTATTCATGGCCATTGACGCGAAGTTCCCCTACAAGGCCTTCGAAGAGGCGATGCAGGAAGATGATCTGGCTAAGCGCAAAGAGATGATGAAGGCGCACGCGAAGGCTTTACGCGATCACATCAAAACGCTCACCGCGAAGGCCTATTGGAACGCCATTGAACCCTCCCCCGAAGCGGTGGTCTTGTTCTTGCCTAGCGACTACATGTTGGGCGCAGCGATCGAAGCGGACCCCACTATCGTTCGTGACGCCATTGAGTCTCACGTTCTCTTGGCGGGGCCAACCAACGTCATGTCGCTTCTCCTTTCGGTAGCGATGCTCGTTCGCCAGTCTGAGATTGCGACTAACGCCGAAGCTATTCGAGAGATGGCTGAACAGCTCTACGACAAAATTCTCAATGTGGCCAAGCCTCTTCATGAGATGGGTAAGTCAATCATCAAGACCTCCCAGGAGTACAACAAACTTTTAGGTTCGGTGGAAGGACGGCTCATCCCCTTTGCTCGATCGGTGCGCGACAAGGTGGGTATCGCCAAATCCACCGAACTGCCTCAGCTCAAGCCCGTGGACCAACTACCGCGGACCTTCAATGACGAAAAGTGGGAGACCATCGAAGAGGGTGACGAAACCTTCGATAATGGCGTAATCATTGAGGCGGAATTGGCCCAGGGCGCTGAAGACTAAATTCTGTGAGCGTGCCCCGCTCTCGCGCCTCGCGTCGTCGACTCACCCTCGCAACGGTGGGCCTCCTGTTATTTTGCGCGTTCGTCGCATTCGCTAAAGACGTCAAAACGGCAGCCAATCATTCTTCCGGACCGCTAACAAAAATCAATGAAAACTTTGGTGGAATTGCCAACGGGCTCATTCGTTCAGAGAACTCGCTAGACCAACAGTTCCATTTCTTACTGACCCATGGCGCCACCATGTCCAGGGTACAGTTAGCGAGCCGCTTGGTAGTTATGAGTGCAGAGGTCAAGGCCATTGAGGTCACTTCGCGCTATCTAGTTCAACCAACAATCGTTGGTGACTTGAATACACGGTTGCGAGCAATCACTGACGAGCGCACGCAAGCCTGGAGGGGCATTATTCATAATCTCGAAGCGGATCTACAACTTCCCTTCACCGCTACTTCGAACACCGTCAATCCGGCTTCGGTTCTGCAGAGCTCGAGTACGGCGTGGAATCAGATTCGCCGCCAACTACGAAATGATCCCGGTCACGTGGTCTTGCACGCGACCACCAATTCGACGGCCAACTATTTGCGAGTTGCTGGATTCTCGAATCTGACCCAATAGGTTACTCTGCGCCTGGTCCGCTCAGTCACTATTTCGGCGGTTCAAATTCAACCAGCGCCACTACCTCAGGTGGGGCAGATCTTGACCGTCCCGGCGACCGGTCGGCTCCACTGCGCAGTCGTGGTGACCAACGGGGCCTTTGTCGTGCAGCCAGTAACCGTCAGAATCACCTTCAGGGATAACTCCGGTAGGCGGGGGGTGCAAACAATTTTGCTGCACGCCACGCTCGGGCCAAGCGCTTCGCGCGCCTTTATTCCTAAAGCTTTCAAGGTATCGACTAGCGAGCGAGGCACCCTCACAATTGTTCTCGTGAATGCCCCCCACCTACCCGGGGCGCCGACCACGAGGACCTACCACCTGCTGACCACGCCCGCGGGCTAATTTTTCGTTTTAGTTACCGTCGAGTTCTTCTATCATTGGCGAAGGTTCCAAATAGTGAGGTTTCGTGAGCGAGTCAATTTCCATCACCGACAATCGCACGGGTAACACCGTTGAGATTCCAATCGAAGACGGCGGCATTGCCTCCGCCCAATTCCTGAAAGCGGTTCCCGGTGTGTGGTTCTACGACCCGGCCTTCATGGCTACCGCCGCCGCCAAATCCTCTATTACTTACTTGGACGGTGAAGCGGGGATTCTTCGCTACCGCGGTTATCCCATTGAACAACTCGCCGAGCGGGCTTCTTTCGTGGAGGTCGCCTACCTCTTGATCAATGGTGAACTGCCCACCGCCGAAGAGGCTAAAGTGTGGGAGACGGAAATTACCTTTCACACCTTCATTCATGAGAACGTGCGCAAGCGCTTCTTGGAAGGTTTTAACTACGACGCTCACCCCATGGGCATGATGGTGTCGGCTATTGCTGCGCTCTCGACCTATTACAAAGATGCCAAGGATATCGAAGACCCCGCGAATCTGCATCGCCAGACCGTGCGCCTGATTGCCAAGATGCCAACACTGGCCGCGGCCGCACACCGCTTCTCGGTGGGCATGCCCTTTGTGTATCCAGACAACAACTTGGGGTACGTCGAAAACTTCCTCTCGATGATGTGGAAGGTTGCCGAACCTCGCTACGAGGCCCACCCCGTGTTGGTGCGCGCTCTAGAAGTGTTGTTTATTCTGCACGCGGACCACGAACAGAACTGTGGCACCACTGCCATGCGTACCGTTGGTTCATCGCACGCCGATCCCTACATGGCCACCGCCGCGGCCACGGCCGCCCTCTACGGGCCACGTCACGGCGGCGCCAACGAGGCGGTGCTTACGATGCTCAATACCATTGGTTCAATTGACAATGTCCCGGCCTACATCGAACGGGTGAAGCGTGGTGAAGTTCTACTGGAGGGCTTTGGTCACCGGGTCTACAAGAACTTTGACCCTCGCGCGCAGATCATCAAGAAAACCGCTCACGAGGTTTTTGCGGTTACCGGTTTTAACCCACTGCTCGACATCGCGCTCAAGCTCGAAGAGGTAGCGCTGCAGGATGACTACTTCGTTTCGCGTCGCCTCTACCCGAACGTTGACTTTTATTCGGGCTTGATTTATCAGGCCATGGGGTTCCCACCCGAGATGTTTACGGTGCTCTTCGCCATCCCGCGGACTGCGGGCTGGCTGGCGCACTACAAGGAGCTGCTGGACCAGGGGGCCAAGATTTCTCGTCCCCGCCAGATATACGTGGGCCGTGAAGTTCGCGACTACGTACCCATGGACGAGCGCTAAGCGCGAGTTCGCTAGGGGTACGAGGAGTAGTCTTCTAGAGTGTCGTCGCCCCTTCGCCAGGCTCTGGACTGGACCCGAACCCATCAGGGTAAGAAATTAATTCGTTTCACCACCGTTTCGGCGATAACGACCTCCGTCTCATTCATCTCCATCGCCCTGCTCTACGGCCTGCGTATTGTGCCGGGCGTAATGTGGGCCACCCTCGCCGGAAACCTCATCGCGTCGGTCCCGGCCTATCAATTGAACCGGTCCTGGACCTGGGGCAAGAAGGGTCGCAGCCACCTACGCAATGAAATCATCCCCTTCTGGTCAATGTCGCTACTCGGTATTGCCTTTAGTCAATTTGGGGCGTGGTGGGCTCGTGGTCAAGTACATTCACACCACTGGTCACACCTTCTCAACACGGGCTTGGTCGCGGGTATGAACCTATTGAGCTTCGCCGTCTTTTGGGTATTGAAGTTGATGGTCTTTAACCGAATCTTCAAATCTCACGTGGTCCAAGATATCGAAGCGCACTTGGTCGCCGAAGAGCAGGCGAGCCCGACTAAACCTTTGGCCTAGTCGCGGAAGTTGGTGAATTGCAAAGGGGTCTCGATGTCGGACTCCTTTAACATCGCGATGGCTTGCTGCAGGTCATCGCGCTGCTTGCCCGTAATGCGAACTTGATCACCCTGAATTGACGAGGTGATGTTCTTGGCGCCCATCTCCTTAATCAACTTGTTGATCTTCTTGCCAACCTCTTGGGAGATGCCCGCCTTGAGGGCAACCTTTTGACGGGCGGAGTTATGAGAGGCCACTTCAATTTTCCCCGGGTCGAGCGTCTTGAGCGAAACTTCACGCTTCACGCACTTTTCTTCGAGGAGTTGGTAGAGCGCCTTGCACCGATCTTCGGTCGAGGCACTCAGCGTGAGCTCCTTATCGGTGACCTCAATCTTGGCGTCGGTGCCTTTGAAGTCAAAGCGGGTGGTGGCTTCACGGTTGGCCTGGTCCACGGCGTTGCGAACCTCTTGGTGGTCAATTTCGGAGACAACATCAAAACTTGGCATGGACCAATGTTAGGCCCCACTCGGTTGGAAGCGGGTGGCTCCCACGAACTAGGCTCTTTGACGGGTCAGTGCCCGAGTGGCCAATGGGATCTGGCTGTAAACCAGACGGCTTAGCCTACGGGGGTTCAAATCCCTCCTGGCCCACCAACCAATCCAACTTCGGCTGGATTGGTCACGCCCACGCAGCCTCGGCAAGACTGGCGATGTTCTAGAAGGGGAGTCATGCAACGAATGTCGCACTGGTTGCGGGCCCCCTACCGTACCTACGTCTACGGAATCAATCACCTCGAGGCGCTCATCCAAATGGGCGAGCGGCGCTACACCCCGCTCGGTCGATTCACCCCCGGACCCTTTCAGGGCTGGCACTTTTTGTGGGCCCCCGGTCTCTTAGGTTTTATCGCCTCGGTGATGATTCTGGCGGGCTGTTCCTTTACGAACTCTCCCTTCAAACTCAATATGGATACCACCTGGTTCTTTGGTGAGCCGGTGCAGAGTCCGAGCGCAACACCATCGGAGACGAAGTTACTCTTCGCCATTGTATTGACGTACGCCGGAATCATCTTGTTGATGCGCGTTTGGTTGCGACTCGCTGAGGTTGTGAAACTGCACCGGGGCGCGTCGGTCAAACAGCTGTGGCTGATGTTGGCGGTCTGGGCAACACCGATGATTATTGCGCCGCCGCTTTTCTCACGCGATATTTTTTCCTACGCCGCCCAGGGTGAGATGACCAGTCATCACATCAGTCCCTATTTGTATGGACCATTCACAATGGGGTCGAGTCCCTACGTGTCACCGGTTGACCCACTCTGGGGAAACGCCCCCGCCCCCTACGGACCCTTCTTTCTCTTTCTCGACGGATCATTCGCTCGGTTGACCCACCACAATCAATTAGCCACGGTGGTCTGTCTTCGCTTACTCGAGGTCGTTGCGGTGGGACTTATCGGTTGGGCGGTGACGGCTATTGCTCGCGCGTTGAACCGTGATCCCGGTGAGGCCCTGGTACTTGGTGCGCTCAACCCTCTGGTGATACTCACCTTGATTGCCGGAGGTCACAATGACGCCATCATGACGGGTTTGTTGCTGATCGGCGTAGCCCTGGCACTACGCAAGCACTTCTACTGGGCCTTCTTCTTTTGTGCGCTGGCCACCGCCATTAAGGCCCCCGCCGCCTTAGGTATTGCCTTTGTGGCCTGGAGTTGGGTGCGCGATGAGCACGCTCCCAAGCGAGAACGTCTCCGACCCCTCATTATTGGCTCCCTGATTGGCTTTATCACTCTGAGTGTGACCTCGTGGATGGCGGGCTTTGGCTTTGGCTGGGTCCGCAACCTCCTCTCCAACGGAACCGTTCGTTCCTGGGCGGCGCCCGCCACCGGTATCGGGCTGTCGATCACAAAACTCGCGAGTCTCCTCGGTCTGCACTGGAGCGAAGATGTGGTGCTGACGGTTACTCGATCGGTGGGTCTGGCGGTGGCCGTTGGATCGTCACTGTGGCTGCTGTGGCATTCGACCAAGCGTGGGTGGTTGCGCTCGCTCGGCGTGGCGCTGGTGTTGTTTGTCATGCTCGGTCCAGTAGTACAACCGTGGTACTTGGTGTGGGGACTTCTCTTGCTAGCGGCTTGTTATAAAGGTCGTGAACACTTCTGGTTGCTCGCTCTATCAATCGCCGGACCCTTCATGGGACTGCCGGGTGCGGGGGAGCTCGTGAATGGTTTTAAGCATGCGAGCATCGGACTGGTCATCGTTGCGGTGGGTATTCTGCTCACCTTCTTGGCCGCCCCGATGGGGTCGTGGACCCAGTGGAGTTGGCCGGAGCAGCGGCCAATAAAACAAGTACCGCGAAGTCGCTAACTCTCCATCACGTACTGATACTCGACGACGTCGAGCCACAATCCGTGTTTGCGGCCAACTTCAATTTCCGTACCGACCAAATTGAAGCCCACTTTTTCGTGAAGTCGAATAGAGCCGTGATTTTCACCAACGATGCGCGCAATAAGAGAGTGAAATCCCATCTCCTTGGCGATAACGAGGAGGTCGCGCATGAGCAACTCGCCCACCCCTCGTCCGCGTACCTGGCGGTGGACGTAGACGGAGTTCTCCACGGTCGTGTAGTAGGCGGGTCGCTCGCGAAAGGGCGACACCACCGAAAATCCCACGATGAGCTCACCGCGGGCGCCCGGTTCGCCAACCCCGTCTTCGTCATTGACGGCGACGAGGGCGGGGTGGGTGCCCTGGTGGAGACGGATCCACTCCTCTTGCTCGGCGAGGGTCCGCGCCACCAGGTCAAAAGAGACGGTCGTTTCGATAACTTCGGGGTTGTAGATGTCCAAGAGGGCCTGCGCATCCTCGACTTCGACCTGACGGGTTCTCATAGGTCTCAAGGGTACCGGTATCGGTTGGAAATGACCGTGTTTCAAGGGGTAGACTTTCGCTCCGCGCCAATAGGCGTGGATGCCCTCTTAGCTCAGTGGTAGAGCACTTCCATGGTAAGGAAGGGGTCGTCGGTTCAATCCCGACAGAGGGCTCGCCAAAGCGGCGTAGCTCAGGTGGTTAGAGCACACGGCTCATAATCGTGGTGTCGCGGGTTCGACTC
>CAIKZX010000090.1 GCA_903832015.1 uncultured Actinomycetes bacterium
AGACAACCCACCGCCACAAGGCTCAAGATATACCGGGTCGTTCGAAGTCGCCCTCTGGGTCGAGCGGTCACGAGTTACTAGCGCCGAACGGCTTCAGTACCACTCACTGAAGGGTCAGCGGCCTCAATGTAAGTCGGGACAACCGCTGGTTTGAGTTCTTCATGCACATCTTCGCTATAGGCCGGAGCAGGAGCGGCTACGTATTCACCGGCCACCGTGCGCGTCACAACATTTGTTGTCTTGCGCTTACCCGAACCTGGAGCGTGTTGCATCTCCTTGGCGAGGTAGTACGTCACGGGGTAGGTAACCAGTGGCACCACGAAGGTCAGTACACGCATGGCCCACAGCACTGAGTTCAAGGACAGGTGCCCAAAGTTCGCGATGACGTCGGTGGATGATGCGACGAACAGGGTGAACAAAAAGGCCAGCACCGCGGCGCCGGCGGCGGTCCGCTTCGGGCGCATGCTCGGCCGGTCGAGTAGGTGGTGCATTGCCTTGTCCCCGGTGAATTTACTTTCCAACGCCGGCCACGCAAAGGCCAGGGTGAAAATAATGCCCGGAAGCACGACTGAAGGAATGGTGATTTCGAGCGGGATGGTGTGTCCAAAGCTGTGGAAGCTCCACGAGGGCCAGATCCGCAGCGCACCGTCTAAGAAGCCCATGTACCAGTCTGGTTGGACGGCGTACGAAATCTTCGCGGCGTCGTAGGGGCCGAACTGCCAAATGGGGTTGATCTGAGCGAAGGCGCCGAGCAGTCCAACTACTCCCGCTACGAGGAACAAGAAGCCGGCGGTCTTGGCCATAAAGACGGGGAACATTGGTGAACCCACCACGTTGTTTTCGGTCCGTCCGGGTCCGGGGAACTGAGTGTGCTTTTGGCGAACTAGCAAAAAGAGGTGCGCACCAACCAGCCCCAAGATAATCAGGGGGATGATTAGGACGTGAAGGATGTAAAAGCGCGGAATGGTCGAGGCGCCGGGGAAGTTACCACCGAAGACAAAGAAGGCGGCGTAGGTACCAACTAGAGGAATCGACTCAGCGATAGAGAATGCGATGCGAATTCCGGTACCGGACACCAGGTCATCGGGCAGGGAGTAACCGAGGAACCCGTTCGCGATGGCGAGGATGAGCAAGAGATTGCCCACAATCCAGTTACTCTCGCGGGGCTTGCGGAAGGCTCCCGTAAAGAAGACGCGGGCCATGTGAACGACAATTGCTCCGGTGAAAATGTCACAGGACCAGTGGTGCATCTGACGCATCAACAGGCCCGCGCGCACGTTAAAGGAAAGATCTACGGATGAGGCGTACGCCTGAGTGACGTGCTGACCATCAAGCGGTAGGTACGAACCGTGGTAGGTGATGATCGCCGAGGAGGGAATGTAATAGAAGGTGAGAAATACTCCGGTGGCGAGCAGCACAATGAAGGAGTACAGCGCGATTTCACCGAGCATAAATGACCAGTGGTCGGGGAATACCTTGTCTAAGAAGGTGCGTCCGCCCTTAGCGACACCGAGGCGTTCGTCCAACTCATTGATGGCTTGACCGACGCGGCCGTAGGCCCCGAAGGTTTTTCCCTTAGTTAGTTTCGAAGCTACAGCGTCACTCATGCGCGCTCCCAAAATCCAGGTCCGACCGGTTCGTGGTAATCACTTTGGGCCCGAATGTACCCACTGCTATCAATCATCAATGGCAACTGGGGTAGCGGACGGGGCGCTGGCCCGAAGTTGGGAATGGCTCCGTTAGTAACGTCGAACATGGACTGGTGACAGGGACAAACCAGTAACTGCAGTTGCTGTTCGTACAGACCGACCGGGCAACCTAAGTGAGTGCACAGCTTGGAGTAGGCCACGTAGCCCTTCGGGCCCCAGCCTTCGCGACCCTTCTGGGTGGTGTAGTCCTGATTCGAGATACGAATCAATACGGTCTGGTCAACCGCTTGGCCTCGCTCGGAGTCTTGTTTGCCCTCTGGGAATACCGTAACAATGGAACCCACGGCCAGGTCGCTGGTGTGAATGCGACGTCCCGATTGATCAACGGCGTAGGTGCCCCTGCGCCAATCGGTGTGAAACAACGTACCTTTAGGCATTGGACCCAAGGAACGCAGTAGGGGCCAAACTGATGCGGCACCTACGAGCGCCACCGATCCACCCAAAAGCCCGCCCAAGAATTTACGTCGCTTAATGACGCCGCCGCCACGATTGACAATGGCGTCAGCAAATGAGTCGCGCTCGGCTTGGGTGCTCGAGAGGACGTGGCGTTCTTCCACGAAGGGACCGCGAGGCATGAGGTACTTGCCCCAGGCGACGAGACCCACGCCGAGGAAAAAGAGGCCTCCACCAAAGGTCGCGCCTAATTTCCACGCTTGTGCGTTCACCACGTAGGCCCAGAGGAAACCAGCGAGACTCAGCATGGCGGCGATGAAGTTGAGGGCAATGATGCGCTCGACAACGATTGGGTTCTTGGCGGCGGGTTGGAGGTGCGGGTCATCCTCACGGACGCTCGACAAACTCACCGGGGTACGAGAAAGGTCTTCACTCACTAGTCGCGCTCCCCCACCCAGTAACCCAAGAGGGCCAAGATTCCAACTCCAATGGCTAGCCCAATGAAACCTTCGGCTACCGGTCCCAGTCCACCCAGCCCCAGGCCACCTGGGTTGTTGGGGTGCTGAATTTCGGTGGTGACGTATTTAACAACATCGTTCACCTGCTTGTCCGAAAGATTTCCGGTGAAGCGTGGCATGTTGCCCGGTCCAGTGCGAATGGCCTCGACGACTTGGTAGGCGGGAATGTTGCGCAACGAGGGTGCGTAGGTATTGGCCGCTAGCGCGTCACCCGAACCTTCAATGGTGTGGCAGGCGGCGCAGTTAAGAGCGAAGAGCGCTGCCCCATCTGACACATTGGCGTTGTTCAGGTGCGGAGTGGGAATAAGAGGGAGCCCCGGAGCGAGCGAATTGACCCAGGCCGCGATGGCGAGGGCCTGCTGGTGATTCAACCGTGCAACGTGACGAGCGGCCTGCACGTTGCGGGGATCTGCGGCGGGCATGCGACCAGACTCAATCCAAAAGTCCACGGTGGCGGGACCGACCCCCACCAAATTGGGATACGCCCCCGCGGTGCCGTCGGCGGTCACGCCGTTTGCTTCGACGCCGTGACAGGTGGCGCAGTTTTGCAAGTAGAGCGCGTGACCGAGCTGGATAAGTGCCGTTGAAGGGGCATTGTAGGTAATCGAGTTGTTGCCGTAGCTAATAACGTTTCCCTTGGCGTCGCGAACGACCTGCGAAGAGTTTGGTGTTCCCGAATTTTTACGTGAGGTCTGATAGCCGTTATGGGAAGCAGCGTTAGCGGGACCTAAGAAGACCAGCACGGGTCCAGCGACAAGTACCAACAAAAATAAGAATGCAACTGAACGTTTCAACGCTGAAGTGCTCATCATCTCTACTTTAATAAGAACAACGCCGAGTAGAGACCGATCCACACGACGTCCACGAAGTGCCAGTAATAGGACACCCCTTGGAAGGTGGAGAGTTCACCAGGGTCACCGGTTCGCCCACGCATGCGGAATAACAAGAAGGCCATCGCCACCAGTCCGAGGAACACGTGGATTCCGTGCAGTCCGGTAGAGATGAAAAATATTGACCCGTAGGAGTTGGTGTACCAACGAGTCGTCAAGTGAATCCACTCGTAGACCTGATTGCCTACAAAGAGCGCGCCCATGACGAGGCTAATGATGACCCAATTACGAGCCTTGCCGCGCTCTCGGTGTTCGATTAGCCAAACGGCGTATTGCATCGTAAAAGAGGAGGCCACCAGAATGATGGTGAAGATGCCCGACTGCAGCACGTCCAACTTGGTACCGGCAGGAGGCCAGGTGCCGATATGTCCACGGATAGTGAACAATGCGGCGAAGAGCCCCGAGAAGAACATCAGCTCTGAACCGAGCCAAATCATCACACCAATGGCGAGCATCGGTGGACGATCGTGAACAATCTTTCCTTGCTTCGCCAGGTTATCTAGGGGGATGGCCTGACTCACAAGTTTTATTCTACCGAAGGCTTAATCCAGCAACTCACCGGCTTTGACCAACCCCTATTTATGAATTGTTTCGGGGAGTCCGGTACTGGCGACGATGGCCAAACGACGGGTCGGGCGAGTCATCGTGACGTAGAGCGTTCTCAGTCCCCGTCGGGTTTCTTGACCCTGGACGCTCCCTCGACAGGCAATGTCCATCGGGTCAACCACGACCGTGGCGTCGAATTCCAAACCGTTGGAGGCTTCGGCCGCGAGGACCACGAGGTCCGCCCCGAGGCCAATGGACTCCTCGGCGGTCGGATCGATGGCGGGTAGGCCCGCACTCGTGAGCATCGCCAGTACGGCGGGGACCTTCTGCGCTGGCGCAATAACCGCTACTCGACCGGGGCTCACCGCGGCGAGCTCTTCGCGCACCACCGTAACGAGGGTGCTCTCCATTTCATCCGCAGCGCATTCAATTACGCGTGGATCAAATCCCGCGTGGCGAACCGGTCGGGGTGGCTCGAGACCATCAGCGGCCGCGCGCAAGGTGGGCGCCGCAAAGTCGAGCACCTCTTCGGGGGTGCGGTAACTCACCGTGAGATCGACGCGAACCGGTTCGCGTCGTGGTGACAACATCTGCAACACGACATCCCAACTAGCCGATGAGGCGGCGGTGGTGGCTTGGCCCATGTCGCCAACAATGGTCATCGATCCCGAGAGGTCGCGACGCTTTAGGACTCGCAACTCCATTGGTGAGAGGTCTTGCGTTTCGTCAACGACGATGTGTCCGTAGGTGACGAATTCGGCTTCGTCGAGTTCAATCTCTTGCGCTCGGTTGAGGCGTTGCGCCTCACGGAGCGCAGCCGCTCGAACGTCGCCCGAATAGGCGTCGAGGTCAACGCCGTCGAGCATGTTGTCAGTACGACCCCGCGTTGGCGCTTTGGGTTTCTTGCGTGGTCCAAGCAAAATGCGGGCCTCGTCAATGAGAGCCGCGTCCGCTTTGGTCCAGGGGATGTCGCCCATCGAGGCGCTGCGGGGTCGGTGCAACAACGCGAGCTCCGCTTCGCTGAAATGATCGGCTCCCGCGGCCTTGAGAAGAGCTGGCGCGCCAAAGAGATCGTGCAGCAGGTCCTGGCCGGTGAGTCGTGGCCAGATGCGTTGCAGGGCCTCTCTAAATTGCGGGGTGGCGCGAATTAGGTCGGCCAACTCCACGTGGTCGTTGCCCGCCTCGGCGTTATCGCGAACAAACCGGTCGTGGTAGCGAGCAGCCAAGCGTTGAGCGATTTCACGGCCCACCGCCGAACGACGAGCGTTGTGATTACCGGGGCGCTTTCGGGCTCGATCAACGATGTCGGCGGTGTCGGCGGCCCGCAGCAAAACAACCGCGCGCCCCACCGGAATCTCAACATCGGTCTTCAGAGCGCGTTGGCGTGTGCGCAGGGCTCGGGCGAGCAGTTGCACCATCCGCGCGTCGCCCTTTAGTTGGGCGAGCTCTTCGGACTCGGTGGCCGAGACGTGGACGTTAGTAACAAGGTCAGTGATCGTAGAGAGGGTGACCCCCGACTCCCCCAAACTTGGCAAAACATTTTCGATGTAGTTCAAGAACAATGGATTGGGACCAACGACCAAGACGCCCTGACGTTCCAAGGTGGCGCGGTGAGTGAAGAGCAAATAGGCCGCGCGGTGAAGCGCGACGGCGGTTTTGCCGGTGCCGGGACCGCCCTGAACCAACATGATGCCCGCGAGTGGGCTGCGAATAATACGGTCCTGCTCACCTTGAATGGTCGCCACGATGTCGCCCATGTGACCGGTGCGCGCTTTACCCAGAGCCGCCAGCAGTGCGCCGGGGCCCCCCAAAGCGAGACCACCATCAACCAATCCTTCGTGAGTAGCCGAGCGTTCGTCGCCTTCGGGTAGGTGCAACTCACCATGCTGGTCGGCGAAGTACTCGTCTTCGACCCCGGTTACCTCACGAATACGAATGGAAACGTGACGACGCAACGACAGTCCCAGTGACTCGACACCAGTTGCGCGGTAGAAGGCCTCGGCGACGGGGGCTCGCCAGTCAACGACCAGGGGGTTGAGTTGCTCGTCCGAGACCGCCAGCCGGCCCACGTGGAAAGAGGCGCCCGCCTCCTCGGCGTCGGCCTGGAAGTCAATGCGACCAAAGAACAGTGCCTGGTCGCCAATTGCTAGTTGTTCTAGGCGATTAAGAGCAGTACCCATCACGACATCTCGTTCGACGAGGTCGCCGGCGCCACGCATGTTGGCGACGGCGGCCGAATCGCGCAGCGCCATCGCTTCATCGCGCATGTGGCTGAGGGCCACCATGGCTTGGTCCAGGAAGGATTGCTCCTCGGCAATTTCACGTTCGTGCGCCACAACCCCTCCTTTCGCTTTAGGGGAGATACAAGTCTAGAGGAGTTCGGGCCACCCTCCTAAAGGACATACGGGGCTCAAATAGACCTAAATTGGCTACGTCTGGAAAGGAACAGAGTGAGCGAACCAGTATTTCTGCGTGCCGCCCGTGGCGAAACGGTCGAGCACCTCCCCGTCTGGTTCATGCGTCAGGCCGGTCGGTCGCTCCCCGAGTACCGCGCCCTGCGCGGAACGGGTTCAATTCTCGACGGCATCGCCGACCCCGCCCTCAGTGCCGAGATCACCTTGCAGCCAGTTCGTCGTTACGGCGTCGATGCGGCCATTCTCTTTTCGGACATCGTGACTCCCTACCACGCCATTGGCTTTGGGGTTGACGTCGAGCCCGGTCGCGGTCCCGTCATCGCCAAGCCCTTCACCAGCTCGAGCGACCTCGAACGTTTGCGCGACATCACCCCCGACGATTACGCGCACGTAATGAAAACGGTGGAGCTGTCAGTCGCCGCCCTCGCCGAAACCGACACCCCACTCATCGGATTTGCCGGGGCTCCCTTCACCGTCGCGAGTTATCTCGTCGAAGGCGCACCCACTCGCGAGTTTGGCGTCATCAAGACCATGATGCATTCGCAGCCCGCTCTCTTTGACTCATTAATGGACCGCATGGTGGCAATCACAGA
>CAIKZX010000091.1 GCA_903832015.1 uncultured Actinomycetes bacterium
CGTCGGAGGCGCATTTCACTCCCCTCTCATGTCTGCCGCTCAGAGCGAGCTCGACGCGGGACTAGCCAGCGCTCACTGGGGGGAAACGGAGCACATCCTCATCGCTAATGTTGACGCTCGTCCGCACGGATCGGCTCAGGAATGGACCTCTCTGCTCAGTCAGCAACTCACCTCACCCGTGGAGTTTTTTGCCGCAACTATCGCACTGCCTCAGTCGGTCAACAAAACCATCGAAATGCCCCCGGCGGGCGTTCTCACGGGATTGACAAAACGGATTCGCGAATTTGAGACTCAAGTAGCTCCACTTAGTCTTGAGGAAATGAAACAGGTAAAAATATGAACCAGCACGTAATCGTTACCGGAGCGAGCCGCGGGATCGGCCACGCTATTGCCCAGCACTTTATTGATCAAGGCGACCGTGTCGTCGGGCTCTCACGGTCTGGCGAAGCTCCTTCGGGTTGCGCCAAAAGCATTGCTGTAGACGTTTCAAATTCAGAGGAAGTGGCAGCGGCGGTAAAAGTCAGCATTGAGGAATTCGGCCCTGTCGACACCCTGGTTGCCAATGCCGGCATCACTAAGGATGGCCTCGCCATGCGCATGAGCGACGAGCAATGGCGTGATGTTCTCTCGATCAATCTTGACGGCTCCTTTTACAGTGCGAGAGCGGTTATCCCCTCAATGATCAAGGCCCGTAACGGCTCAATAATTTTCATTTCATCAATCAGTCCGTTTGTAGGCAATCCAGGCCAGGCGAACTACGCCGCCTCCAAAGCCGGTGTGGTCGGACTAGCTCGTTCCCTTGCGACCGAAGTTGCCGGCCGAGGCGTCACCGTCAATGTGGTCGCCCCTGGATTAATCGACACCGATATGACTGCGGATATCGGCGCAGCCCGTGATGCGATGTTGGCGATGATACCGATGGGTAAAAGCGGACAGCCCGAAGACATCGCCTCAGTTGTCGGGTTCCTCGCCAGTAACTCAGCACGATACGTAACGGGACAGATCATTGCCGTTGATGGTGGAATGTCGATGGGCCTGTAATACCCGTTCACTTCGCCGACTTAGGTAAGATGGACGTTCATAAACCGCACGGAGGATAGATTATGGACCGCAACGAAGCTTTCGAAAAATTTACACAGAACTGTGTCGATGTACTAGCAGTAGACGCCAGCAAGGTAACGATGGAAGCATCGTTCGCCGACGACCTGGGAGCAGACAGCCTGGACTTGGTTGAACTCGTCATGGCCCTCGAAGAGACTTTTAACATTGAAGTCGCCGAGGACGAGCTGAAGAACATTGGCTCGGTTGGTCAAGCCTTCGAACTGATTTACGCCAAGCTCTAAGTGCGCATTGGAATTACCTCGTCGGGCCCGATTCAAGGGCGCCGAGTTGCCGTCACCGGACTAGGGGCGCTCACCTGTGCTGGCGTAGGCGTTGAGGCCCTCTGGAGCGCGCTCCAGTCGCCCCAGGCACCCGCATCGAAGCGCCTGGGTGAGTTTGACGCCAGCCACATTGGCGGGCCAAAAGAACTTCGACGCCTCGACCCGTTCACCCTCTACGGAGTCGTTGCCGCTGACGAGGCGTGGCTACAGTCAGGTTTGACTTCGCCAATCGTCGACGGAGGTTCAATCGTGACGACGGGTATTGGCGGCCTCCAAACCGTCCTCGATCAGGTCCACACCCTAAACACCAAGGGGCCGACTCGCGTTTCTCCATTCATGGTTCCCATGATGATGCCAAATGCTGCCACCGCAGCGGTTTCAATGAGATTTGGACTTGGCGGACCCGCCGAAACAGTGACAACGGCCTGCGCTGCCGGTACACACGCAATCGGCAATGCCGCTCGATTAGTTGCTTCGGGGCGTTGCAGTGTCGCCATCGCTGGTGGCGCTGAAGCGGTCATGGTGGAGATTGCCGAGAGTGGGTTTCGTAACATGACCGCGTTATCCAATTCTGACCTTTCGCGTCCCTTCGATGTCGACAGAGACGGTTTCGTAATGGGCGAAGGTGCCGGGGTCTTAGTGCTCGAAGATTGGGACCATGCGATTGCGCGCGGCGCCACCATCTACGCCGAAGTCATCGGGGCTGCATCAACGGCCGACGCACACCACATCACCGCACCCGATCCCGAAGGGAACGGCGCCATTCGCTGTATGGAGCTGGCATTAGCGGACGCGGACATTGAAGCGAGTGAAGTCAGCCACATCAACGCTCACGGGACTTCAACCCCTCTAAATGACCTAGCCGAATCCGTGGCCATGCGACACGTCTTTGGCGACAAGGTGCCACCTGTGACTTCCGTTAAGGGCCACTTGGGACACTCCCTGTCAGCCGCCGGTGCCCTCGAGGGAGTCGTGTCAGTCCTCACCTTGCGTAATCAAGTAATTCCGCCAACGGCTGGAACTGTGACAGTCGACCCTGCGGTTGGCCTTGACGTAGTAACGGGAGCACCACGCCCGGGAAACTATGACATTGTGTTGTCAAATTCTTTTGGGTTTGGCGGGCACAATGGAAGTGTCATTTTCCATCGAGTGCAATAAGTTACTGCTCGAAAAATCCGTGTCGTCGTTCGACGTACGAATTGTCGTACGCCCATTTTGCGTTGTAAATAAAGTCACTCATTAGTCCTGCGTCGATGACGCCAATTGAAGACTCCACCCCACTGCGAACGTCAACGCCTGAAACCGGGTAGTTCTGCACGACGTCAACAACGTTATCGACCTGCAACCCGCCAGAAGCTATCAGTGGTGTGAACTGGTCGTATTCGGACATGAAGTCAAGCGCTTCGATCAAATCTTGGCGGGAATCACCTTCGGGCAGCAACAAGTAATCACACTCTTGGGCTGCGCTAGTTCCGGCCGCCACAGATGGTGCCATTCGCATGACAGTCCGTACACGCTCACTGATGTAGCCCAGAGCACCAACCGAGACCGGGCCCTCAATTTGCACGCCCGAAAGTCCCGAATTGTTCGCAACCTCAACCACGTACTGAGGCATGTCTCCACGAAAAACCCCGACCGTCTGTGAACCCGTAGGCAAGCGCCTGACAATTTCAGTCACTAACTGCGCACTCACCTGTCGGGGGCCAGAGGACATCTCGAAACCTATGACGTTCGCACCAAGGCCAATCGCCAAGAGAGCGTCCTGTTCATTGGTGACTCCAGAAACCTTAATTAGTAGGCCTTCAAGATCAAAGCGCATTCGACTCCTCCACCGCTAAATCGTAGCCACAGATTTAGACACCAGACATCTCGATCGACACGCCAACGGATTCTGCAAGGCTCTCGTCCGCGAGTACTCCACGATGCATAACCGCCACTGCGTGAAAAGATTCCTGTTCTTGGAAAAAGTAGAGGATTCCTTGTTTCTTGCTCTGAGACCCCAGTTGCACGTAGTCACGCAGTGCTTGTTCCGAATCCGCCCGCAGGCGCGCGATTTGAAATGGTACCGGGGCCTGGCGCGCATCGAGCCGACCCACTAGTTCTTGGCCGGTGAAACAGCCCTTGGTGAACGAAACCGCATTCGTGACCCACGTCCCACCCATGGAGTGTGGGGTAAGTTCAAAATCACCAATCTCTAATGGGAAACCAAGCTCGAAAGCATCTCTGAGAAACGGAACTCTTGGATTCGCACAATCCTCCAGGGATAGCGAAACATCCATACGTAAAATAAAGCGGCGCAGCCGACTCACGACGACTTCACTTGCGACTTCAGGAACATCAAGAATTAGTCCTTTATCGTCGTAATGGAGCCAGCCCAGGGCCAAGACCTTTGAATCTGGTTGGAGAATGAAGGTCCACGCTCCCTCTTGAGCCTTTTGAACATCCTGGCTGATTTGGCCCTGCAGATATTCAGCGGCATTCTCGCCAGCGATTCGAATACTCTTCCAGAGGACCCTCTCGTTGCCAGTGTTCATTTCTGTGTTCATTACCCATTACGCTAGACGGACGAAGAGCCCGCGGTCGCATGGAGGACACATGAGTGTGCAAACAGAACTAAACACAATCACCTCAACGATGACCGAACTCGCTGCTCGGATTACCGCCCTCGTTGAATTAGGCGAAAATCAAGTGGCTACCGAGGTTTACGCCGAATTGGTTGCCGCGGAACGCACAGTGGGAGCATTGCTCCGACGACTCCAGCGCGTATCGACAAAGGTCTAAGTAAATGACCATCTGGCGCCAAACTCAGAAGCTCAGTGGCCCAGAGCGCCTCGAAGTTCTCCAGCTCCTCAACGAGATGGAGGGCCGGCTCAAGAGAGCTCCGATCGACGAATCAGCGCGAAGAATGGTGCTGCACGACAGGCCCGCCAGTTATTGGCTCCAGGGACCAGAGGGCCACATTCAGGGCTTCGCCGTGGTGACCGGAACCGATCCCGGTGCCGGAGAAATGGCTGGGGGGTCATTAGACCGAGACCTCCTCGAACTAGTTCTAGCTAGCCACCCCCACCTGCATTGGTGGACCAGGGGCGAGTTGCCTGTTGTGCAGGGAATTCCTATTCGTACCCTTCTGATGATGGGCATGCAACTCGACAATGAATTTCCAGATCGAAGTGCCGGGCTCACAATTAGACCCTTCGATCCTCAGACAGACTTTGATCGTTGGTTAAGCCTCAACAAACTTGCTTTCATGAATCACCCTGAACAAGGCGCATGGAATCCTCAAGATTTATCAGAGCGGCTCAGTGAACCCTGGTTTGACCCATCAGGCTTTTTGGTGGTGATGGATGACACCGAGATGGTTGCTTCAGTGTGGACCAAAATCCACGAACTCCATCCCGCCCGAGAGGGCGAGATTTATGTTCTATGGGTGGCACCTGAGCAGCAAGGCAAAGGGCTCGGGGCTATTGCCACTGCAGCGGGCCTGAGAAATCTTCAACTCAAAGGTGCTAGCCGAGCGGTTCTCTTTGTTGAAGAATCAAATACTTCTGCTCGCGCACTTTATTCCTCATTCGGATTCAAAATTGAACGTGAGGACCACTTAATGCTCTTTGAGCGTTAATCAAGCTCCCACTAAGTGCCCAACGGCGAAAGTGACGCTCGCCGCCAGTGTCGTAATTGCGAGAGACCTGAGAGCGGAAAAAATCACTCCACGATGGGTAAACCATCCCACCGCCGCGCCCACCGAAGCAGAAGCAACGGCCGTAAGCACCAGCGAGAGGATGAGAGGGTCTCCTCGAGAGGTGAATAGCCACGGCAACAACGGGACGACCGCACCAACTGAAAACCAAATAAATGACGAGTAGGCGGCTACCCAAGGCTTGGCGAGAGAATCGGGATCAATTCCGAGCTCTTCACGGGCATGTGTTCTCAACGCCAATTCGGGACTCCTCATCAGGTCCGTCGCCAAGCGCTCGGCCACATCGAGTTCGACTCCACGTTTTTGGAATATGGCCACAAGCTCTCGAAGTTCTTCCTCCGGTGAGGCTTCGAGCGCCCTGCGCTCAACTTCAATCTCGTACTCAAAGAGTTCCTTCTGGCTTTGGACTGAGATGTATTCGCCCGTAGCCATCGAGAAAGCTCCGGCCACCAGACCACCGATACCAGCTAGCCGTACAAGCGAATGGCCCGGGTTCGCCCCCGCAAAACCCAAAATCAAAGATGCATTCGTGACCAGCCCATCGGCCAAACCGAAAAGTGCTGCGCGGAAACCGCCACTGGCAATATCTCTGTGCTGCTCATCTTTAGAGGTGTGGTCCACGGTTTAAGTCTAATCATCGACCCACGTGAATGCTGTCAAATGACGGTAACTAAGATGTTGGTTTATGAAGTCCACGCCCCTGCCTCAAGGTGACGAGAAGACCCGTGTAGTGCGCGCGATGTTTGACGCAATCGCGGGGCGTTATGAATTCGTTAATCGAATAATGACCTTCGGGCTAGATGCAAAGTGGCGTCGCAATTGTGTCCGAAATCTCTATCTCCCAGAGGGCTCGAAAGTATTGGACTTGGCCGCCGGAACTGGGGACTTCACGCGGGAATTAACCAAGCAGGGCCAAATAGCCGTTGCTACCGATCTCAGCTACGGGATGCTCCACGCCGCCAAAAAAGTCCCTGAGCGAGTCCAGGCCGATGGTGTGAGGCTCCCCTACGCTACGGGCACCTTCGATGGGCTGACTTGTGGCTACGCCTTAAGGAATTTCACCGACCTGCAAAAGACCTTCGATGAAATGGCCCGAGTTCTCAGACCGAACGGACGGATAAGTATTTTAGAAATCTCTGAGCCAAACTCCAAAATCTTGCAATTTGGTTTCAAACTCTGGTTCCGAAAGTTAGTTCCTCTCATTGGATCGGTCCTCTCTAACCGTGCGGCTTACGCCTATCTCCCGAAATCTACTGCCTACCTCCCGGATAGAGATGAGTTGAAGCGAATGCTTAACCGGGCTGGATTTTCCGCCGTGAATCACTACGCGGTCATGGGTGGCGTGAGTCAGCAATTGTCCGCAACGAGAAACGGATGAATTTTCATCGGCTGGCGGTCAGCCCAATCGAGCCCGAACTGTTGCGCAAGGTCGGGGCAGACGGTGGATGGCTTCTCGAAAACGATGAAGTACTTCGAGTCGGTCTTGGACGAGCCGTGCAATCTATTTCGGTGACTGCAAGTGACCTCTCGCCCGAAGTGCAACTTGCTGGGCACGTGATCATGGGAGACGTTGGTCCCACGGATAGCGGTGTAGTTGCGTTTGGCGCGCTTCCTTTCAATCCCAGTGCATCGGGTCAACTGTCCGTCCCCGAAGTCCTCGTAACGCAGTACAGCAATGGAACTACTTATGTCACCACCGTTGAGGACAGTGAAGGCTTGATTCCCATCTTGGAAAGGTACGTAGAGGTAGATCAAGAGCCGCAAAGCGTCCGTTCACTCCACTATGAACCAACGCCCGAGGAATATGCGCACAAAGTTGCTGCCGCTGTCGAACATCTTCGAAAGAATCAGGTACAAAAGGTTGTGCTCGCGAGAGCAGTCAAGGGCTCAGTTCCCGAGCCAATTAATGCTGGGGCGTTGGCGATGCGACTGCGAAAGCGTGAACCGCGGTGCACTCTATATTCAATGCCCCTATTGGCAAATCGCCGTTTTCTAGGAGTGTCCCCCGAGCTACTGATCGAACGACGCGGCACCGTTGTTCGATGCAACCCACTAGCGGGAACTATCGCGCTTCCCCTGAATACTCCTTCGGAGGATTACCAGAACTGGCTCTTGGGTTCGGCGAAGAATCTAAACGAGCACAAATTACTTGTAGACGAAATGGTGACAGTCCTTAAGGGCCTCTTCACTGACGTAACCGCCGACGAGCAGCCGTCAATTTTGAAATTGCGGACTGTCGCGCACTTGAGTAGCTGGCTATCAGCGTCGGGTTCAGCTGAATCAATGCCCCCAGTGATGCAGATACTCAGGTTGCTACACCCCACTGCCGCCGTATGCGGAATTCCTCGCGAGGCGGCGTTGCAGCTTTTAACGGACCTTGAGGGCCAAGACCGAGGAAGTTACGCGGGTCCCGTTGGATGGATTGACTCTTCTGGTGATGGCGAATGGTGGCTAGGCATTCGAGGTGTCGTGCTTTCCGGGAATAACTTCGAGGCTTGGTCTGGCGCTGGCATCGTCAGCGAATCAGACCCAATTGCCGAACGCGAAGAAACTAAAGACAAGCTGGCAAGTGTCTTGACTTCGATCGCAATTACCTGATTTTTAACGCTTTGACTGGGCGTAGAAAAGCCCACTTCGTGACTAGTAGTAATGCTTCAATCACGATGCTCTTAGACATCTTTGACTCGCCCGCAGTTCGATCAGTGAAGGAGATGGGCACTTCCGTGATCGAAGCACCTCCGAGTCTGGCGCGATAGGTCATTTCGATTTGAAAACCGTAACCATCCGCAGAGACTGACTCATAGTCTATTTTGCGAAGGCTTTCGGAGGAATAGACGCGGTACCCGGACGTGGAGTCTCGAACCCTGAGTCCCAGCATGAGGGATGCGTATTGATTTCCACCTCTCGAAAGCAGTCTCCGAGAGATTGCCCAGCGCGGGATGGTCCCTCCGGCTACATACCTTGACCCAATTACGACATCGAAATTATCCGCCGCCTCGAGCAATGTGGGCAGGACATTGGGGTCGTGAGAGAAATCACAGTCAATTTCGACAAAACGTTCATACCCCTCCTGAAGCCCGAGACTGAAGCCAGCTCGGTACGCTCCACCAAGACCAGACTTTTGTTCACGACGGAGCACCTGGATATTTCCGAGCTCCTTGGACAGACCGCTTGCGATATCGGCAGTGCCATCTGGGCTGTTATCGTCCACGACCAAGATATGGCACTCGGGCACGACCTTTCGCAATGCCCGCAACATCGGTTCAATATTCAGAATCTCGTTGTAGGTGGGCAGGACCACCAGTGTTCGCATGGCTCAATCTTAACGAAAGTAGGATTAGGCCCCGATTGATGCGGGCGAACAGGGGTATTTTGTGGCAAAGTTAGAACGACTATGAAGCCCGAAGCGATCAAACATAAATTTAGATTGCCGAAAGAAATCAGGGTAATCCTTGGCCTTGGCTCCCTTATCTTCGTTTTTGAATACTTGGTTCTTCCCCAGTTTTCTTCCGCCCGAAAGAGCCTTCATTTACTAGCC